>JAUNVE010000022.1 GCA_030537795.1 Actinomycetaceae bacterium
TCAACGAAAACTGTGCGGGCACGGTGAAGGCTGAGTCACTATCCTCATGCCAGATGAAGATTACGATCTCCGGAATTAAGATACCCGGTGACTACCAGCTTCGGGTTGACCATGCTGACGGTAAAGTAAGGAGGTACACGCTCACGTTGCCCGAGGATAATGAATTCGTTATCCCACTTGGGCCGACGATGGTTGACCTTGGCAGCGGACAGTATGGGCACGAGATTTATTTGCGGAAAATAATGCCCGAGGGCTCTTCCGGTGAATCTCTTTCGACAACGTATGTGAGTGAGCATGACAACGAATGGATAGAGAATAACTGCGGCGCATTCGATGCCGAATACTCGCAGTGTCGCGTGACGGCAACGGTATTTGATGCCGTCTCCGGTAAGTACAGAGTCGATGTCTTAAATGAATCAAGCGATGGGCTACTCTGGGTTGTGGATAGGAGCAAAGATTTTGATTGGGTAGCTGGTGGTGAAGCAAAAACGATGAGCTTCCGCCTGCGGGAAAATCTGGTGAGCGACAAACTAGTTGTTAGATTAGTGGATGCGGTAACCAATGGGTCGATGTATGAAAAAGTAATAGAGCAGGAAGGTCTCCAAAACTCTGTTAAACAATGTCTTCCCGGGTTCACGGTTGAACGGGATGGTTGTGTGTTGAAGCTTACGGCGGATAAACTCGATGCTGGCAAGCATCCAGAATTTGTTTTCGATATCACCGATGAAGGTCAAGATCTGGGACGGAAACACTTTGCATATCCAACAGATACTGACGGGAAAACATCACATACGGTTGAGTAGGTGATTAAGAAGCAGTTTGATGCGACAACGCCCGGCATTACCATCGCGCTCAAAAAGGGCTCTCATGGTAGTTTCCTAAGGGAGTATCAAGTCATGGAATATGATTTCCCCGATAGCGCAACCATTACTGCGAACTGTGAAGCAAGCAATGGTGCCAGTGCAGAGAGCCCGGACTCCGGTGGAGACCCGGCACCCGGTGGGTCTGATGGGTCTCAACCCGGTGGTGGGTCATCGGGTGGCTCAACCCAGTCGGGGACGAGCTCCGGTCACGGGTTGGCGCGTACCGGTGTTGATGGATCGCAGCTTGGTTTGCTCGTATCGGTGGCAGCAGGGTTGCTGCTTGCCGGTGCCGGTAGCGTAGCTATGAGCCGAAAGAAGAACTAACCCTTTTCCCGCGTGTGGGGCCACCGCAGTGCCGGTGGCCCCACACGCTTTCCCGGACACGTGGAGACGCGCCGCCCACCATGACAGTCGAACAAACGTTCGATAGGCTATGGGCGTGACCGTTTACGCCGAACTCCACGCGCACAGCGCCTACAGTTTTCTTCACGGTGCCGACCTTCCCGAAGCACTCGTCACACGCGCGTGCGAACTGGACCTCGACGCCATTGCCGTTCTCGACTACGACGGCATGTACTCCGCCGTGCAAACAGCGGTGGCCGCACGCGAACACGGTATCCGTACCGTATACGGCACCGAACTGCGGCTGACAAACCACACCCACCTGCCGATCCTTGCCACATCGGTCAATGGATACCACGACCTGTGCGCCGCCATATCCGAGTTCCAACTCGCGCGAAATCAGCGCACGGATACCGTATTTTCCCTCGACAACCTCGCCGAATACAGCCGAGGCAACTGGGTCATCCTCACCGGCTCCAGCCGCGGCACCGTTCGCCGCGCGCTCCGCGAAGGAGGAGTACCCGCCGCAACCCGTGAAATCGAGCGCCTGATAGACCTGTTCGGACGCGACCGCGTCGTTATCGAATCAACGTTGACCACACCGGAAGACGAAACGGAACTTGCGCCAATCCTCGCTGAACTCGGCAGACGAACTCGCACCCGGGTCATTGCCACAACCGGAGCGCGCGCCGCCCGCGCCCACTCTGTCACCCGCGCACACGTGCTGCGAGCCATTCAACTCGGCGGCACCCTCGCCGAAGTCGAACCCTACCTCGAAGCGTATCCACCCATCCTGCGTAGCGCAGACGACATGCGGCGTATTCACCGCCACTACCCGGAAGCAGTGGAAGAAGCGGCAGCACTGGCCGACGAATGCAGTTTCGATCTGCGTCTCATCGCCCCCGACCTCCCCACCTGCGACACCCCTGACGGACACAGCGAAGAAACCTGGCTTCGAGAATGTACCTACCGCGGTGCGCGCGAACGCTACGGGACACGCGCCGACCATCCGCGAGCGTGGGAAACCATTGACCGCGAACTCGATACGATCATCCGGATGGGGTTTGCCGGATACTTCCTCATCGTCAAAGAAATCGTTGACTTTTGTCGCTCCCAAGGCATCCTGTGCCAAGGGCGCGGCTCAGCCGCCAACTCCGCAGTATGTTACGCCCTCGGAATCACTGCCGTTGACGCCGTGCGCCATCGCATGCTTTTTGAACGATTTCTTTCTCCGGGGCGAAGTGGGCCGCCCGATATTGACATCGACATTGAAGCGCAGCGACGCGAAATCGTTATCCAGCACATCTACCACAGGTACGGGCGCCGCTACGCCGCGCAAGTTGCGAACGTCATCTCCTACCGCCCCAAATCTGCCCTCCGTGACGTTGCTAAAGCCTTCGGATATCCCGAAGAAATCGCGCATCAGTGGGCAAAAAACACCTCGCATACCCCCGTCGATCAGCAAGTCGCCCAGATGGCGGCCTCCCTCCAACGACTGCCTCGCCACATGGGGATTCACCCCGGAGGCATGATCCTCACTCGCCAACCCGTGTCGCATCTGTGCCCGGTGCAGTGGGCAAGCAAAGAAAAACGCACGGTCTTGCAGTGGGATAAAGACGACTGCGCGGAAGCCGGGCTCGTCAAATTCGACCTCCTCGGGTTGGGGATGCTCACCGCACTACGCACCATGTTCGACGCTCTCGCCGAACAGGGGCACTGTACCCCGGAAGGAAAACCCTACGACCTCTACACGCTGCCGCAAGAAGACCCGCTGGTCTACGATCTGCTGTGCGCGGCGGATACGGTGGGAGTTTTTCAAGTCGAATCACGGGCGCAGATGAACACCCTACCTCGCCTCCAACCACGATGCTTTTATGACATTGTTGTCGAGGTTGCGCTGATTCGCCCCGGCCCCATCCAGGGTAAAGCCGTCAACCCCTATCTGCGCAGACGGCAGGGGAGAGAACCCGTGACCTACCCGCACCCGCTCCTTCGCCCAGCGTTAGAAAAGACGCTCGGTGTTCCACTATTTCAAGAACAACTCATGCAGATCGCCATCGATGCCGCCGGGTTTTCGCCGGCGCAAGCCGACCAGCTCCGCAAAGCCATGGGGGCGAAACGGCGTGAAGAACGCATGCGTCGGCTCCGCCCCCAACTTTTCGCGGGGCTCGCACAACGCGGCATCACGGGGGCGACGGCGGAAAGCATCGTGACAAGCCTCAACGCTTTCGCCGACTTTGGATTCCCAGAATCGCACTCATTTTCTTTCGCCTACATTGTGTACGCCTCCGCGTGGATGAAGGTGCATTTTCCGGAAGAGTTTTACGCCGCGATTTTAGCGTCGCAGCCGATGGGGTTTTACACACCCGCGTCACTCATTGACGATGCGCGCAGACACGGCGTTGCCGTTGCCCGAACCGATGTCAACTATTCCCACGAACAGGCGCGGGTTGAAACTACCGAACCACGCGCACTCGGTCACACCAAACCCCCGGTGCGCCCAAATCCAACCAAACGTATTCGCCTGGGACTCGACAGCGTCAAAGGGCTCGATGAAGCCACCTGCCGACGCATCGTTGACGCACGGCACACCCCGTACCGGTCCATCGGTGACCTCGCTCAGCGCGCCCACCTCAGTGACAGCGATATCGAAAAACTGTCGCTGGCGGGAGCTTTGGGCGAACTCGTCGCCAACCGACGCGACGGGGTGTGGAACGCCGCACTGGTGGGCCAAAAATCCACCGTGCAACCCACACTGCCCGGTATCGAGTGGCAACAAACTCCCGCGTTTGCACCACTCACACGCATTGAAGGCCTGCAATCCGACTATCAGACCATGGGTCTCAGCGTTGATATGCATCCGATGGAGGCCGTGCGGCCAACTCTTGATAGCGCCATTTGCACGTGTAGCGCCCTCGCCGACGTACCTGCGGGACGCCGCATCAAAGTAGCGGGAATCATTACGCATCGCCAGCGCCCCATGACCGCGAAGGGAACAGTTTTTCTTTCCCTCGAAGATGAAACCGGTTTAGCCAACATTATCTGCCAACCCGGGCTGTGGAAACACTTCCGCGCAATCGCTCTCAATGAAAATGCTGTCATCATCCGCGGCATCATCGAAAAAGAAGACGGGGTCTATGCCGTATTGGCCGATAAAATCGAACCGTGTCGCACTCCCGTCGCCACGCGGTCGCGAGATTTTCGATAAATGCGACCTTCAGCACTCGGAACAATGCGCCGGTGGCAGGTACCGGTCGCGGGGAGCGCACTATAACTAGCTGAAGCTCTATTCAGTTCCCTTAACGACTTCCCGGGCGGAAGGAAGCGGCCCTTCGAAGGGTGGATCATCCTCGTGTAACTGCTGGTAAATGGCCCACGCAGAAGCAATAAGTGGGATTGATATAACCGCTCCCAGCAAGCCTGCCACCAGGGTGCCTGCGGCAACACCTACACCCACGACAACCGGGTGCAGAGAGACCTGCGACCCCATAATAAGAGGTTGCAGTACATGACCCTCGAATTGGCCAATGAGAGCAATACCGATACCCACCAGCAACATGGTCCACACGCCGTCGGCGGCCAGCGCCACAATCATCGCGAAAATCATTGCTGTGGGCGCGCCAATGAGGGGGATAAATGCGCCGATGAACACGAGCACCCCAAGTGGCGCTGCCAGTGGGACGGACAGAATAGACAAATAGATGAAAGCGAAGAGACCATCTGTTGACGCTACCAACATGATTCCACGGGCGTATCCGGCGAAAGTAAACCAACCGGCAGCGGCAGCCCGATGGAGCGGCTCTCGGTGTCGGTCAGGAAACCGGTTGAGCGTCCAGCGCCACATCTTTTCTCCCGAATATAGGAGGAAAATCGTGGTGAAAATTGCCAGCGCAAAGATGGTCATACCAATGGCCACTGAAGAGATGTTATTCAAAGCTTCTTGGATGAGGGCTCCGGCATTGGATTCAATATACTGGCGTGCCTGGTCAACCGTCTGATTGATCCACTGATATACCTCATCGGAGGATAACTCCACCCGGAACGGGCCGGTGCGCAAGAAATCAATAATTTTGTCAATGCCGTTACCGAACTGATCTGACAAAGTGCTCCACTGGCTCGTCACAGAGGCAATAACGTAAGTGATGAGCCCGCCGAAAATTGCTATCGCCCCCAGCAAAGCGATAAGCACACCTAAAGAGCGCGGCAGAAATTTGCTGAGGAAATTAACGACCGGGTTCAGGACCGATGTAATGACGAAGGCGAGAAAAATCGCCACGAAAACCGCTGATACTTGAGATACGGCCCAGAACACAAAGGAGGTGACCAGCAATATCCCAATTGTCATCCAGGCAGCTGTGCCGCCTTTCTTTAACCAGGCGGGCACATCGTCACTTCCGTTACGACGGCCCGGATCCACAAAACGATGTGGCATCGATCGTGACGACGCCTTGAGTCTGGTACGTGAAACCGTTCGATCGAGGGAAGCCTGTGTCGCAGAAGGACGTTCTGGACGGCGATGAGAATCGCGTTGGGTTCGCGCCAGCAACTGCTTGCTGCGAGTTGTTAGTTTCTGTCCTTGTGAGCGGACTGTGCTGATCCACCGTCCCGCCCGTGCTCCGCTTGTATTCACGCCTCTAGCCTACTGGTAACCGGAGATATTAGGGAGCTAGCGGAACTATCTGTTAGTTGCGTGGACATACAATGTCAACGAGTTGTCGAGGATCGTCAACGATATGGTCCGCCTGTGCGAATTCAGACACCTCGGTACCGGACCATGTCACACCGACAGTGGTCAGTTGATTTTCATATCCTCCATCGATGTCATGGTGGCGATCTCCGATCATGAAGGTGGTCGACGTATCAACCTCCATGCGCTTTAGACGCTGGAGGGCGTCAGCAATGACTTCGCCCTTGGTTTGGTAGGGATCATCTTCGCGAGAACCGCAAACCACGGAAAAATAAGAATCGAGGTCGAGTTTCTCAAGAATCGGACTGAGCAAACGTTCAATCTTGGAGGACGCCACTGCAAGAATGATCTGATTGGTGTACAGAGTTTGAAGTGTTTCGCACATATGCGGGAAAACCGGAACCTCCAGCATGCGACCTGAATAGTGGGTGCGATACCTTTCAATCGCCGGCGTAATGTCTCGTTCGGATAGCCCTGCGAAATCTCGAAAACTGACCGAAAGAGGCGGGCCGACCCAACGCCGAAGCTCTTTTGGTGACTGTGGCGCCAACCCGAGATCCTGGAGAGTGCGAGCGACACAGTCGGTAATGAGTGGGGCGGAGTCGGTAATGGTGCCATCGAGGTCAAAAATTGCGATAGGTCTGGACACAGTTCCCCTTTCAAGGTGATCAAAAAATTTAAACAAAAGCTGATTTTGAATAACAAAACCCTTATAATTGACGCAGGGTGGATGTTATTTCAATCTTAGTGACTCGCCGCAAGTATGAGAATTTCTTCCAAACAGTTAGACCTTGTACCTTAGAGGTGGTAAAACAATTAGATCGTTTATCGGGGGAGTGAGAGCGAAACAAAATGAGTGAGCAGGTTCATCAGCGGGCATGGTCAATGTTTACGCAAATCATTTTGCGCGTGAGCTCCGTAGGGACCCAGCAAGTCAAAACGCAGGTTGGGATCTCGATGGCCGATTTCGCCATTTTGTTAACCCTGTCGAAATCGCCCGAGGGAGCCCTGCGAATGGGGGTTCTATCCGAAGTTCTTTCGTTTTCGCCCTCTCGCCTGTCTTATCTCGTCAGTTCGCTAGTGGACCGGAAACTCGTCAAGAAAACAACTGCTGAAACCGATGGTCGCGGTCATATTGCATCCATTACCGCTACCGGTCAGGTGCTGTGCGACAAAGCCGGAGACGTCCTACGGAGCGTGTACGTCGACCTCATCGAAACGGCTCTGACAGAAGAAGAAAATCAGCGACTGATCGATATGCTTGCTCACGTCAATGATCGACTCGGCATCGATCGAGTGATCTTAGACATGCTCAAGTAATGGATTGGCACGGCAACTAATCTTCATGCTAAAGTTTTCTTCGTTGCCGTTGGACGAAAGTCCACCAGTCCCCTGCGCGGGTGGCGGAATAGGTAGACGCGCTAGCTTGAGGTGCTAGTTCCTCATTTAAACGGGAGTGGGGGTTCAAGTCCCCCTCCGCGCACTAGAGTGAAAGCCCCGGATATCCGGGGCTTTCAGCATATTCACAATGATTCCGTAGCAGTTCATAGCCGACGCGCCAGCGACCAAATTCACCGCCAGTCGCTACGCTGAAATGCCGGCTAGTTTTTAGCGAGCGGCATCTAGAGCGCTACGCACATTGTCCAGCAGATCTTTCCAGGCCACCTCGAATTTTTCGACGCCTTCATCGAGTAGCTGGCGGGACACCTCATCGAAGTCGACACCCAGCTTTTGTAGCTGCGCGAAACGTTGCCGGGCATCGTCGTAAGTACCGCGCACCGCGTCGCCGTGCAACTGCGACTGTTCGGCTACCGCGCGCAGAGTTTTTTCCGGCATGGTGTTGACCGTATCCTCAACCGCCAACTCATCAACGTACAGGGTGGGGGACAGTTGCGGATCTTTTACCCCTGTCGATGCCCACAGCGGTCGCTGACGATTCGCGCCGGCTTTTTCCAACGCCTGCCAGCGATCCGTTGTCAGTGACTGTTCGTAGGCTTCGTAGGCCAAACGCGCATTCGCCAAACCCAGCGTCGAACGTAGCTGTGCGGCAGCTTCGGTGCCCAGCGCATCCAGGCGCTGATCAACCTCCGTGTCAATGCGAGAGACGAAGAAACTTGCCACCGAATGGATTGCTGAAATATCCAAGCCCCGATCGAGCGCCTGTTCGAGGCCGGTGAAATATGCGTCAATTACTTGACGATACTGGTCGACCGAAAAGATGAGTGTCACATTCACGCAGATACCAGACGCAATCGCCTCTGTGACTGCCGGTAGGGAATCGCGGGTAGCGGGAATCTTAATCATCGCATTGGGGCGATCTACTCGCTTCCACAAGTCTCTGGCCTGGGCGATGGTGGCCCGCGTGTCAGCTGAAATACGAGGATCGACTTCAATAGAAACCCGACCGTCGCGCCCTGCCGAGGCGTCAAAGACAGGCCGCATGACGTCACAAGCCTGCCGCACATCATCAATAATCATGGCGAATACCGCCTCGTCGACGGCAGTGTCAACTGAAGCTAAGGTGGCAACCTGATCGGCATAATCGGCGCCGTCTCCAATCGCCGCACTGAAAATCGCAGGATTCGTAGTAACACCAACAACGCTATCGGTGTCGATCCGCTTTAATAGATCACCGGAGCGCAAACGGTGACGGGAGAGATCATCAAGCCAAATCGATACTCCCAGATCCGATAGGGCGCGCAGTTTGTCACTCATCTATTCTCCTTAAAATGATGTACATCACAGTTGCTATAGTAGCTCAACGACGAATCCAAAATAGTAGGTCCTCAAATGCTTGTGGCGAGCGGATCGCTTTTGTCGACGGCGGAGCCACCACCGCCAGGTCGGGGTGCGCACGCATTCGATGAAGAGGTCCGAATCCGATATAGGATGAACGCCGCGACTTTCCGGTGCGGTCAAACTGCGACCGCAGTTGCCCGATCGTCATCAACCCGTGGAACTTTCGGTCAGCCAGCAACACAGATGCCATCATCTTTCGATCCGAATGCGTGAAGTCACGTTTAATCTGTGCGCAGTCACGGCGCCAGTGGTTATCCGGATACTTCCGATCCGCACTCCACACCACGACCTCTACCTCACGTTTAATCCATAAACCGTCGTCGTCCACAGTTAAACCAGTGGCGCATCCGTGCGCTATCCAACCCCGGTCGCAAAACGCGGCATAGGTCCGCCGATACATGGAGTTGCGATGAAAAGGCGCGTAGACCAGTACCGCGAAACCACCCAGCGTCCCCAGTAACGCCCCGACAGCAAGAATGCGGAATAAAATAGTAAAAAGCCAGCCGGAACCGACCGCTGCAAACCACCCTGATGCGATGGCGCCCCAGGACAGGCCAACATCACCGGCCACCACCAGAGCATTCATCACCGCGGCTACCGCACCAACCGCGCAGAGCAAGACTCCCATCCGTAAAACATCATCTCGAATAATGACGCGGCTCTTAAAAACTGCATAATCAGTAAGCTCACGGGCTAAAACATCAACTTCAGGCTGAGAAAATTCACAACTCGAATCCTCCATATAGCAAGCCTACCCGAGTGCTCGAGTGACAAAAGTCGTACAGTGGAGGATATGCATATAGACATTTGGTCCGATGTAGCCTGCCCCTGGTGCTATCTAGGCGTCAGACACTTGCGCAAAGCTCTGCGGGAGTTTCCACACCGCGACAGCGTAACCGTGCGGATACACGCTTATCTGCTCGATCCTGAACTCGACGCCTCGATTCCGGAGATGTCCGAAGCGCAGTACCTTGCCCAGACCAAGAAAATACCCGTCGACGACGTTGCCTCGATCCTTGAATCACTCAGTGATATGGGGCGAAGTGAAGGAATCAAATTCGCGTGGAATGACACGGTCGTAGCGCCAACGTCCAATGCGCATCGGCTAATCTGTTTAGCTCGTGAGATCGATATTGAAAATGATGCGATAAGTGGCCCAGATACGCTACAAATGCGTGTCCATGAAGGGTTGCAACGCGCCCGTTTCGAAATGGGGATCGACCTTGCTCATCCCGAATCGCTCATCGCTCTTGCCCGCGACTTCTCCATCCCAGGTGAACGGGTACTGGCGGCATTAGAGAGCCAAGAATACGCTTCCGAAGTATTTTCCGACTTCCAGATCGGCGTGCAAATGGGGGTCACCGCGGTACCCGTTTTCGTATTTGACCGAACTTTCCAAATGTCCGGGGCGCAGACCTCCACCGCTTATTCCAACGCACTGGTAACCGCATGGAACCACGCGCATCCCGACCAGCCTATTTCCGTGATGAAAGATGACGACCATGAGTAAACAGCCCATCCATTCGCATCGCGTCTACTTGCGCCAACCCACGGAACAGGACGTTGAAACCATTACGCGCGCTTGTCAGGACGAACTGATCCAGCGTTTTACCACCGTCCCCGTGCCCTATACACAGGATTCGGCGCGCTGGTGGATTAACCAAGTACTTCAACAAGGAGAAAATGAACGCTCGTGGTTGGTATTTACCGGTGAGAACACCTTCGTCGGTGTCGTCGGTATCGAAGGATTCCACCAGCAGCGTCGCGAAACGAGCATTGGATACTGGGGAGCTCCCGAATATCGTGGTCGAGGGCTGATGTATGAAGCCTGTCAACGAGCTATTGAAGATGCCTGGGACAATTTGGAAATAGACAAAATTACCTGGTCTGCACATGAAGGCAATGTCGCCTCGTGGAAACTTGCTTGGAAACTTGGGTTTGTATTCGAAGGAGTCCAACGCAACGTGCAAGAAACAGCCGACCGCGTCGTCAATATGTGGACCGCTAGCCTACTGCGCTCCGATTCCATGAGTCCCAACTGTGATCTGCGTGAACCGATGCGCTGGAGTGCGCGTTCGGCTACCGGCCCGGCGGCGCAACGCCCCTACGATCCGCGATTACCGCAAGCCCTCGTGCAGCAGTTCCACGAAGTATACGGCCTGCCCGTTAAACTCGGTGACACCCCGAACGCAGACATTGCACGCATCGACCTGCGGATGGGACTTATTTCTGAAGAGTACGCCGAATTGATCGGAGCAGTATACGGTGCCGATGCCAGAAAATGTATCGAAGAGGCTCAAATACAAGCCCGAGAACTCGATGACGGCACTCGCGACACCATCGAAACCGCCGATGCACTGGGGGACCTCATTTACGTTCTCTACGGAATGGGCCTAGAAACCGGGATAGACCTCGATGCCGTACTCGATGAAGTACAGGCGTCAAACCTGTCTAAACTCGGCGCCGATGGACAACCGATATTCCGCGAAGACGGCAAGGTACTCAAAGGCCCGGGATACTTCCCCCCGAATATCGCCGAAGTTCTCGGATTAGTCAGCGACAACTCGAAGCCGGATGATACGGACGCCAATAATCGCAGCGATGGCCTGTAAGGTAGAGACATGGGTACAAATCCTCAAGATGCACTGAACCGCCTGATCGCAGCTTTTGAAGCGCATCATCAGGCGGCGAGGGCCGCAGAGATCTCTGAAGCAGCCATTGTTGAAGCGGCTGAAGCGCGCCTGCGCGACGCCTTCTTTACCTACGATGACGCGCTTTTCAACAACTACGGTGTTGACCTGCCGTTCGACATGATCGAAGACGATGACTTTGAGGATGACGAATACGACGACGATGACATTGAGTTCATTGACATCGACGACTAAACATCATCGTCCATAGCGCTCGTTTCGGGGTATCCACGATGCAGTTGGGAAACCTCCGTTAATGCCTGCGCTATTGGGGCGGGCAACTCAAAGCGCAAGGCGTCGATCATCTGACGCATATGAGTGAGTGTGCGAGGCCCAACCAAGCCGCAAGTAACAGCCGGTTGCTGAAGTAGCCAGCCGAGTGCAACCTCCAGGGCGGAGGCATCTAATCCTTCGGCCGCCTTGGCTACCGCTTCGACAATCTGTTGTGCCTGCGGTGTCAAATGAGGTTCCACAAACTCAGCAAATACGGGAGAAGCACCGCGGGAATCGGCCGGTGTTGAATGACGATACTTGCCGGTTAAAACTCCTCGGGCGAGCGCCGACCAGGCGAATAGACCAAGACCTTGAGACTCCAGGGCGGGGGTCAGTTCACGCTCAATACCGCGTTCAAGCAGAGAATACTCCGCTTGTACCGCCTGCACGGGAACTCCTAAATTAGCCCCCCGATAAAACGCCTCGGCGGTATTCCAAGCCGAAAAATTCGACACCCCCACGTATCGCACGCGACCGCTGCGCAGTGCCAACTCCAGCGTCGATAGAGTTTCTTCTATGGGAGTATGCGGATCGGAAAACTGTAGGAAGAATACGTCGATATAGTCGGTTTGACACCGGTTGAGAGAACGATCAATCGATTGCAAAATCGCATTGCGCGAATGTGATAGGCGTCGAGTATCCGCTGAGCAGAAGTAGCCGCCCTTGGTCATCAAGACAATCTCGGAGCGGTCAATAGAAGAATTGATGAGCTCACCGACCACCCGTTCAGCGTCACCATCGCCGTAGGATGGAGAGGTGTCTATGACATTTCCACCGGCATCGCGGTAGGCCTTGCAAATGGCCTCCGCTTCGGTGATCGTCGTATCACGCCCCCACGTCAATGTTCCCAGTCCCAGACAAGACACGGACAATCCGGTATTTCCCATATATCGATGTTGCATGTCTCATACAGTACCGCGATTAAGAAGGCAGTAGGGTTTTCAACTATGAACTGGTTAGAAGCAATCATCCTGGGACTGGTCCAGGGGTTGACGGAATTCCTCCCCGTTTCATCGTCGGCGCACCTACGTATCGTGGGCGAACTAATGGGAATGGAAGACCCCGGAGCAGCCTTTACCGCCATCACACAGATCGGTACTGAAACAGCGGTATTGATCTACTTCTGGCGTGACATTGTCCGCATTATTTCACGATGGTTTATGGCTATGCCCTGGGTAAATGAAAACTCCCGCATCGCGCAATCTGATCCAGATGTGCGGATGGGATGGATGATTATCGTGGGGTCTCTCCCCATCGGCATTCTGGGACTGCTACTAGAAGACTGGATCGATTACCAATTCCGAAACCTGTGGATCACCGTCACAATGCTCGCATTCTTTGCGATTCTGCTGGCAGCTGCCGACCGGTATGCGCCCCGGTATCGAACACTCGACCGGATGACGTGGCGGGACGCCATTCTCTACGGTTTCGCACAAGCCATGGCGCTAATCCCAGGTGTTTCTCGATCGGGGGGCACGATCACCATGGGACGGGTCATGGGCTACACTCGAGAAGCCGCTGCTCGCTACTCGTTTTTGCTTGCCATGCCAGCAGTATTCGCCTCCGGCTTCTACAAGCTGTTTAAGGTACTAGTCGGCAACGACACCGTCTACGCGGGCCCCACGCTACTGGCAACCATCATTGCTTTCATAGTCGGTTACGCGGTAATCGTCTGGTTCCTCAAGATCGTATCTACCCGGTCCTACCAGCCGTTCGTTATCTACCGGATAGTCATAGCCGCGGTGATTGCGGGACTGCTGGGAATGGGAGTCCTTTCCGCGATCCCCTCCCTGGCTTAGCCTAAGATAGGGGAGAGGTATTAACAGGAGGTTACGTGACTTTACCCGCAGCGATCCTATTCGATATGGACGGCACCTTTGTCGATACTGAAAAATACTGGCAGGCCGCGGAACTCAAACTCTTCACAGACATGGGCGTACCGTGGGAAATCGGAATGGGTGATGAACTAGCCGGTTGCTCACTTACCGAATCCATAGGGATTATGAGTGCTAAATCCGGAGTTGATCTCGATGTAGAATCAACCATCGCCACCTTGATTGATAGCGTTCACGACATGGTGGTCACCCACGGAGCACCGTGGCTACCGGGCTCTTTAGACCTAGCCTCTTGCGCACGCGACCTCGGTATTCGCACCGCGCTGGTTACCTCTTCCTATCGCAAGTTCGCTAACGCAGTAGTTGAACGCGCCCCGCGCGGCACCTTTGATGTGGTGGTAGCTGGAGACGAAGTAACCCAGGCCAAACCACACCCCGAACCCTATATCAAAGCGGCGCGCGAACTAGAAGTAGATACAATCGACTGCATTGTTTTCGAAGACTCACCTGCCGGGGTGCGCGCAGGAATCGATGCGGGTGCATTGACCTACGCGCTTCCGGGCCTCAATCCCGTGCCCGCGCACTACGGGGCACCTTCTATCGACAGCTTGGAAATAGTCGATGAGAACTGGTTGCGTAACCAGTGGGCACAATGGACAGCTACTCGCTAGGACACGTTTGAGCGCTTAATTTCCAGTAGCTCAGACAAACCGGTTTCGCTAATCTCCGGTTCTTCACCATATAGCGGGCAGTACTGGGACACTCCGCACCACTTGCATAGCACCTGTTTTTTGGGAGGGAAGAGGCGAGTGCGAATGGCGTATTCAATCTGCTCCCACAAGCCAACCAGGTAATGCTCGAAGGCATCAATCTGTTCACGGGTGGGGTCGAAAGTCAAAGTACGACCATCACCCAAAAACACCAGTTGTGTGCGGGCCGGTAAACCTTCCCCCGACTTGTCGAGCAGCAGGGCGTAAAAACGCATTTGGAAAAGCTTATCCTCCAGATAGCGGGGACGCGGAGATTTGCCCGTTTTGTAGTCCACCACCCGCAAAGCACCATTGGGAGCCTTGTCTACCCGGTCGATGAACCCCCTTAAGGCGATGCGATCCGTGATTTCCACATTAATGAACTGCTCGCGCGCATATGGTTGCAGCCGACGCGGATTCTCCATTGCGAAATACTGGTTGACAAGTGCACGCACCTCCTCTTTCCACTTTTCCTTCAAAGCGGGGTCGGCGAAAAGAGCTTCGAAATCATCTTTTCCTGCAAATAGTTCCTGATAGGCCGGTTCGATAAGTTGCTCAGCCGCCGAAGGCGTACGGTCCTGGGCCGGTAGATCGTAGAGATTTTCCAAAACCGCGTGTACCAGGGTGCCGCGAGTGGTGGCCTGATTCGGAGGCTCTTTGATGCCATCGACGTAGATGAGGCGAAACTTCATAGGACACTGTAGCCAGGTTGCGGCCGAAGACGCAGACAGTGCTTTTTTCAGACGGGGACGTGAAGGCGAAGCAGACATGACACCACCGTATCGGGAAGTGTGTACAGCCGCGATATTCACAGGCAGTGTCACATCACTTGGTGAATGGTGTGAGGAAGCAGATAAGGGCACCGGGTGGGACTAACAGTAGACTGGGGTCGATGAACTTCGAGTACAGGGCGCCGCGAAGCATCGGCGCAGAATTTGGTCAAGCAACCCGAACGGGGCCACTGCGAAGCGGTGACTTTGTGCAAATTACTGACCCCAAGGGAAAACTCCACACGGTGGTATTAACCCCCGGGGAGATATTTCAGTGCGCCCGCGGACGCATCCGCCACGACGACCTCATTGGTCAGCCCGCCGCGATAACGGTTGAAGACGGTGGACGCCACTTCCAAATACTGCGTCCACGGCTAGCCGACTACGTCATGTCGATGCCCCGCGGAGCCGCCATCATCTATCCCAAAGATGCCGGGCAAATTGTCGCATTTGGAGATATATTTCCCGGCGCGCGGGTACTTGAGGCAGGAGTGGGATCAGGTGGTCTGACGCTATTTTTGCTATCGGCAATCGGAACCGGTGGAGAACTAGTCTCAGTTGATCAGCGTGCCGACTTTGCCACCATTGCGCAAGGAAATGTTGACTTGTGGTTTGGCGGGCGCCACCCCGCGTGGACGGTGAAAGTTGGCAACTTCAATGATGTTGCATATGCGCGAAAAACTGAGAGCATTGACCGGGTCGTACTTGACATGTTGGCGCCGTGGGAATGCCTTGCGGCGGCTGAACATGTCCTGGTCCCCGGAGGAATTGTCTTGATTTATGTCGCCACCGTCACGCAGCTATCACGAGTGCGCGAAGAAATCGTGCGCAGCGGACGATTCACGCCACCGGAAGCGTGGGAATCGAGCATCCGGCCCTGGCACCTAGACGGACTCGCAGTGCGTCCCACTCATCGCATGGTTGCCCACACCGGTTTCCTCCTTATGGCGCGGAAAATGGCTTCTCACAGCCAGCCGCACCAACGCGCTTCACGCCCTGCCAGAGCCGCCGAAGGTAAGGGGGGACAGTGGGACGGTGAATCTGGGTGGTCCGAACATCGCGAATTGAATCCGCCGGTATCTGGCAAAAAAATTCGCCGCAGCGCCCGCGGTGTTATCTCGCGGGCAGAAACGCTACTCGATCAACACGAGCAACTCTCGCTAGAGTGGAAAGCTCAGGAGGAGCACAGTGACAACTAGTTTTGCACAATCTCAAATCGATGATCTCAAACGCACCGTAGTATCACTCGAGGGGAAAAACGAAAGGCTCGCCCAAGCTCTCGCGCACGCTCGTAAAGAACTGGTTTCCATGCGTGAAAAAGTGGAGCAAGTCAGCGCACCTCCCGCTCAGATCGGAATATTTATCGAAGGATTTGAGGACGAACGCGAAGCAGAAGTCAATATTCAAGGACGGGTTATGCGACTATCCGTCGCCCCGCAAGTTGATCTGCGCGGACTATCTTCGGGGCAAGCACTGCGCATCGACGAACACATGATTGTGGCTGATGCGCTGCCCATACCCCGAATCGGACAGTTGGCGGCAGTGGTGGAACTAGTCGGAGCTGATCGCGCTCTCGTACAAATCGACGGCCAATCGACCCGCCTGGTTCTGCTGGCGGGAGCGTTGCGCCACGGCGGAGTGAAACCGGGAGACTCCCTACTGATAGACCAACGCGCCGGCATCGCCCTCGAAAGGATCACTCGCTCCGACGTTGAACAGCTACTTACCCCCGAAATTCCCGACGTCACCTACGATGACATCGGTGGATTGGGGGAACAGATCACCAAAGTCCGCGACGCGGTAGAACTGCCGTTTGTTCACCCCGACCTCTATCGCGACTACGGTCTGCGACCACCCAAGGGGATCTTGCTGTACGGGCCTCCCGGATGTGGTAAAACTCTGATCGCCAAAGCAGTGGCGCATTCGCTCGCCAAAGCTAAAGGCGGTGCACAACCCTACTTCCTATCGGTTAAAGGCCCGGAACTGCTCAACAAATACGTCGGGGAAACCGAGCGGCATATTCGCTCTATTTTTGCTCGCGCGCGCACTTTAGCTAAACGCGATGTACCCGTGGTCATCTTTTTTGATGAAATGGAAGCCATGTTTCGCACCCGCGGTACCGGTATTTCCTCCGATATCGAAACGATGATTGTCCCACAGATGCTGGCTGAAATGGATGGCGTGGAGACCCTCGATAACGTCATCATTATTGGGGCTTCGAACCGCGAAGACATGATTGACCCGGCACTGCTACGACCGGGGCGCCTCGATGTGCGTATTCGCATCGAACGGCCCGACCGCACGGGTGCTGAAGAGATTTTCTCTAAGTACCTGACCACGGCAATACCATTGGCACCGCAAAACTACGACACCTACCACAGTGCCGATGAAGCTATTGCACATATGACGCGCACTCTCATTGACCACATGTACACCGACAGCCCAACAACTGCGTTATTCAAACTGATCCTGGCGACCGGGGTGACGCGTACCGTATTCGTATCCGACCTGGTATCGGGCGCCATGATTGCCACGGTGGTTGAACGAGCGAAAAAATTCGCCGTTAAAGACACGTTAAGAGGGCGCCCCGGACTGACCCTCGACCACCTGGAAGCTGCCTTTAACGAAGAGATGAATGAAACGATGGATCTGGCGGCTACAACCACGCCGCAAGAATGGGCACGTATCACCGGTTTGCGCGGCGACGACGTGGTATCGGTAACCGCCCTACGAGACGTGGAAGGACCTTTCCATGGCTGAACGCGTGATGGGAACCGAAACCGAATTCGGGGTGACAGATGCCGCCAATGCACAAGCCAATCCCATTGTCTTATCGGCCACGGCGGTTGAAACATACGCTCAACATGTCAGTAACGGCACGGTAGTGCGGTGGGATTACACCGGTGAAGACCCACTTAATGATGCGCGTGGCTACCGTCTCTCGCGAGCCAATGCCCATCCCTCCCTGCTCACCGATGACCCGTACCGGTTGGCGCCCTCCGGAGGCGTCGATTTTGAAAACCAACCAAGCGAATACGAACAATATATGCAACGGGCGACCTCCGTCGTACTGCCCAACGGCGGCCGCTTTTATGTAGATCACGCCCACCCCGAATACTCGTCGCCAGAAACCACGGACGCTCTGCAGGCTGTGCTTTATGACAGAGCCGGCGACCGCATCGCCCAGCGAGCTATGCAAGCAGCACAGGCCGATGGCTGCAACCTGGTGCTATATAAAAACAATACCGACGGCAAGGGGGCGGCCTACGGCACGCACGAAAACTATCAGGTTAGTCGCGAAGTTGATCTCGACGATATTATTAGCGTTCTCACGCCTTTCTTCATCACTCGCCCCATCATGTGCGGTAGCGGGCGAGTGGGCATCGGCCAACACAGTCAACGTCCCGGCTTCCAAATCTCACAGCGAGCAGATTTCATAGAAAATGACGTCGGCTTAGAAACCACTTTCAATCGCCCCATCATTAACACCCGCGACGAACCCCACGCCGATGGGAATGAGTTTCGCCGCCTGCATGTCATTAACGCCGACGCCAACCAATTCGATGTGTCAACTTTCTTACGGATGGGAACCACTGCCCTCATCCTCAGATGTCTTGAACAGGACCGAGCACTGGCGTGGGACGGCCTCATGCTTGACCAAGACCCAGTGGCAACCGCCTGGGCGGTATCGCATGACCTAGAGTTTGCCGGTCGCATCGACACTCAATCAGGACAGTCACTATCTGCTATCGACCTACAACGCGCCTACCGCGATCTTGTCATCGACACACTCGATGATCTAACCGACGTGGATGAACGCGTGCTCCATCTGTGGGAACAGGTACTGGACGGCCTCCAAAATAATCGTGCGGAAGTGGCTCACCTGGTCGAATGGGTGGGCAAATACGAACTCCTGGAACGGCAGCGACAACGCCTGGGAACCGGGTGGGAGAATCCACGCCTTAGCGCGATGGATATCCAGTGGGCAGATCTGCGCCCCGAACGCTCCCTTGTCGAACGGCTGGCACAAGCTGGTCGGGTCGAGCGGCTGGTAAGTGACCACGCTATTGAAAAAGCAACTCATGCGCCGCCGGAAAATACTCGAGCATATGTGCGAGGCCAGGCCATTCAGCGCCTGGGTACCGTCGTAAAAGCCTCCTGGACTTCTATCGTTGTCAACGATGCCGCCAGCGGTCAGCTGTGTCGCATTCCACTACCTGACCCCGCCGATTCGTCATTGAAATACGGAATTGGCATGATCGAACAGGGCGATACGAGCGCTCTGATTCACCATATGAAGACTATAGAAAAGGAGAATTCGTGAGCCAACAATATGCGCCCGGCGGCAAGCCGGTTGAAGACGATATCGACGGTGAAGCAGGCGGCCAAAAATTCGTGGAAAAAACCAGCCTAGACGACTTGCTTGACGATATTGATTCAGTTCTCGAAACCGATGCGCAAGCATTCGTACAAGGATTTGTGCAAAAAGGCGGTGAGTAAATCACAGTGAATGCTCAGAGCCAACGGGTTAAACGACGGATTTTCGGTGTCGAAACCGAATACGGCCTCATGTGCGCTCGCACCGACGGACAACCTTCCGATATCGACCAGGATATGGCGGCGCGAGTTTTATTTAAACCGCTGATCGACCAGGGGCGAAGTTCCAACGTTTACTGGCGTAACGGAGGCCGCATATACCTTGACGTTGGCTCGCATCCAGAATATGCCACCGCCGAATGCGACACGGTGGAAGACCTGCTGAGGCAAGACCGCGCCGGCGACTATCTTTTCGCCGACCTCGCCCGCCGCGGCAGTGAAACCTTGCAGGCTCAGGGCACTGCCGCACAGATACACCTGTTCCGTAACAATGAGGACATCGAAGGCCACTCATTCGGCTGTCACGAAAACTACCTGTTGCGACGCCGCAGCAACTTCCGAGAAGTTGCCGATGCTATCGTGTCTTTTTTCGTCACCAGACAAATCGTCACCGGAGCTGGACATATCCACCGCACCGACCAACCGCGCTTCGGCTACTCCCCGCGCGCCCAACACATGGATGACGCGGTCTCAGCGGCCACTACCCGCAGTCGCCCGATTATTAATACGCGGGACGAACCGCTGGCCGACGCTGGAGAATACCGTCGTCTCCACGTCATCGTGGGAGACACCAATATGTCGGAATCATCGACGGCAGTTAAGATCGTCATGACTAATCTGCTGTTGGCGGCAGTTGAAAACGGGGCTCGCATCGGGGATCTGGCACTGGCAGATCCGCTGTCGGCTATTCGCCACATTGACAGTGAACTCGGGTCGAATATCGATCTTCAGCTTGCAGACGGACGCACCATGAGCGTAGTCGATATCCAACGAGAACTGAGGCAACGAACCCTGAATTCGGTTAATCTTCAAGGCGCCTCGACACTCACCCACAATATGATTGATCTGTGGGAACGGGCACTCAACGCCGTAGAATCGGGAGACCACTCAGGTGTTAAAACCGAACTCGACTGGGCGATTAAAAAAGAGCTGATCGAAAGATTCATGAGGCGCTCAGGAGCTGACCTCACCGATCCTCGCGTGACGCGACTGGAACTGGCCTATCACGACATTACCGGCCAAACCCTGCGGTCGCGGCTCGAAAACGCTGGCGCCATGAAACGCCTGAGCGATGAAGAGCGAGTGAAATCCGCTATGGAAATCCCGCCGGCCACTACTCGAGCTCATTTGCGCGGCACTGTTATTGCCGAAGCTGAACGATATCGTCGCGACGTATCTGTTGACTGGGTACACCTGCGTCTGGACGATGATCGCAGTAGCGGCATCGCCCTCCACGATCCATTTTCTCACGTTGATCAACGCGTCGATGACATGCTCAGCTCTATCCGTGAAACCGAAACCGGGGTAGGAGCATTTGCATGAAATGGCGAAGTAAACCCTCCCAGCCGCCGCCACGCGAAGGTTACGCGCTTCCCTCGCGTACCATGCAACGCAGAACCTTGCGACGTCGCCTTTTGCGGTGGTGGCGCGAAGCCGTGGCCGTGCTCGTCGTCATTGTCGTCACCACCACGGCAGTGATCCTTATCAATAACCGCGAAAACATGCCGACGGAGCAAGCTCCCGAATCGTGGCTGGATCGTATCACCGTATCTGGAAATGTGGGGCGTGTACCAACACTGGCCCTAACCAGTCCGATATCTGTTTCTGCCACCAAGATCCGCCAACTCGAAGTGGGAACCGGACGAGAAATTACCGAAGATTCACCACTAATCGTATCGATTACGACATTTTCGGGAGAAGATGGGCGCCTGATTACCGCCGGATCGCGGTCGATAATGATGGTTGGCCAAGCCAATACCGACGATTTTGAGGCCACTTTGATAAGCGGCGTAATCGGTAAAACCGAAGGCTCTCGCATCTTGTTTTTGCGACCGGTAACCACCGACGGTGAACGTACTACCGAAATCAACGTCATCGATATTCTCTACTCGGCAGCGTCGGGAACCGAAAACCCCGATCCGGGAGGGCCTCTGAGCGTAGAAATGACTGACGCTGGCCCACGTGCATCCCATGAAGATGGCGATCCGCCAACTTCCTTAACCATACAAACCCTCATCGAAGGTGATGGCCAGCAAGTTCACGCCGACGATTCGGTACTCGTTCAGTATTTGAGCGCCAACTGGGATGATTCGGTTGTCCGCGGCTCCACGTGGTCAACTGGAATACCGGAAGCCATTGACCTCGGTGACGCCATGCCGGGAGTTCGCAATGCGCTGGTGGATCAGCGAGTGGGAACTCGACTCGCTATTACCATTCCACCGGAACAGGCGTCGGGAGACTCCACTCTCATGATGGTGGTTGACATTATCGGTACAGAACCGCGTCGCACTGATGAGCGGTAAAGAAGGGAAAACCATGAGCGTAACCATTCGCATCATCCCATGCCTCGACGTAGCCGACGGGCGGGTAGTTAAAGGCGTGAATTTTCAAAATCTGCGTGATGCCGGCGACCCGGTGGAACTCGCTGCACGCTACGGTCAAGAAGGCGCCGATGAACTAACATTTCTCGATATATCGGCCTCTAAAGAAGGCCGCGGAACCACCCTGGAAGTCGTCACTCGCACCGCCGAACAAGTATTTATACCGCTTACCGTCGGAGGCGGAATACGTACGGTCGAAGACGTCAACCGGCTCCTCAATGCCGGTGCTGACAAAGTGAGCGTCAATACTGCCGCCATCAACCGCCCCGACCTCATTGACGAAGTGGCCGCCAGATTCGGTAACCAGGTACTCGTTTTATCCGTTGACGCGCGCCGCTGTGCGGACGGTATTTCGACGCCCTCCGGATACGAAGTAACGACCCACGGGGGGAGCAGGTCAACCGGAATCGACGCCATTGGCTGGGCGCGCGATGCCCAGCAGCGAGGTGTTGGAGAAATCCTCCTCAACTCAATGGATGCAGACGGCGTCCAAACCGGCTTCGATATTGAAATGCTTCGGGCCGTCAAACAGGCTGTCACCGTACCCGTTATTGCCTCCGGAGGGGCCGGTACTGCCCAACACTTTGTGGAAGCGGCCAAGGCCGGCGCAGATGCGATTTTGGCGGCCTCCGTATTCCATTTTGGAACCGTTTCTATTAGCGACGTGAAAGAGGCGCTGGCAACCCACGGTTTCACCGTGCGAACAGGTAGCGCGGGAGCTTAAGATGAGCCAAATCGATAACGTTGCCGCACGACTCAAACGCGACAGTAGCGGACTCGTCTGCGCTGTTATTCAAGACGCCGCTAGCCGAGACGTCCTCATGGTGGGATGGATGGACGACGAGGCAGTCCGTCGCACGCTCACCGAAGGTCGCGTCACTTTCTGGTCGCGTTCTAGGCAAGAATACTGGCGAAAAGGCGACACGTCTGGACACTACCAGTATGTTCAACGCGTATCGATTGACTGCGATGGCGACGCTCTGCTCATCGAAGTCGACCAAGTTGGAGCAGCCTGTCACACCGGCACCCACTCGTGCTTTGAAGCCGGCGGGCAACTGCACGCCACCGTCACTCACCCGATTAAGGAGCATGCATGACCGACGCCATGAATGCAGCTGACCTCACCTGGGGACAGACGTGGCCGACGCGGCAAGAATTTCGGCAACTAGCTACCAGCCGCCGGGTGATTCCGGTGGTGCGCCGCGTCCTGGCTGACGACATTACGCCGGTAGGACTATACGGCAAAGTTGGCGCCGCAGAAGATACCCACTTCATCCTTGAATCGGCCCAACACGATGGGGCTTGGTCACGCTGGTCATTCGTCGGCGCCGGCGCCCGCGCCGCCCTCGTATCATCGGCGGAGGGCGCCCGCTGGGTGGGGGAAGCCCCCGCCGGTGTACTCCAGCAAGGAACCGCCTCCGACGTCATTAAATCAGCGCTATCCGAGCTGAAAGCCCCGCATATCCCCGGACTGCCACCACTCACCGGCGCCCTCGTCGGAACCCTGGGGTGGGCGCTGTCAGCAGAGTGGGAACCCCACGTCAAAAACGTCATCAAATACGACCGGAACATTCCCGACGTAGCTCTGCTGATGGCATCGAATGTGTACGCACTTGACCACCGAGACGGCTCGGTGTGGCTCATCGCCAACGCCTGGAATATTAATAACCGTGATGACGGAGTAGACGAAGCCTACGCGGATGCGCTCAGGCGGCTCGACCAGATGGAAGCCGTATTGGCAAGCACCTACCAGCCAGAAATCAAACATCGCGGTGACAGAGTCGACCTTGACATCGACATCCGCACCGCACAAGCCGATTTTCAAGCCGGTGTTAAAGCCTGTCAGCAATCGATATTTGACGGCGATGCCTTCCAGATCGTGCTCTCCACACGCACTGACATCACGGTAGCAGTGGAACCAATCGACATATATCGTGCCTTACGCACCATCAACCCGTCGCCGTATATGTATTGTTTCACGCTACCTACCGGGCGCGGCGACTACTTCCACGTGGTCGGCTCATCTCCCGAAACCCTGGTGAAAGTCAGCGATAACCGTGCCTGGTCGTTTCCCATCGCAGGTTCGCGACCGCGCGGCGCCAACCCGGTGGAAGACCAGCGGCTGGAAGAGGAACTCCTGGCGGATGAAAAAGAAATCGCTGAGCATGTCATGCTCGTCGACCTCGCCCGCAACGACCTGTCAAAGTTCTGCCATCCCGCAACTGTAGCGGTTGAGACGATGATGGAGGTCAAACGGTTTTCACACATTATGCATGTCTCGTCAACAGTGACCGGAGAAGTCCCCGCCGATGTCAATCGGATGGACATACTCTCCGCCGTGTTCCCCGCCGGCACTCTTTCGGGAGCTCCGAAACCAAAAGCCGTTGAACTCATCGAAATCCGCGAACCGCTACCGCGCGGAATCTACGGGGGAGTGGTTGGATACTTTGACCTCAGCGGCGACACCGACTTCGCCATTGCCATTCGCACCGCCGTTATCTACAACCGGATTGCGTCCGTGCAAGCCGGGGCTGGAATAGTCGCTGATTCTCGACCCGAAACTGAATGGATCGAAACACAGAACAAGGCAGCAGCTATGGTTCGAGCAATTCAGTTGGCGCATGATCTTCAACCACGAGTCGAATAGTTTCCCTACCTATCGCAACGCCTATGCCACCGCTTAGTTGTACCATCATGCGTCACCGATTTGGTGCTACATGCCACAAGGCGACTAAACTCGTTGGCGGTGGAAGGAGAACTCCATGAATGTTCTTGATTCAATCGTCGACGGAGTGCGTCAAGACCTTGCGCAACGTGAACGACAGACTCCGTTTAGTGAAATCAAGGAGCTAGCCAAACGAGCGCCCAGCCCGCGTAACGCCCTCGACGCCCTGCGACGCGGCCCCGGGGCGGTCAATATTATCGCCGAGGTTAAACGCTCATCACCGTCAAAAGGCGCTCTGGCGGACATTCCCAGTCCCGGTGAGCTGGCGCGACGCTATGAGGAAGGCGGTGCGGCCGTCATATCATGCCTCACCGAACAGCGTCGGTTTAACGGATCTCTCGAGGACTTCAGCATTGTGCGCCGTAGCGTCGATATACCGTTGCTGAGAAAAGACTTCATCGTATCGCCCTACCAGATCCATGAATCACGTGCCTATGGAGCCGATATGGTGCTGCTCATCGTTTCAACGCTGGATCAAGATCAGCTCGAAAGCTTTATTGAGCGCACCGAATCCCTCGGCATGACTGCTCTCGTAGAAGCGCATAGCCGCTTTGAAGTGGTGCGGGCCCTCGATGCGGGAGCAAAAGTGATCGGAGTCAATGCCCGCGACCTCACCACCCTTAAAGTTGATCGCTCAAACTTCGCGCAGGTCGTCGACATGGTTCCTGCCGATGTGGTGGCGGTGGCTGAATCAGGGGTGCGCGGCCCCCACGATGTTTTCGAGTATGCCCAAGCCGGAGCTGATGCTGTACTGGTGGGAGAAGCCCTCGTCACCTCGGGAAATCCCCGGGAGCGTGTGGCAGACATGGTTTCTGCCGCGCAGCACCCCGCCCTCCAAACCGATCGGAAAGCCCGCGTCAAACGCAACGTGGTGGAAAAACAGCTCGAAGAGTACAGACGAGGAAACGCATGACATCTCAAGGTCCTTATTTTGGCGACTTCGGCGGCGTATTCGTCGCCGAGTCGCTCATGGCCGCCCTCGAAGAACTCACCGGTACCTGGGATACGCTGAAAAATGACCCAGGTTTCCTCGCCGAACTCCACAGGCTGGGGCGCGAGTATTCGGGACGGCCCTCACTACTCACCGAAGCACAGCGATTTTCTCAAGGTCTCGGTATTCGCCTATTTCTAAAACGCGAAGACCTCAACCATACCGGCTCCCACAAAATCAATAATGTGCTTGGACAGGCACTGCTGACTAAACAGATCGGAAAAACACGGGTTATTGCTGAAACCGGAGCCGGTCAACACGGCGTCGCCACCGCAACTGCGGCGGCACTCCTCGGCCTTAAATGCACTATCTATATGGGGGCCGAAGACACTCGTCGGCAAGCCTTAAATGTGGCGCGTATGAAGCTTCTCGGCGCCGAAGTCATCTCCGTAACACAAGGGTCGCAAACCCTAAAAGACGCCATTAATGAAGCGTTCCGAGACTGGGTCACTAACGTTGAAACAACGAATTATATTTTCGGAACCGCCGCCGGCCCGCATCCATTTCCTAGCTTGGTGCGCGACCTCCAACGTGTAATCGGAGACGAAGCCCGCGAACAAATCCTGC
This sequence comes from Actinomycetaceae bacterium, assembly GCA_030537795.1. Lineage (GTDB taxonomy): Bacteria > Actinomycetota > Actinomycetes > Actinomycetales > Actinomycetaceae > Gleimia. The sequence goes on from JAUNVE010000022.1 coordinate 26,269, forward strand.
GCCAAACGGGTGAACTACCGGCCATGGTCTGCGCCTGCGTGGGCGGGGGATCTAACGCGATAGGAACCTTCACGGCTTTTATTGACGATACCGACGTTGAACTTCTCGGATGCGAAGCGGCGGGCGATGGTGTGCAGACCGGACGACACGCGGCCTCCATCACTGCTGGCTCCGTCGGCGTGCTTCACGGCGCAAAAACTTTCATATTGCAAGGCGAGGACGGGCAAACCCAAGCATCACACTCCATTTCTGCCGGACTCGACTACCCCGGAGTGGGCCCCGAGCACTCGCATCTGGCGGCCTCTGGACGCGCCAGCTACCGACCCATCACCGATGCCGCCGCCATGGACGCATTTGCGCGACTATCGCAAACCGAAGGCATTATTCCCGCCATCGAATCCGCGCACGCCCTCGCCGGAGCAATCGAATGGGCATCCGAACACGGCAATCCCGATGACCCACCCATTGTCATTGCCTGCTTGTCGGGACGCGGCGATAAGGACGTGGAAACCGCCGCCCAGTGGTTTAACTTGCTCGGAAACGAGGATCCATCATGAGTTTAGGAGCGCGGTGCATAGATCAGGCAGCTGCTCGTTCTGAGGCTGCTCTCATCGGATACCTGCCGGTGGGCTTTCCCACGGTCAGTGAATCTATTGAGGCCGGCAAAGTCCTGGCGGACGAAGGCTTCGACATGATCGAGCTGGGGTTTCCGTACTCCGATCCGGGGATGGACGGCCCGGTCATTCAGCGAGCTACCGAACAGGCGCTAGAACGCGGCGTTCATCTGACCGATTTGTTGCGCGCCACCGAAGAGTTGACGAACTACGGGATTACGGTTTCGTCAATGACCTACTGGAACCCGATCATGTGGTACGGGGTTGAGCAATTCGCCCGAGATTTTGCGCAAGCCGGAGGAGCGGGGCTCATTACTCCTGATTTACCGCCAGAAGAGGGCGCAGAATGGGAGGCGGCGGCCGCTGAGTTCGACCTGGACTGCATTTACCTGGTGGCGCCTTCATCGCCCGAACACCGTCTCAAACTGATCGTGGAACACCATCGTGGTTGGGTATATGCCGCCTCAACTATGGGGGTGACAGGTACCCGCTTAAACGTCGATGAAGCGGCACGTGAACTCGTTGCTCGCACGCGCCAAGCTGGTGCGCAACGCGTATGTGTCGGGCTCGGTGTATCCACCGGAGAACAAGCTCAAGAAATAGCGTCCTACGCCGACGGCGTGATCGTCGGGTCCGCCCTGGTACGGACCCTATTTGATCAGCCGACAACCTTCAACGCCCTGCGCTCTCTGGCTGCCGACTTGCGGCGCGGAGCGGTACGCCGCGACGCCTAAACGAACGGTTAGACTTACCTATATGAATGGTTCTGCACTTGCGACGCTGTGGGCGTCGATTCCTTCGCCGCCCGTCAATCAATGGCAGGTCGGACCACTGACTTTCCGCGCTTACGGACTACTGATCGGTATCGGAATGATTGTGGCCGTTCTGATCACCCGTAAACGCTATCAGGCACGCGGGGGGGACCCGGAACTCGTGTATGACGTGGCATTGTGGGCAATCCCATTCGGGATTGTCGGTGCCCGGGTCTATCACATGATTACCTCACCGCAAGGATACGCCTCGGGGGCAGGTTTTCTGGAGACGTTTAAGATTTGGCACGGCGGAATGGCCATTATGGGCGGAATATCTCTTGGGGTTGTCGGTGGCTGGATTGCCTTGCGACGCCACGGAGCGCGAGTTGCCCCATTCGTTGACTCAGTTGCCCCTGCCCTGCTGGTGGCTCAGGCGATTGGACGGCTGGGAAACTGGTTCAATCAGGAGCTTTTTGGCGGGCCAACGACTTTGCCGTGGGGGCTAGAGATCGCACCGCACCGCGTACCAGCCGGCTACCCGGTAGACACTCTATTCCACCCCACGTTCCTATACGAGGGATTATGGAACCTGTCCATGGCAGCGCTCATCGTCATTCTCGACAGACGCATTAAGTTCAAAGGCGGACAACTCATTTGGATGTATGTAGCCGCCTATGGTGTGGGGCGTTTCATCGTCGAAAATATCCGCATCGATGTAGCGAAAGTCTTTTTCGGGTTACGCCTCAATGCGTGGATGGCGTTGCTCATCATAGCCATCGGAATCATTGGATTCCTTATCGCCGGAAAACGTCAAGCGGCAACAAACGTTCAATGCCACGAAATGGAAGAAGACAACGTAGAGTAGAAGTATGCGTAGAGCCAAGATTGTTTGCACCATCGGCCCGGCCACTGATTCTCCGGACCAAATTCAGACTCTCGTTGATGCGGGCATGGATGTCGCGCGCATCAACCGTAGCCACGGCACCGTGGAAGCACACGAAGAGGTCGTTCGCCTCGTGCGAAAAGCATCGCGTGCATCGGGAAGAGCACTCGCTGTTTTAGTTGACCTCCAAGGCCCGAAGATTCGGCTTGAAAAGTTTGAAAACGGACCTCACCAACTCGAAGTTGGAGACGTCTTCACCATCACCACTCGCGATGTGCCCGGCACGAAAGACTTGGTAGGAACCACGTTTAAGGGACTGCCGGGGGATTGCCGCCCGGGGGATCGTTTGCTTATCGACGACGGCAACGTGGCGGTTCGCGTAATTGAGGTCGATGATACCGACGTCAAAACCCGCGTTGAAGTTCCCGGCATGGTGTCGAATAACAAGGGCATCAACCTTCCGGGTGTCGCGGTGTCTGTTCCCGCGTTGTCTCAAAAGGACAAGGACGACCTGCGGTGGGCGCTTAAGATTGGCGCCGACTTCATCGCCTTGTCTTTCGTGCGAGATGCCAAGGATATTGAGGACGTCCACGAGATTATGGAGGAGGTCGGTGTATACCGGCCCGTCATCGCAAAGATTGAAAAGCCGCAGGCAGTTGAGAATCTGCTAGAAATTGTCGAAGCCTTCGACGGAATCATGGTGGCTCGAGGCGACCTCGGCGTGGAAATGCCGCTGGAAACCGTTCCGCTGGTGCAAAAGCGCGCTATTGAGTTAGCTCGCCGTCAGTCAAAGCCGGTTATTGTGGCAACGCAGGTGATGGATTCTATGATGAAGAATCCACGCCCAACGCGCGCGGAGGCATCGGACTGTGCTAACGCGATTCTTGATGGTGCCGACGCCGTCATGTTGTCGGGTGAAACATCGGTCGGTGCTTACCCGATCGAAGCGGTGCGGACGATGGCTCGTATTATTGAAAACGTTGAGGAAAATGGAGGGGAACGTATTGCCCCCATCGGCGCGTTTAATATTGCTCGCTCTTCGGTAATCACCCAAGCTGGGGCGACCATTGGCGAGCGGTTGGACGTCAAGTTCCTCGTCACCTTTACGCAGTCAGGATCGACGGCGCGACAAATGTCGCGGCTGCGTAGCCCCATTCCGTTACTCGCTTTCACTCCCTTGGAAACGACGCGCAATCAGTTGGCACTGTCGTGGGGTGTACAGACATACCGTGTTCCCGAGGTGAAACACACTGACGACATGGTGTGGCAGGTGGATCAAGTTCTGCGTTTATCGGAGTTAGCCAAGGAAGGCGATGATCTCGTGATTGTCGCCGGAATGCCACCGGGTACCCCCGGCTCCACTAACTCACTCCGCATTCATACCATCGGCGACGACGTTGACTACACGATCGGCGGGGGCACCGGCGGAATCCTCTAGAATTATCGCCGTCTCTCCACCGGTATTGTCGAAATACCCTCATCACGCCCGACACGCATAAGTGATAACTCTTGCGGAACAACAAATGATGTGCAATAGTATTACTTTCGCGTGAAGACGTAGAACATACGCGATCTGATAGCGTCCGCGGCAGGATGTCCATCAGTCCGTCACGCTGATTGCAACAACCCACGTTGCTCACCGATTCTCGGTTGCCTCCAGCTGACGCAGTAGCGCGATAAACGAGTGAATGAGTGCGAAGCCCGCCTGCACAATCACCGTGCATAGCTTCGCTGAGAGGAAGGAGATGGACATGAGGAAATTTAGCGTCCATGACATTAACACGGGCAAGCAAGCCCGTAACCTCCTGGAGATGAACCTATCCGAAGCGGTTCGTCCCTGGTTTAAGGACTTGAATTCGGAGCGAGTTAACCGTGCGATCGCGGCGCTCGCCAACCCGTCGAAGCGCTCTAAGGCTGCACGTTACCTCGGTATTGAGGTCGTGCCCTGCGCCTAGATACGGTCTCGCAGATAAGCCCTCGGATCCCGCGCACACCCCGGTGTGCGCGGGGTCCTTTATTAGTTGCTAGAGACTAACAGGTACACGGACACCCGTGTATACGGGGTTTTTGTTGCGATGGTTATTTAACGCAATCTGCGGCGTATTCGTTAAATTACTCCCACGTTCCCCCCCCTCAAAACATTGCAAGGGGTAGGGGGACACCGACTTTTCGTTGATATTCCGCGGAAATACAAAGTACCCCGAGTGGGATTCGAACACACTGGAGGGGGAATTTTGGGGTCCTTGATATATCGCGGAAAACTCCCAGTTTTCCTTGATATCTCGCGATTTTGTTCAATATGCATCTTCCGTTAAGTACACTTTAGTACACTCAAATGTACTTGCTTCAGGGAACGCTCAGGGAACGAAAATCGCCCTGGCGGTACTACCGATAAAAAGGGAGGGGATATGGCTCCGCGACCATTTGGGAAAGTTCGGAAACTCAAGTCTGGACGATACCGAGCAGATTTCCCCCGCCCCGGCTCAATCAACCCAAACGACCGCATAGCTGCACCCCACACGTTTCGCACTAAGACCGAGGCACGAGCCTGGCTTGCCCAGCAACAGGCCGCCATTGTTACCGGTGTGTGGGTTAGTCCCGAGGAACAACAGCGCCTGAAAGAGCGTCAACAAGAAAATACTCTGGGCGCCATGGTCGAAAAGTGGTGGGAGGCAAGTTCGCCGTGGGCTCCCAGCGAGATGCGTGCCCAGCGCAACAGGTATGAGAACCATATAAAGCCAACCTTCGAGTACACGCCGCTGGCCGAGATCAACTCGCGGATGGTTGCCAAATGGTTGGAAAACCTAAAGACGATACCGCGCCAAAACCAGAAGCCACGCCAGGCCAGTCCGGCAACACGCAAGAAGTGTTTTGAACTGATGCGCCGCATCATGAGTGAAGCCGTAGATAGAGAGCTGATTGATTCCAACCCGCTTATCGGTCGACGCTATCTCCAAAGAATGACGCAATGCCAGGAAGGGGAGGCCGACACAGAACGGGAGACTCAACTGTGGGCACCGCAAGAGATTAAAGCGATGATCGACGAATTGCCTGAGCGCGTTAGAACCCTCTTCGTGCTTCTTGCGGTTTGTGGTCTTCGGGCCCAGGAAGTCAGGCCTTTGCAGCTTAAAGACTTCGACTTCGAGCAGAGGACCCTCTCGATAACCCACACCGTTACAGGCATGGGAAAGAATCTTACCTTCCGGGATGCAACTAAGACCAAAGCGGGTACGCGAACTATTCCACTTAGTAACGCTGTTATCCAGGAAGTGAAGGGCCACTGCACCCGCCAAGGTATCGTCGCACAATCGCAATTCTTGTTCCCCATGCAGGACAGGCCGAACCTTCCGATCCCGGAAGATACCATCAGACAACACGCCAAGCGCGTGTGCAAAAGGTTAGGGTACGACGGCTACACCAACCCGCATTCGCTTCGCCATGCGGCCATCACCCATGCACAGCGTCTCAACGGCGTGATCTTAATCGACGTTAAGCAGTACTTCGGACATGCCCGCACAAGCGACGTAACCGAACGCTACACTCACTCCGATATGACACAGCTGCGGCTTATAGCCGAGGGACTATCGGATCTTATTCTTGGCACGGCATAGTTTAGACCCGGTGCCACGCCTGGTCAGTATCGAAAGTGCTTAGTCGGTGCTCGAGCTCAGCTTCGGCTCCCTTGATGGTGGCCAGCCACAAAACCATAGTTGCCTCCCGCATTTTCCGCAGACGTGCCACCAGCTCCCAGTCAGCATCCCCATAGTCGGCCTTAAACGTATCCCAGCGGGCGCGGTCCGTTTGGAAGCGGACGTGGGCAGTGTAGGCGGCGGCCAGGTCGATCTCCGGCACCCCGGTTGCCAGGTCGTCGAGGTCGACGAGTACAGGCTGCCCCTGATATTGCATGAGGTTGTCGGCGTGCGCGTTTCCATGCAAGATCACGCGCGGGCGCACCAGGGTTTGTTGCAGGATGCTTTTAGCCTGGTCGGCCCTGGCTCTAAGCTCAGCCAAGATAGACGAAGGCAGGCGGTCTTGTGCTTGCGATAGTCGAGACTGCGTGCGCGAGTCGATTTCAAAGGCAGTCAAGGAAGATAGGGCATCTTGTGAGATCACCGCAGGATTAACCGAATGTAGCTTCGCCAGTGCCCGTGCTAGGTGCAGGTCCTGGCAAGGCTCAGCTACAGGCCATATGGTTGCCGTCCAGTCCTGATCGAGAACAATCGGCATCGAGGCCGGGGGCAGTAGATTGGCACCAGCCTCGATTAGCTCTCCTATCAGCAAAAGTCGCTTAGCCAGGTCCTCTGGGCGGCGCCGGTAGTGGAGTTTAATGACCGTTCGGGCCGTCTTGTTAACTATCACCGGTTCACGCTCGGTGCCTAAGATCTCGATGTCGTGGCCATGGCCGACAATGTGACAAATGGGGTGCAGTAGTGTCATACCGTCATGCTGCCGCGCTTGGAGTATTATGAGCAGTTTGATTATTATCCATGCGCTTAATTGCTTTGGCTTTTTCTCCTTGATGCGCCTTAGCTGGCTTTCTCGCAGGCTCGCCACCGGGTGGGTCTGGCTAAGCGCTATATCCCTCATGCTTGGCATCGCCCAGGTGGTGGTGGCAGGTGGGATGCTAGTTGACCAGTACTATCCAGTAGCCTTCGCCTACGCTTGTGCGATTTTAACTGCGGTGGCTGCACTGATGATCGTATGGGCCATTGAGCAGGTGCTACTCCAAGAAGGCCGCGCCGCGCTATAGGAGTATGGGAATACATACTTTCTTTCTCGGCCCTGACGGCCAGTGCGTGGGCAAGGTT
>JAUNVE010000064.1 GCA_030537795.1 Actinomycetaceae bacterium
TAGCGAAATCCGCGACGCCTACTACGCCGAACAGGGGTAGCTATCGCGCACTGAGAGTGCGGGGAGGGCGTCCGTACTGAAGGCTTTCCCCTCAGAAGACTGCTATATCGCACAGTGGGTAAGCTTCTCCATGATAGGAACTGTCTCTCATTCGTATGCAAGGGTAGGAGTAAGCGGCTTAATTTGTGTCAAATGGAGTGAATCTGCATCTGACGCGGAGAATGCACATCGTTAGTGAGAGCCTGTGCGACCGCATCGAAAAGCGTGCGCAATCGTGCTCGATACTCGGCGGCGGAAGGGAACCCAGTATCGTAGTCGATGGTCGCGTCAGGGTCGATGATCGCGAGGACTCGTTCGCGTCCGATGAGAGTTTCGGCGTAATGGGCCAGTGCGAGGTCCCGCCAAGCTCCGGCAATCATGCGGTGACGAAGCGAAAGATAGGTTGAATAATCTGGACCCGGGTAGATGATGAAGGGGTCTCCCGACGGGAATGATCCGCCTGCGTCCGTGTCCGCCATCGGGTCGATGAGTCTCAGTGACCACTGTGAATAGTAAAAGTTGAGTCCCCAGTGCAGGAAACCTCTAACTCGCATTTTGTAGAACTGGAACCCTTGAATGCGGTGGTGGACGCCGCTTTGCGCCATGAACTGATTGGCTTGCCCTGTTGATTGGGATACGCAGTAGTACACCCAGTGGGGTTCGACTCCTGCAGATCGGAATTGTTTGATTTCAGAGGTCGCCACAACGGGTGTTTGCACGTAGGGAAGATACTGGGGGTCTGATAGTGCATCGATGATGTGAGTATCCTCAAGATAATCCGTGACGGCACCGCTTGCGACTTGGTAGCTACGGAGATGTTCGGGACGGGGTTCGTCTGACATGTGCCAGAAGACATTGTCCGCGCCGTACAGCGGCTCAATAAATCTGCGGACTGCGGGGATGAGGGCCGCGAGGAACTGTTGGAATTCGCGCTGGGTCGCATCCGTATCCCACCCGAATGTCGGAGGTAGGTCACGCGTATTAGCTTCGGGGATGCCGGGAGCGTAACCAACGTAGAAAGCGGCTGCGGATGTTGCTCCCCACTGGGTGAAAAACGGGGGAAGTTCTACCTGGTGAAGTCCGTGCGATTGCGCGAGCGATACCCACTTTCGCGCCAGTGAAAAATCGAAGCTGTACCCTTCGTCCGTTTGAGAAATGCCGAGTAACTGGGTCGCTCGTCGGTAGTGGCCGGGTTGTACGTCAAGCGGAGGAGTCCACAGCGGCATCATCACACTTGTTGCACCGAGAGAGGCGGACGCTTCCATCTGAGTAGCGATAGCACGCCAATGGTCATCGGACCACATGTCGACACCGTAATGGTCGGCTATGCAGTCGTGATGGAACCAGCGCAGATGACTCACCGGAGCGCGAGGAATATCCGCCTGCAAAACATCGACATCGATATGCGTGTGAAATAAGAGAGTTTCACCGTCGTAAATCTCGACATCGACGCCCACCGAAGGGAGCGTGACTTCAACCCAGATTGCATTCCAACCGGTGTGTTTTTCAAAGATGAGTGTCTGCGCTGATCCGGTACCCGATGCCAGTGGGATGAGCAAATCGGGAATGAGAGTTGGGGCGACTACTTCATAATCGTCGAGATCCTGGCGCCACGACGGACACCTGGCCGGCTGTAATGCAACGTGACTGACTGCTACATTCGACGAACCGGACGAGTTCACTCGCAGGCTCAGGCGTTTCCACGACGGTGTGCGCGGTTGCCGATGAGAGCGGAACGCGACTTGGAATGCCACCGTACTCCCCGTTGTTCCGAACAGTGCATCTGAACTACGCGGCTCAGGTTCAGCGTCGGGGTAAATCTTGGTTAAATCGTCAACGACGATGAACTCATGGTCCATTTTCTCGTTCTCAATCTCCTCAACTAACCCTTGATGCCCGTGGATGCAACGCCCTCTACAAACTGTTTTTGTAATAGGACGTAGGCAGTAAATGGCACGATAAACGCAATGGACGTCCCTGCCATGACGAGCCCGTAATCGGTAAGAAATGCCCCCGAGAGTTTTGAAATAGCGAGGGTAACCGTTTGTCGCTGGTCGGATGTCAATGACACAAGTGGCCAGAGAAAATCGTTCCATGTCGCCAAAAAGGTGAAAACCGTGAGTGCGGTCAATACGGGGGTGCTCAGCGGAATGATAATTGAGCGGAATATTCGCCAATCTGACGCTCCGTCGATACGAGCTGCTTCGATGAGCGACTCAGGAATACCGAGCATAAACTGACGAACAAGAAACACGCCGAAGGCGTTAATGATGGGTAGGGCGAGGGAAATCGTAGATCCTAAAATGCCGATTTTCTTAAAGATCACGAAGGTCGACACTACGGTGACCTGAGCGGGAACCATCATGGTCGCCAAATAGATCCAGAAGATTGCTTCGGAACCGATGAAGGTTTTGAACGTAAATCCGTAGGCTGCGAGCGAGCACACGACGATGTTTGTTACGCACGCAATGATGACAACTGCGGAAGACAATGTGAGCGCGGAACCGAAGTTTTGCACCGTGAACAGATGAATAAAATTGTCGAACGTGAGCTTCTCGGGATTGATGTCAAAACCGAACGTTTGAGTGTGTTGAAATGCGGTGATGAGCATCAGCACAAACGGAAGGATTGACAGGACAATGAGGACACCAATAAAGAAGTATGCGATGGCGGTGAGTACGCGTGACATCAGGCATCAATCCTCTTGTAAATTCGTTGCTGGAAGATAGAGATGAGGACGACGAGGACGAATAGCACCATGGCGATTGCCGAGGCGTAACCCATCTGCATTGTTTGGAAACCTTGTTCGAAAATGGCAATTACGATCGTTGTGGTGCCGCCAGCGGGGCCGCCGCCAGTCATGGCGTAGACGAGATCGAAGACTTGGAATGACCAGATGGTTCCGAGAATGACCACGAGGAAGGTAATGGGGCGTAAACCTGGAACAGTGATGTAAAGGAATTGTTGGACGCGGTTGGCTCCATCAACGGTTGCGGCTTCGTAACGCTCACGCGGAATCTCCTGGACGCCGGCGTAGTAAATGACGAGGAAGTAACCGATGTGCTTCCATACGGATACGAGTGACACCGCTATCAGAGCATTCGTACGGTCACCGAGGAAGTTGATAGTTGGGAGTCCGAGTGCAACGAAGAGTTCGTTAAATGTGCCACCGTTGGAGGCAAGCATATATTGCCAGACGGTTCCGACGAGGACGAGAGATGCAACCACTGGGACGAATAGTGTTGAACGCACAAAGTTCGAGAGTCGTTTGTGTTCTGATCTCGCGAGATGATCAGCCAAAATCATCGGGATTATTGTCTGCAGAGGTACGGTGATTGCCGTGAAAACAATGGTGTTAAAGATCGCCGTTCGGAAATCTCCATCGCCAATCAGGCGCGTGTAGTTTTTGCTACCCACCCACTGGGGGCTAGAAAAAATATCGTATGACGTGAACGAAAGGTACGCCGTGTAAAGAATAGGCACGACGGCGATCAGCATAAGTATTGCGAATGAGGGGAGGACGTATAGCGGGCCTGCTGACAAAACAGGAGGTCGCTTTGCTTTGTTGAGTGTTCGAGCCATCGGTATCTTTCTATTTCAGTATTCGGCGGTAGGTGCGTGAGTTGATGGTGCGGGCTACCGGAGAGGTGGTGGAAGCCCGTTCAGCACCTACCGCCGAACCTTCTACTGCGCCAGGGCGCGATTAGCTTCCTCGGCAGCATCTGTCATGGCTTGCTCGGGTGTCTTCTGCCCAGTCAGCATGGCCTGAAGGTTCTTGTACAGAACCTGGTAGGCGCCAACAGAGTTCGGGACAATCGGTAGGGAGTGAAGAATGTCTTTATGTTCGGTATAGATGGTCGTGAACTCGCTGGGTTCAGCAACAGTCTCATCTTGCCCCACTGGCTCGTATGGAGAACGTTCGTGGAACTTCACCATTTGTTCGCCCTGTGTGAGGTAGTCCATGAAGTTGTAACACATTTGCTTGTCGGAACAGGCGTTGAACATGACGAGTTGATCAGAGGCGAAGAATGTTCCCTCTTGCTTGTGCGACAAGGACACGATGTGACCGTAGTCTATCCCCGCTTCATCCCACAGTGACGCTTTCGCTTCTGATTCGATGATGAATGCTACATCGCCGGATTGGAAGGATTTACGAGTTGATTCAACGTTGGCGCCGGTTGATGAGGAGGACAGGATTTCGTTATCCATGAGGTCTTTCAGGTAAGCTGCGGCTTCGAT
>JAUNVE010000065.1 GCA_030537795.1 Actinomycetaceae bacterium
ATTCGACATGGGCGTTGCCGGATCCGGCCTCGGTACGGCAATTGCACAGACGCTCATGGCTATTATGTTGGCTGCCGTAGTCCTTCGGTCAGCGCGTCAGTACCGGGTGAGTATACGTCCCTCCTTCGGCGCGCTCATGCACGCAACGGCCACGGGCTTCCCCCTACTCATTCGCACCGTCACACTGCGCATCGCTCTCCTCGCGACAGTCGCTGCGGTGACGAGCATCGGTGCCGTCGCACTCGCCGCACACCAGGTAGTCAACACCATCTGGAACTTTGCTGCCTTCGCACTTGATGCCCTGGCAATCGCGGCGCAGGCACTCATCGGACATAGCCTGGGGCAAGGCAATCCCGCATATACCCATCAGCTCCTGAAACGCATTGTGCTGTGGGGGTTGGGAGCTGGCGCCGTCATGGGTACCGTCATCGTCGCGGGCTCACCCGTTCTCCCCGCCATTTTCGGCACTGATCCCACCATGCGACATATTGCCACGATGGGACTCGTCGTTGCCGGAGTATTCCAGGTACTCGCCGGCTTCGTCTTCATGCTCGACGGTGTCTTGATTGGTGCCGGAGACAACCGGTTCCTCGCCTGGGCCGGCATCCTCACCATCATTCCCTACCTGCCGGTTCTGTGGTGGATCACCCGTTCCTACGCTGATTCAGATATCGCCGCTCAGGGGTGGGGCCTCGTGTGGGTATGGTTTGCCTTCGCGGCAGTATTCATGGGGATGCGCGCCATCACCACCGGGATTCGTGCGCGCGGGACGGCTTGGATGGGCCTCGACAACCAGTCGGAAGCTAGGGGCGAAAATGCGGGAGAGTCGCCGAGACATAGGTGACGGAATTGGCCCGTCGTGTCTTGGTGAGGCAGAGCCTACGCAGAATAAGTGGCCGCTATGTTGTCATCTGAATTTCAGCGAAAACCGCGGGAGGTAGGTGCTGTTGGGCAATCGCGAAGATGTCTCGCGTGATCTGCCTCCAGTCTCCTTTGACGCTATTCATCATGATGCTGAAATCCGCGTATGAGGATTGCCTATTAAAGTGTAGGATCATGCGCTGGAACACATTGAGTCTGCTCGTATAGCTTTCGAGATGGTGTTGATCCACTCGAATGGCAATGTAATGGTTTCCGAGTATAGTGCGGTAATGCACGCCGGTGATGTGTTCCCACCGGATGAGGCCGGGAGAATACATCGTCGTACGGTCAACGATTCCTTCGCTATTCACTTCGATGACGGGTTTGAGCGACAAGAGGCTTTTCAACGCCTTTCCTGCCGCACCTATCGCCATCGCGAGGAGGATGACTGCAATGATCTTGAAAAAGACGAATCCGAAAGTTGTGCTTGCGAATCGACCCACCGTGCCTGTGTGTCTAATGTCGCCCTGGCCAAGCATGAGAATATAGATTGACGCAACGGCTGCGATGACACTGAGCAAAATCAATCTGAACGTGCCGCCAACTCCCGCGTAGACGGTATACGGTTGATTCATAGGTAGACTCCTTGAAAATATGTGCATTCACCGCGATTTCCGCGCGCTGTCAGCTCCTATGATGTCTACGGCCGGCACCTGTGCCGAACGTTGGTAGTCATTTTATCGGAATCCTGCTCCACCATGCGGTCAACTACTGGATTGTGGATTACCATTGCCGTTCACCCACTGTTTCGTTAGCCTCGGTGCATGGTTTCACTGCCGACGTACCAAGAACTCGATCGACTTGTTGGTCGTGCCCAGTTGGTGCGCCCTCTGATGAATCTGTGGCCACCTTTTCTTGCAGCCGGAATTCGGATTACGCACTGGAGCCGCGATTTCCGGCACGTCAAAGTCACTCTGCGTCATCGCCGCCTAAGTGCCAACTACTTGGGCACGCTGTACGGAGCATCCCTGTTTTCAATGACAGACCCGTTTTGGGTCATGATGATTGGTCGTGCACTCGGCCCCGACTACCAGGTTTGGGATAAGTCCGCCATTATCGAATTCATCAAACCCGGTCGCACCCACGTATACGCCGAGTTCACACTCACCGAACGTGTACTCAACGAAATCCGCACGGCAACAATGGACGGCGATAAGCATTTCCATTGGTTCAGCACTGACATCACAACTTCCGATGGAACGCTTATCGCGCGCGTTCGTAAACAGGTATACGTCCGCAAACGCCCTTCAGCATGCTAAGTTCCCCACAATTCGCCCCTAAAACTCACATGTCCCTGGCAGCTGATACGGTGAACGAGTAATATAAACGGTCGGTCCACTATATTCCGCGTCGGTGGAAGTAGTGACCGACTCGCATAACCCTCCTGTCACGGAACGTCCGTGACCGACTAGTCCAAAGGAGGTGGGGATACATGCGTGCATACGAATTGATGGTGATCTTCAATCCCACTGTTGATGAGCGCACCGTCAACCCCTCAATGGAAAAGCTTCTGACGCAGGTAACTGACGCCGGTGGCACCGTTGAGAACGTTGATGTTTGGGGCAAGCGTCGGCTTGCTTACGAGATTCAGAAGCACTCCGAAGGCATTTACGTCGTCGTTAATATGACGACCACGCCGGAGATGGCGCAAGAAATTAACCGTCAGCTCACGCTGAATGAAACGGTCATGCGCACCAAGCTTCTTCGTCCTGATGCCTAATCCACACCCTCGCTACCCAGCTGCCAGTTAGGAGCCAATGATGGCCGGAGAAACAATCGTCACAATCGTCGGTAATTTAACAGCCGACCCAGAGATGCGCTACACCGCATCAGGTGTGCCTGTCGCTAACTTCCGAGTGGCATCCACACCCCGCACTTTTGATCGCAACTCGGGGCAGTGGAAAGACGGGGAACCCCTGTTCATGAACTGTTCTGTATGGCGCGATCACGCGGAAAACGTCACGGATTCTCTGACCAAGGGAATGCGGGTGATTGTTCAGGGCCGAATGGTTCAACGGCGTTACCAAACTCAAGACGGGCAGGATCGCACAGTTGTCGAACTGCAAGTTGACGAGGTCGGGCCCGCGCTACGCTACGCGCGTGCTCAGGTGACACGTAACCCCTCCAACTACGGTGGAGGTTCTGGCGGCTACAACCAGGGTGGTTTTAATGCACCAGCTTCCGGTGGTCCCGTGCAAGGTGGCCAGGGTTCTGGCGCAGGTCAGAATCCCAATGCCGGATTCAATGCAGCTCAAGGCGGTTCTGCCGACGACCCGTGGGCAACGGGTGGAACATCTTCTTTTAACGAAGAACCGCCGTTCTAACACGTGAGCACTGGGCGATGCCCGTGCAGATGATTTTTAGGAGAAACCATGGCGAAGCCTCAACTTCGCAAGCCGATTAAGAAAAAGGCTAACCCATTGCGGTCAGCCCGCATCGAGAAGATCGATTACAAAGACACCGCGTTGCTACGCAAATTTATTTCCGATCGCGGAAAAATCCGCGCCCGTCGAGTAACCGGCGTATCCGTTCAAGAACAGCGGCGTATCGCTAAAGCCGTGAAAAATGCTCGCGAGATGGCCCTGCTGCCATACTCCAGCTCAGGTCGCTGATAGGGGGATTGACTGATGGCGAAAATTATTTTGACTCACGATGTTCCCAATCTCGGCTCCGCCGGCGACGTCGTTACCGTCAAGGACGGTTACGCACGCAATTACCTCGTGCCGCGTCGCCTGGCCGAACGCTGGACACCCGGTGCGCAGCGTCATATTGATCAGATCAATGCTCGTCGCCGCAAAAAAGAGATCACGAACGTCGAAGACGCTCGCGAAATCCGCGATCAACTGGAAGCTATCGATTTTTACACAGTCGCGAAGCTGGCTTCGCAGACCGACGCACTTTACGGTGCGGTAACGTCCAGTGACATCGCTCAGTCGATCCTTGACGAAACTGGCGTAACTGTTGATCGCCGGAAAATCGTCATCGAATCGGCGATTAAGTACATTGGTGACTACGTAGTATTCGTAAACCTTCACCCGGAGGTCTCTGCACGCATCACGGTGCGTGTAATCGCTGAATAGAACTCTTCACCAAATTTCTGATCGGGCCCCACTTGCTGTGGGGCCCGATCAATATTTATGTATCTGTCACCCCC
>JAUNVE010000023.1 GCA_030537795.1 Actinomycetaceae bacterium
GTTGCTCCTCCGGTTCACTAGGTTGCGGCTCGGGGGTAGGCTCGGGTGTTGGAGGCGGTGAAGGACGGTAAGTTGACACTCGGTTCACATCAGTGAGCCAATCGAAATTCTTTACTTCCATATCGGCGGTTGCCGCCACCATGTAATCACGCCATACGGTTCCCGGCCAGGTAGAACCGGTTATCTCTCGTTCACCTCCAAACGGGGTAATAGATTCTTCCGCGCCATCTTCGGAGGGCTGATACATCGACACAACCGTTGCTAACTGCGGAATAAAGCCCGCAAACTGTGCTGAACGGTTGTCCTCTGAAGATCCGGTTTTGGCCCCCACCGGTCGCCCCAATGCGGAAGCTTTCTCTGCCGACCCCCACTGCGCAGCTGCCTCCAGACCCGGCATAATAACGGATAGATCCTCTGCACTGACTACCCGTTCGCTCGCCACATTTGCTTCATAGATCAAAGACCCACTCGAGCGACTAACTGTACGCACAATATGCGGAGTTGTGCGAATACCGCCGGAAGCCATCGTCGCATACGCGCGAGTCAGATCAATATTATGCGGCGAAACGGAACCGAGAATATTCCGTAACGTTTCGTCCAATCCCACCGTATCGGCGGGGATTCCGAGTTTCTCCGCCATTTGTTTCGTCAACTGCGGCCCCATCTCGTTATTCATTTCCACATAGGCGGTGTTAATGGATAGTGCGGTAGCTCGAAGCATATTGACCGAGCCGTAAGATGCATTTCCGTAGTTCCGCAACGGCTCTGTTTCTTCGCCAGTGCGCTTATCTGTAATGCGGATAGCGGAATTGCCGTCATAAGTATCGTCAAGGGATCCGCCAGATTCCGCGTAAGCTAATAATCCGATTGGCTTAAATGTAGAACCGGCCATTGCACGGTCCTGCGTTACCGCATTTGATTGGATTTGCGCATAGTCAGCTCCAGCGTATTCGGCAACAATCTCACCATTTTCCGGATTGATCGATGACAAGGCGACGCGCAGATTCTCCGCATGATCATCAGGCAGTGCCTCAACCGCCGCCACAGCGGCATCCTGCTTGGTCTTATCAATCGTGGAAACGATACGTAAACCACCGGTATCAATCTCCTCATCCGACATACCGGCCAGAGTATTTAACTCCGTGCGAATCTGTTGCATGAGATAGCCGGTGGTGCCAGACATGGAAGAAGATTCCTGTGGCTCCATCACTGCGGGAAATTCGGCCTCGGCAGCCTCGCTTTGAGAAATTAAACCATCGGCCGCCATGAGGTCGATAACCCGTTGCCATCGCTGTTTTGCCATGGCTTCGTCCACGGCGGGATCCCATACCGATGGCGCCGGAATAATGCCAGCCAACATAGCGGACTCTGACAGTGTGAGATCGACAGCGTCATGCCCGAAATACTTGCGTGACGCTTCTTCAATACCGTAGGCACCGCGACCAAAATAAATGGTATTCAGATAGTTACCGAGGATTTCTTGCTTTGTCTGCTGACGGTTAATTTTCAGCGCCAAAATAGCTTCTTTTGCTTTTCCTAGATAACCGGTTGTGGTGTCGAGATAATAGCGTTCAATATACTGTTGCGACAGCGTGGAACCGCCCTGACGAGCACCGCCGGTAATGTTATTGACAAATGCGCGCGCGATGCCTTTCAGGTCAATCCCCGAGTTCGTATAAAACGTCCGGTCCTCGGATGCAACGACCGCGTCTCCCACATATTGCGGAAGCGTCGTGGTATCAATAATCGAGCGTTCAATATCAGAAAAGGTACCCAGCTCGGTTTCACCATCTGCGTAGTAGACAGTAGTTTTTTGCGACAGCGCAAACTCGCCTGGCTCAGGAACTTTAATCGTCGCATATGCAACGAGGAAACCCACCGCACCGAGGATAACGGCGATGAGAAAGGCGAAAAGCACACCGATGCCGATGCGTTTACCCCACGATTTTTTCTTACCGTTACCATTGGATCTCTTTCGCGACTTCTGCGATCGCGACGCCGCGGAAGAAGCTGATTTCTTCGGAGCCTGCGAACGACGAGACCCATCTGATGTCGACGTTCTTTTCGACGTATTTTGACGAGCGGATCCTGCCCTCGAAGACGATTCAGCCCCCTCCGGTCGACCGTGAATATCACGTCGACTGGGAAGCCCAGAAGGTTTCTTCGCGGATGTCTGTCGCTTATGCCACCGAGATTCTTTACTGTTGGCCAACGATCTGCCTTTCGTACGATCTATCCGGTTGCGGCTGTATACACTGTGCTTTTATCGTACCCACCGCACCGACCTCAGCCACGCTAAGCGCGCCTACTGATTATCTTTCCACCATCGCAGAAGCTCTTGGCGAGCACGCTTTTCTCCTATGATTCCGTGCTCCATACGTAAATCAAGCAGAAACCGGTATGCTCGACCAACCGCTGGCCCGGGTGACAAATCAAGAATCTCCATGATTTGTTCACCGTCGAGCTCAGGGCGAATCGCCTCCAACTGCTCCTGCTCTTGCAGTTGCGTAATACGTCTTTCAAGATCGTCATAGGCCGACTGAAGGAATAGTGCTTTACGCCGGTTGCGCGTAGTACAGTCCGCCCTCGTCAACCGATGGAGCCGTTCGAGCAAATGTCCTGCATCCGCTACATAACGGCGCACAGCCGCATCTGACCACGACTGTTCACCATATCCGTGAAACCGTAAATGCAACCTGACCAGTTCGGTCACATCATTCGTGGTTTGCTTATCGAACCGTAGGGCGCGCATCCGTTTGCGAGTCATTTTCGCACCCACAACTTCGTGGTGATGGAATGTTACAGTACCGTCCGGCTCAAATCGTCGAGTGTTGGGTTTGCCCACATCGTGCATGATAGCGGCAAATCGCAATACGAAATCCGGAGCCGGAACCGGCCCATCATCGTCGCTCTCTAGAGCCATCGCACGATCGAGAACAGTCAGGGTGTGCTCATAGACATCTTTATGCCGGTTATGTTCATCCGTCGTATCCTGTAGCGCCGAAAACTCAGGAAGCACAATGTCGCATACCCCCGTGTGAACCAGTAGTTCGAGTCCGCGACGCGGATACGGGCTCACCATAAGACGCTCCAGCTCTGCGCGGATCCGTTCCGCCGAAACGATCTCCAAGCGTGAAGCCTGATCGCTCATCGCCCGCATGACATCTTCGGACACGTCGATGCCTAGCTGCGCGCTAAAACGAGCTGCCCGCATGATGCGAAGCGGATCGTCGTCAAAGGATTGTGCCGCAGTAACCGGTGTGCGCAATACGCCGCGAGCAAGATCCTCCACTCCACCGTGCGGATCAACCAGACGCATCTGGGGTAGCACAATGGCGCAGGCATTAATCGTGAAGTCGCGGCGTGTGAGGTCGCCCTCCAAAGTGTCTCCATAGGCTACCTGGGGTTTACGGGAGGTGGCGTCATATTCTTCGGTACGGTACGTCGTCACCTCAACAACCGTATTCGCGCGACGTCCCCCGATGGTGCCGAATTCCTTGCCCACTGACCACGTCTTATCACCCCACTGGGCGAGCAACTTCTCGGTGTCATCCGGACGCGCATTGGTCGTCAAATCAAAATCATGCGGCGCAACGCCTAAAAAAGCGTCACGCACCGGACCTCCCACCAACGCAATCTCAAAACCGGCGTCGGCGAATACCCGACCCACATCCATAATCGCGTCCGGTAAATCAGCCAGGGTCTGCTGTCCCGCCAGGAGCAGGCGAGCTACATCCTGTTCTACAGTGTCTGTGCCGGCTGTCGGCTGGCCGGTGCTCAACTGCCGGTCACGTTTGTCTTTGTCTAACACCCTTTAAGCGTGCCAGAAATAGCCGTCATTCGGCACATTCGACGCGCCACGGCATAGAGTAGGACTATGTCTAGTTATCATCGTCCACGAAAGATGGCAGTTCCACGCCCTCCTCGTCGACGATTGGCGCTACGATCACTCAAACTGCGCACCCGCCACCTTCCCGTCGTCGATGAAACCTCTGCGGGGGGCCTGGTTGTTCGCGTCGAGGAGGGCGAACCCTACGTGGCAGTCATTGCCCGCCGAAACCGCGGAGGAAAAATAGAGTGGTGCCTTCCTAAAGGTCACGTCGAATCTGGAGAAACCGCAGAACAGGCCGCTAGACGCGAAATTGCTGAGGAGACCGGAATTACGGGCACGATTGTGTCGCCGCTGGCATCCATCGATTACTGGTTTTCCAGTTTTGACCGACGCATACACAAAGTCGTCCACCACTTTCTTCTGGAATATCAATCAGGCACAATTACCGTGGAAAATGATCCTGATCAGGAGGCTGAGGATGCGGAGTGGGTGCGTCTTACGGAAGTTTCTGCACGTCTGGCTTATCCTAATGAGCGCCGTATCGTCGCCATCGCTCTCGATCTGCTCTACCCTACGAGGTCGCCGCTGTGATAATCCCGTTTAATTGTCTCCCGCATTTTTCGCGCCCCCTCACCCTGCAGGTGGATGCTCATGGATAGAGATTCTGCTCGCCCTATCATGCCCACCGACGAACAACCCGTCGGTGACCCGCGCGAAGGCTCTATTTTTCGCTCTTCTGCCGTTATGGCTGCAGGTACGCTACTATCGCGTCTGCTTGGGTTTGTGCGTGCCGCTCTCCTCATTGTCGCCATTGGTGCCTTTGGGGCAAATGATGCTTTTCAGGTTGCAAATACGCTCCCTAATGCGGTTTACAATCTGCTGGCCGCCGGGCTACTCAACGCCATTTTAGTGCCGCAAATTGTGCGCGCTTTTAAAACTAAATCAGGTTCCACCTACGTCAACCGACTACTCACACTTGCCGGTACGGTTCTTTTTGGTCTGACTATCATCATGACCGCAAGCGCTGCGCTGCTCGTTAATCTTTCCGCCGCGCTGATGGATCCCGAATGGAAGGCCATCGCCATCCTCTTCGCCCTGTGGTGTTTACCGCAGATTTTTTTCTACGGCCTGTATTCTCTACTCGGAGAGTTTCTCAACGCACGTGGCGTCTTCGGGCCCTATACGTGGACCCCCGTAGTCAATAATGTGATCGGCATTAGCGGACTCATTATCTTCATCTTCCTATTTGGAACCGGGGATGCTCACGCGGACCCACAGGTGTGGGACGCTGCCCGTATCGCATGGTTGGCTCTACCCGCAACTCTAGGTGTTGTGGCACAAGCACTCCTACTCCTTATTCCACTGCGCCACACGGGCGTTAAACTGCGCCTCGACTTTCACTTCCGCGGTACCGGCTTGCGGTCAGCTTCAAAAATTGCCGGCTGGGTATTCGCTACTCTCGTCGTTGGTCAAGTAGGGTTCTTATCGACCTCTAATATTTCGGCGGCAGCAAATGCATGGGGTGTTGAACACGGGGTATTTGTCGCCTCTAACACGGCTATGCACTACACGTTCATGGTGTATATGTTGCCTCAGTCCATTGTTTCCGTATCAATTGCCACCGTACTTTTCACACGTATCGCCACCGCGGCAGCAGATAATGACCATCGCGAAATGGTGCGCCAATATCACTTCGGTGTGAACACTACTCTTTTATTGACGATGTGGATGGCCGCGATCATTGGCGCCGCTTCAGTTCCTATCTTTCAAGCTATTGCTTTTAAAGAAGATATCGTCGCATGGTCGGGTTTCGCCAATGCACTCGTGGTCATGTTGCCCGGGATCGCCGGAGCCACTATTACTTTATTCTCACAGCGCATTTTCTACTCGCTTGAAAATGGTAAACCTGTGTTTATTACCGCACTGGTGCCAACGATTGTGCAGATTATTCTCGGTTGGACACTGAAAGCATTTCTCATTCCGAGTTGGTGGCTGGCGGGTGCTCTTGCGGCAGAGACCGTATCCCGGCTTCTACAGGCGGTTATTGCCGTGTATTTCGTCCGCAAGTTCCTTCCAGATACGAAACCCCAAGTAATTCTGCGAGCCGTACTCCACTTCGGCACGGTGGCTATCATTTCAGGCTTAGCCGGCGCGGGCGTACTCCACCTGATTGGTGCCTATCAAAGCGGTGATTCTCTCGCGATTCGTTTCTTCGGCGCCGCGGTCCGTGGAGTTCTGGTAGCTGTCATCGTGACACTCATTTATTTCACCCTGCTGTACTTCACCGATAGAGAAGGTTCCGAGCGTTCACTGCGGCTGGTATCCGGAAGGATTCCGTTTTTGGCGCGTCTTCTACCAACCGAAACTACGCCCGACACCAGAATAAGCCGGCGTGTGTCACCGATTGTGGCAGACACTATCGTGCGCGATCTTGACCGACCGTCGCCCTACACTGCGCCAGATGTCAGCGCCATGGAATCTGCTGCTTTCGAACGCTGGCGACAGCAACCGGCAACCTCCTTCGATGAGATTATTGCCACCGCAGACCCCGCGGATCCACCAGTTGAGGAGTCCGATTTCGAATCTCGCGACAACAATTTGGACGATAGCGAGCAGGAATCATAACGAACACTGATTCGTGCGCTAATCTGAAACAGGAATCGTGAAGGGAATACTATGACCGACATTAATGGCATTACTCCGCCGGAGGACACCACCAAAGACGAGTCGCATACGCCAACTCCGTCTTCCGCGATGTCGGCAAACGAATCCGACGAAAAACCCGCAGATCATGAGTTCACATCGCTGGACGTCGATGATTCAGATATTCATCCAAAGGACGAGGAGTTTGATGGCGCCGCGAGTGACGAATCTCCGGGCTTGCCTACCTGGTTACCGCGGTCGGAAGCTTTTCATACCAAGGGCGATTCCACCAGTCAGTCTCATGACGGTGAAGATCTTGCAGAAGCCGATATATCGCCAACTTTAAGTACCCCCTCGCCAGAGCCTGCCACTAGCGGCGGGCTTGAGGAATCTAAAGAAGCCGAGCCGAAATCGGATGAGTCGGTGCAAACTGAACTCGAAGATCAGACTTTACCGCAGGGATCCCCAGAAGATGATGAGGCGCCACAAGAGGATGAAGCGAATGAATCCGATGAGTCCGCCCTCTCGAGTTCCACACCTTCAGAATCGGAGGCAGTAGAGCTCGTTGCGGAGGACGCTCATTCTATTCCTACCTATACGGCAGCCATTCAGAAACTGACTAAAGCCATGGTTTCAGGACAGCTGGCGCAGAAACTGCGCGGTCGTCTAGCTAAGCACAGTCAAGAAGTGGCTGCACATAATCCGGTTGACCGTGACGATACCGGCGATGTATCCAGTGACCGTGCAACTGCTGCGCCTAGCGATACCGGTGCGGATGAAATCACTGATACCGGAGACTTAGAGGATGAAAACGTAGCTGAAACGCCTCGCCACGTAACTGATGATGATTGCGAAGTGGATACCGATAGTGCCGACGACTTAGACAGCGGTGATTTCGCCCGAGATGAGGCCGACCTACCCGAAGGTTCGCAAAATAACGAAGACACTATTACCTCTGCTGATGCCAGCGAAGTCAAGCCCGAAGAAGACATTAAGGATACGCAGTCAATTTCTTTGACCGCATCGGATCAGCTTGCGGATGATGATCTTCCGCCACTACAGATGCCTAACGACGCAGCGGAACCTAGCCGCATTAAGTTCACGCGTTCAGGTCTTAAAGTCATGAATCTGCCTGCCGGAACACAGGTGTTATCAAACTCGTTACGTTCAGTTCGATCCACCTTCGACACCCTTCAAACCGGCGGGCGAATTGATCCCACTCGTCCAACTATTGTTCTTTTCGCCGTTGGCGTTTTCGGTGCGTTTATTCTTTCTGCTGGAACCCTGATGGGAAGTTTGAATTTCGATGGATTCTCTGGTTTTGAAGCAGATGCGCCGCCTCCGGTAGCGTCCTCACCCGAAGCCATCCCGGAGCAAGAAGAGGATGAAGGATCAGAAGAAGTCAATACTGTACCCCCCGAGATTGCTGAAATTACCGTTATTTCCTATAACGACGACGGCGGAGACCATCAAGAGTTGGCCGACCGCATGATTGATAATGACACCGCAACCGCCTGGCAATCTCGATATTTTGCGACCCCCGACCTCCCTGAAGACAACACTATTCGGCTGATCATTACCTTGAAAGAATCTGTTCCTGTAACGGAAGTGATCTTTACCGGCGCCATCGAAGGGGGGCAGGTCGACTTGCGGGTGAATAACGGTGAGGATCCGTTTAGCGGAACCCCGCTAACCTCGGCCGAAATGGGACAAACCACCACACTGAAACCGAGTGAACCTGTTGAAGGCAATACTATTGCGCTGAACTTTGTCTCTTTACCTAAGGATGATGAAGGCCGTAACCGGGTGAAGATTACCGAACTGCAGGTGCGTTAGGCTTCTATCGGCGCCCACTGTCGGTAGTGATGAGTATCGCACCTTCATCGGGAATAAAAGGTTCTCCGTACGAGGTTCCACTATCGTACAACTAGTGGCATTTGTCGCCACGTCCACTTGTCAATCCATGGGAGTTACCGTGTCGAACAGCACCGTTCACGACGTTGTCATTGTTGGTTCTGGACCAGCTGGGTATACAGCAGCTATTTATACAGCTCGCGCCGGCCTTAAACCTATCGTTATCGCCGGCTCGGTTACTGCCGGCGGTGCGCTGATGAATACCACGGAAGTGGAGAATTTCCCAGGTTTCCCCGAAGGCATCGTGGGACCGGAACTGATGGCTCATATGCAGGAGCAGGCAGAAAAATTTGGCGCGGACGTGCGTTACGAGGACGCCACAAAACTCGATTTAGCCGGGGATATCAAAACCATTGAGGCCGACGGAGAAACTCTGCAGGCGCGAACCGTCATTATCGCTACCGGCTCTGCTTATCGGGAACTGGGGTTAGAGGGCGAAAAGACCTATGCGGGTCGAGGAGTTTCCTACTGCGCGACTTGCGACGGCTTCTTCTTCCGCGACAAGCCGATTGTCGTGGTTGGCGGCGGCGATTCCGCTATGGAAGAGGCGACATTCCTTTCGAGATTCGGCTCCTCGGTGACAGTCGTTCATCGCCGCGATGAATTACGGGCGTCAAAGGTCATGGCGGATCGTGCCGCTCAGGACGAGAAGATTTCTTTTGCCTGGAATTGCGAAGTTGTCGATATGGCAGGAGATGGAAATCTTGAATCGGTTACTCTGCGCGATACGGTGACGGGACAAGAGCGACAGATTCCCGCTAACGGCCTGTTCATAGCCATTGGACACGACCCGCGTACTGATCTCGTGCACGGTCAATTGCAGTTGGATGATGGCTACATCGTGGTGGATGAGCCTTCGACGGCAACGTCACTCAAGGGTGTGTTCGCTTGCGGTGACGTGGTCGATCACACCTATCGCCAGGCCATTACGGCTGCCGGATCTGGATGTCGTGCAGCTCTTGATGCTCAGCATTACTTGGAAGCTCTTGACAACGCTTAACTTTTGTGAGTTTCGTCACCCTACAATCTGTAGGTGAATGACGTATTCACTGGCAATTCTTACTGAAGAGGAAAAATTGTGGCTGAGATTTTAACCGTGACAGATTCGAATTTCGATGAGGTAGTGATTGACTCCTCTCGACCTGTGCTCGTCGATTTCTGGGCGCCGTGGTGTGGTCCCTGTGTGCAAATGGCTCCGATATTAGAAGAGGTCGCCGACGAGCTCGAAGGCCGCGCAATGGTGGCGAAAATCAACGTTGATGAGAATCCGCTGATGGCTGGTAAATTCCAAATCTCATCGATTCCAACACTGTTACTTTTCCGTCACGGAGAGGTAATTCGATCGATTATCGGAGGCCGTCCGAAAGCCCAATTACTCAAGTCAATCGAACCTCTGATTTAATGGAGCGGGTGAACGGATCGCCGAGGGAGTGAGGGGGCGGTCCGTTCACTTTTTTATGCCGCCGGTAGCATGGCGAGGTTACTGATCTGGACACTTTTTGGTTGTTCTTGGCCGTTTGGTCTATTGCCTGGCACAATCGGTATCAACATCGGTCTATATGAGGAATGAGGATAGCCGTGTCTGATTCGAGCGACATGCGTGACCATCTTGAAGGCAACCGTCTTGATCCCTGGTTTGATGCATACGCGACTCGAGCGCACGGGCTTCGGACATCGGAGATTCGAGCGCTTTTTGCGGTTGTCTCGCGTCCCGAGGTCGTATCATTAGCCGGAGGCATGCCAAATATCAAGGACTTACCACTGGAGGATCTCGCTGAGTCTGCTCGACATCTCGTCCGTCATCACGGTGCGCAACTCATGCAGTATGGATCCGGACAGGGATGGGAGCCACTGCGTCAGCGCATTGTTGAGGTCATGACCTATGACGGAATCGCTGCCGATCCAGATGATGTCGTGGTGACCACGGGTTCCCAACAGGCGTTAGACCTTGTGTCAGAAGTATTTCTCGAGCGGGGAGATGTCATTCTCGCCGAAGCCCCATCCTATGTTGGCGCTTTGGGAACATTTAGGGCATACGAAGGCGAAGTCATTCACGTCGATATGGATGATGAAGGACTAATTCCAGAGGCACTTGAAGAGACCATTCGACGCTTGCGTCGAGAGAATCGGCGTATCAAGTTCCTCTACACGGTGCCGAATTTTCACAATCCCGCCGGAGTGACGTTAAGTAATGAAAGACGAGCCAAGATCGTTGAGATCTGCGCACGCGAGCACGTCCTCATCATCGAGGATAATCCGTACGGCCTCCTCGGATTTGATTCCGATCCACTTCCCGCGCTGCAGTCATTGAATCCCGAAGGGGTCGTATATCTGGGCTCCTTTTCGAAGATGTTTGCACCGGGTTTCCGCATCGGCTGGGCTCTGGCACCACACGCTATTCGGGAGAAATTGGTGCTTGCCTCCGAATCGGCTATTTTGTGTCCATCAATGGTGGGACAAATGGCAATCGACGACTACTTATCGAATTATGATTGGTACTCTCAGGTCAAAGTTTATCGCCAGATGTATCGCGAACGCGCCAACGCTATGTTGGGGGCGCTGGAAGAGTTTTTACCGCAGTGTACGTGGACGAAACCACAGGGCGGTTTCTACACTTGGGTAACGCTCCCCGAAGGTCTCGACGCAAAGGCCATGTTGCCCCGGGCGATTACCGGGCTGGTTGCGTATGTATCTGGGACAGCATTCTATGCGGATGGTCGCGGTGGAAATCACATGCGTCTGTCTTTCTGCTATCCACCTCCCGAGGAGATTCGAGAGGGCGTTAAACGCCTCTCACGGGTCATTTCTGCGGAGAAAGAGCTAGTTGACATGTTTGGTACCAATGTTCGTACACACCTGCCGGAAGACAGTGTGTCAAGCCCGGCACCCGACCAGGTCTAAAGGGGGATATGGTCATGGATTCTTTGAAAATTCTGATTGTTGCCGGAGGGCTCACCCATGAAAGAGATGTGTCGCTTCGTTCTGGGCGACGCGTCGCAAATCTACTGCGGCAGGGTGGGCACACGGTTGAGGTATGCGATTTAAATACGCAGTTTCTACCGACCATCGCAGAGTTTGAACCAGATGTTGTGTGGCCACTGATCCACGGTTCAGTCGGCGAGGACGGCTCTGTCCAAGACTTGCTCGAACTTATTGATTTTCCCTATGTGGGGGCTACCGCGGGTTCCTGTGTACTTGCATCTGCGAAGCCGGTTGCCAAAGCGCTTGCGCAAAGCGCTGATGTAGCGACGCCCGCGTGGGTGACATTAACGCAGTCCCTGTTTAGACAGGTGGGCGCACCCGCCGTCCTCAATGCTATTTTGTCAAATGAGGTCGGCCTTGAGTTTCCGCTGATTGTTAAGCCCTCCAACGGAGGATCGGCGCTCGGTCTTTCTAAGGTCGCTACCGAAGATGAGCTGCGCTCAGCGATGGTCGACGCATTCGCATACGGGGACTCCCTCATGGTCGAACAATTCATTCCCGGACGTGAAATCGCTGTATCTATTGTGGACTTAACCGACGGTCCGGAAATCCTTCCTGTTGTGGAAATTCAAACGGATGACGGCGATTATGATTTCGACGCCAGGTATAACACCGGCCGCTCACTGTTCTTCGTTCCCGCTGATCTCACAGAAGCGGAACTCGCACGTGTGCAAGACACCGCGGTGACAATGCATGAAACGCTCGCACTGCGGCATCTATCACGCATGGATCTCATTCTTGGTGAAGACGGTACGGTCTGGTTTATCGATGCCAATGTTGTTCCGGGTATGACGGATATGTCCTTATTCCCACAGGCAGCGGAAGCGCAAAACTCCTTCGCTCAAGTACTTGAAGACATCGCCCAATACGCGCGTCACGATAACTAGCTCAACAGTTTCGACCACTTTACGTATTGCGGTGTATCAGCTGTCAGATTTTCTATGCCCGCTTTCAACCTGCTTATTTCACAATAGGTAGCTGTTTGAGGAGTGTTCAAACATATCTGCCAGGACACTGCTATAATGTCTAAATACTTGATTTGACGGCAATTCTTCCCGAATACTATCAGTTCGCTTTTTACTACTCATTGCGGAGTATTGAGTCTTCACTTTCAGCCAAAAGGTAACCCACGCGCAATTTGAGATCTGTATGAATTTGCAATCGTATTTGCTGACCCATTAGGTGCAGCGGATGTATGAATTCCCTCCGAGACATGCCATTACGCTACACACTATGCGACATGAATCTGGTTGCCACTCACTATTGCCTGAGAGCGCACCGCGTACCTACCGCGCGCAGATCCCTTAATTCCCCGAGGCCCTTCACTGCCGAAGATGGTAATTGTTTCACGTGAAACAATTACGGCCCAACTTGCGTTTTCATCAAATGTGAATCAGGCAGGCTATCCTCCCCCCACACGTCCGTAGCCAGCAAGCGGTGTCCAGTGCTCCGCCTCATCACAGACAATCCTCCCCACACATCCGCGGACAGGAAGCCCCGAACACAGGCACTCTGTTATAGACGCACCCCTGATGAGTAGGATGTGATGGGTGTATCCACGATGAGCAGCAAGTTATTGTTGCTGGTTGGTCACTTATCGTTTGAGAGATGAGAATCCTGGTTGTCATCCCGGGTATCCCTGATAGTCGAATACACCTATGAGAAATTGTTTCACGTGAAACAATACAAGGCGCCAGCATCGGGTGAGCAATAGGCTTTACGTCTCATATCACCACAGACCATGCGTGCCACGGCAATGGCTCGGCGAGTTAGTCTGAGCGTCGCTTTCTTTCGACAACGTGCGTGTTTGGCTCCCAGTCCCATCCAATCGGTTATGACCGGGTGAAGTAACCACTCTGATGAGTGCAAGCCTATGCACCAAGCGCAACTCTTCTTATCGCCCCTAGGCTTCTCATTCGCAGATTTCCCATATGTACTTGGCAGATCCACTGTTGCCATTGACGGGACAATATAGATTCTCACGCTATGCACCGTTTGCGTGCACATTATCGGGGCAGATTTTCAAAACGGCGGGTTCCGTGAGCAGCGGTATTTGATACCGACATTAACAACTTGCTTGATCAGTGCATCGATGGTGAAGATGGAAATGCTTGCTCGAGTATTTGTATCCACGTCATTCCACATCACATGAGTCGCTGATTGGTGTTTTGGTCTTCATTTTAGGCCCACTAATGGCCTTCTGCACCGGCTGTCATCCAGATTGTTTCACGTGAAACATTTTGCCGGTATCAAGAAAAATCGCTACCGATGATAAAACAATGCTGTCACAAATTCCTGCATCCAAGCGTCGATCGAATCGATATCGAGGCACACGAGCTCCTCAGTAACCCAACAATTGCGATTGGCTCAGTAGGGCCGGGTACCATTCTCACTGATGATAGTTAAGTAAAACTGGACTAATCTTCAGTCGGCTCATTGAGATAATTCTGAGATGCAGGAGTGGTCCGCAAGTTTCTCACCACATGAGCCAGACGCAATAGGTCGTCCGCACCCGCGTATTCGACAATAATGCGTCCCTTTCGTTTGCCTTCTTTGACGGTGACTCGGGTGTCAAGCAGATCTGTTAAACGATCGATGATCACCATGGCATCATCGGAAGGCCGTGCAGGGATGCGGCGCGAGCCTCTTCGAGATGCCACCGTCTCTGTCACGTTACCTAGGGAAACAATCTCCTCTGTTGACCGTACGGATAATCCTTCCGCCACGATACGATCCGCCAATACCTGCATCTGTGCCTTGCTTGTTAATGACAGCAAAGCGCGCGCGTGACCCGCACTGATCACTCCTGCAGCGAGTTTACGCTGAACACTGCCCGGCAAATTCAGAAGGCGAACAGTATTTGCAATGTGTGACCGCGATCGAGCAATCCGCTCAGACAGTTCTTCCTGCGTACAATCGAAATCGGTCATTAACTGCTGGTAAGCAGCGGCTTCTTCGATGGGGTTGAGTTGTGTGCGATGTAAGTTTTCTAAAAGAGCGTCGCGCAACAAATGAGTGTCATCTGTATGGCGAATAATTGCAGGAAGATAATCCTGCCCCGCAAGCCGGGACGCACGTAAGCGTCGCTCACCCATAATCAACTCGAAACTTGGCGGCTCCGTTAAGCCTTCAGCCTCCCGCGCACGTAGCGCAGAATCGTAACGCTCATCGAGCTCATTCACCGGGCGCACAACAACTGGTTGAAGAATTCCAATCTCTTTAATCGATTGTGCGAGCTCCTCTAACTCTTCTTCGTCGAAAACTTCGCGCGGTTGATGGAGGTTTGGGATAACCGAATCAACTCGAATCTCCGCAAATCGCGCACCGGGAACGGGGATAAGCTGCACATCATCAATTGTTTCACGTGAAACAATTGATCCCGAGTCATCAGAGAGATTGGTCGCTGATTCGGATAGTCCTGAGTCTCCCGCCGATAAATGTCTCTGCGTAGTGTCTTCTGCACTAGTCATAGGTATCCCTGGACTGGGGCCGTCACCAACAATATGCTCAAATAGCTCATTTTTATTCGCAGAGCGTGCCGACCCAGCGGACGAGCGGGGGGCAGAATTTTTTCGCTGCGTGTGGCTATCTGAAACTCTATGATTTGCCGTTCTTTGGCGATCTGATGCAGAACTCCGCTTACTTACTTTTTTACGGGGAGTTGGTTTTAATAAATCGGCCGCGATAGCCGACGAGGCTCTTTCACCTGAATCGGTACCATCGCCGGGAAAAAATACGTCACGTGCCCTTTCGGGAGAAATTGTTTCACGTGAAACATTCGGCTCTCCTGACGGAATTAGCGATCCTAATCCTCGTCCGAGAGCTCGTCGCTCTTTCTGTGCCATTATTCTTCTCCCGCCCCTGCTAATCTATTCGCAATTTCTAACGCCGCCATTGAATACGCTACTGCCGCAACTCCACGTGGGTCATGGCCAAAAATACTTGTCCCAAAACTCGGTGCTTCCGAAAGTTTAACCGACCGCGGAATCACGGTATCCAATACCTTATCGGGGAAATACTCTCGCAGTTCCGCCGCAACTTCGGCGCTCAAATTTGTCCGACGATCAAACATCGTCAACAAAATTGCCTCAATTTCCAGACGGGGGTTCAAATAATCCTGAATCCGTTGAATCGTCTGGATGAGCATACTCAGCCCCTCAAGCGCGTAGTACTCGGCCTGAATCGGGACAACTACTCGATCTGCCGCCACCAGCGCATTCAGGGTTAATAAGCCAAGACTTGGCGGACAATCGATAACGATAATCTCGACGTGTCGATTAACCGCCAAAAATTCAGTGAGAGCATCAGCAAGAATAAACTCGCGTCGTGTCCGTGCCGATAGTTCAAGTTCAGCACCCGATAAATCGATAGTTGCTGGACACACCAATAAGCTCTCGACTTCGGGCGACTGCTGCACACACTCAACTAGACGTTTGCTCCCGTTCAGCAGATCATATGTCGATGGAGTTCCGATGCCATGGTCAATTCCTAAAGCGGTCGATGCATTACCCTGAGGGTCGGCATCAATCGCAAGTACCGACAATCCGGCTTTCGCCAACGCTACCGCAAGATTGACAGCGGAGGTCGTCTTTCCGACGCCTCCTTTTTGATTCGCAACAGCTAGTATCCGTGGTTTCTTCGGATGAGGAAACACAGCCTTTTCCAGCTCTGCACGCGCGCGCACAGTTGCCGCTATCTGATCGGCGAGGGGTGCGGATGTGGCAATCACGGTACTCCTTTCACATCACACTCAGTGTAGTGTGAAAATCAATCGACTCACTACTGGCGTGCCGCAGCCTGTGGATTCAGCGACGCTTATGTAATTCCACCACGCGTGTAGATTCGTCCTCCATTGGAGAAGCAACCTCGTGAATGTCAACCTTGTCAACTTGAAATCTGCGGAATAAGGGCCGAGATGCCGATACTTCATCAGCCGCTTTGCGTCCCTTAAGTGCCAGCATTGAACCTCCCGACATGACCAGGGGCATTGCCAAGGGGATCAATTTCTTCAGGTTTGCTACAGCTCGAGCTGTAACAATATCCGACTGGCCTTCCCCGTGAAGTTGTTCCGCACGCACCTCGTGAATAGTCACATTCTTGATATCAAGCTCACTGCGGACATGCTCCAACCAGTCGCATCGACGCGCCATCGGTTCAACGAGATGAACGTCCACATCCGGACGGGCGATTGCTACGACGATGCCGGGAAATCCCGCTCCCGAGCCAATATCGAGCATCTGGGCGTGTTCGGGGATGAAATCAAGCACCGCTGCGGAATTCACAATATGCCGAGACCACAACCGAGGTAGCTCACGGGGACCAATTAAACCGCGTAACTCTCCCTCGGCCACGAGCAGCTCCGCAAATCTTTCAACCGTGGGAAAAGACGACTGAAATAGCGCGCGAACCGCATCCGTAGGATGCTCGACGTTCATATTGCTTTTTGCATCAGCAGGCACCGAAGCCATGCGAGTTACTCAGCCGACTCATCAGCCGATGCAGCAGATTCCGCGGATTCAGAGGAGGACTCTGCTTCAACAGACTCAACACCCTCATCCGTAGAATCCTCCTCGGCAGGTACCAAGATGACGACGCACCGATTCGGCTCCACACCCTCCGATTCTGATGAAAGCCCTTCTCGTGCAACAACATCATGACAGACCTTGCGTTCAAAAGGATTCATTGGCTCCAGCATGACCGACTCGCCGGTTGCCTTGACTCGCGTAATGGCTTCTTCTGCGATGGCCGTCAGCTCTCGTCGACGATCTGCCCGGAAACCGGCAATATCAAGCATGAGACGTGAACGCTCACCGGTACTATTTTGCACCGCTAGACGAGTCAGTTCCTGGAGGGCGTCGAGAACGCGGCCATCATTACCCACCAGTCGATCAAGTCGCGAAGACGACTCATCAGTCACGATTTCGACCAAAGCGCGATCATTTTCCACGTCCAGCTCAATGTCACCATCGAGATCGGCAATATCGAGGAGTTCTTCAAGATAATCCGCCGCAATATCACCCTCCTCGACCAGCAGGGCTAGGCGATCTTTATTCGAGGTTTCCTCAGTCATGATGTAACTTTCCACTCACTGTCGTCTTAGTTGGACTTGTCGTTATTTTTGTTCTTTTTCTTGGCTGCCTGGCGGCGAGCTGCACGCCGCTGCTGGCGACGCTTTTCGAGCTCTTCCGGAGACAGCTTTGCCTGCTTACGCTGTTCTGCCTGCTGACGGCGCCTCTCCCGGCGCGCCAACTCATCCCGCTCACGCTTGGTCAGACGTTTCGGCTGCTTCCGCTCTCTCTTTTCAGCGGACTTACGCGCATTGAAACGCTTCGTCCACCGCTCGTCTGGAAGACCATCCCACTCGTTGTACGCCAGTTCTCGATAAGCCGACAGTTGTTGTTCAATCGTCACGTCTTCAGGCCACTTCGTTGGGACCTTCTGTTTTGATGCCTTCGACTTGACGGTTTTCAGCGTTTCCGCAGTCAATGCATGGCGCCCGTCCACATCATCGGCATCCAGGGCATTCATCTGCTCGTCATATTTCTCAAATTCGGGACGAGCCCACTCAATATAGGAACTACGACGCTTACCTAAGAGCTTGTTATAGCTTTCCGAACCCGGGGTCGGCATGCGCTCAATCGTCCAGAACTGCTGACCCATGGTCCACACATTCGTGGTAAACCAGTAGACCAAAACTCCTGTCTGGAAGAAAAAACCAGATACACCAATCATCAACGGCATGGTGTACATCATCATCTGCTGTGATCGCATCATTGGATTCGACGGATCTTTAGCCGACGCCGGCATATTCTTCATCGTTAGCTGGCGCATCGTATAAAACTGCGTCAGCACCATAATGACGATGAGGACGACAATAACGACCTTTGCCTGAGTTAAAGACGCGGTACCGAAGGTAGCCGATAAAGGAGCTCCCAGCAGAGAGGAACCTTCGATTTCAGCAGCCTTTGAAGAGGTTAACGGCCCGAGCGAAGAGTACATGTACGTGCCATCCGCAATTTGGGAAGTGGAGGCAAGTACCCGAAATAGTGCAAAGAACACCGGCATCTGGAACAGAATCGGCAAACAAGAGGAATACGGCGAAGTCCCATGTTCTTTATACAAGGACATCATTTCTTCGCTCATCTTCTGACGCGAAGCAGGATCTTTCTTATTCTTGTATTTCTCCTGAATCTTCTTCATTTCCGGCTGCAGTGCCTGCATTCCGCGAGAGGCTTTAATCTGCTTAAAGAACAGAGGGATCAACACAATTCTCACGATGATGGTGAGTCCGATAATGGACAGCACCCAAGCCGGACCAGGCCCGTCTTCCATCCCGAGAAAAACCAGGACGTCATGGACACGGACCATGACCCACGCTGTTGCTACCTTGAATGGGTAGAGCATTTTGTCAAACCACACGGGCAGACTCCTTCATCGAGAGTGTTCATCACTCGTCATCTTGCGGTCGTATATAAGGTTCAGGTTTCCAGTGTCCCACGTTCGGTACATGATCGACACCTCCGTGCGACCACGGGTTACACCGCAGGAAACGCCACCCACCAAGTACCATTCCTTTGCAGGGCCCATGAACCTGAATAGCCTTCAGGGCATACGCCGAACAAGTCGGATAGTAGCGGCATCGGCGAGGCAGACCCGGTGAAATAAATCGCTGATAAAAGCGAATCGGAGCGATGAATAACTGCGATACCCACTGCATTAGTGCCCCAATTTTTTGAGCACTCGGGCCAATGCATGATCGAGATTGCTCTCGATATCAGCAAATGACGCGCCCCTAATCCCGGGCAGAACTCGAATCACGACTATTGAATTTTTCGGAAGCTGTGACACACGATCACGCATGAGATGACGCAATCGTCGCTTAGTTAAATTTCGCGTAACCGCTCGCGCATGAACTTTCTTAGGTACGACGAAACCGACGAGGCACTCATTGAGATCCTCGCCGGTCAAGGCATGCACGACGAGCATGGAATTTCCCGCATGGCTACCTCGACGCATAGTGCGTCGAAACAGAACGGGATCTCGCAGTCGATGCTCGGACGCTAGCACTCAGACACTGAGCTTGGCGCGACCCTTACGGCGGCGATTTGTAATGATCGCTCGGCCGGCACGGGTGCGCATGCGCAAGCGGAATCCGTGCTTACGAGCACGACGACGATTATTCGGCTGATATGTGCGCTTCGACACGATGTTCTCCTCGAACGTGAAAAGAGCGCGGGTGCTCTTTAACGGAATCTCAACGCGATAAAGACGTGAGATCAGGACACGGTGTGCCCACCACTAGGTAGGTGAGCACATACAACGTTCAAGCCTACGATTTGTAAGGAAAACAGTCAATGTGAGCGACGGTGACGCACGCAACCTTCGCTATCAACACCTGTGGGTAAGTGAGATTGTCCTATATGACCTATGTCTGTGTACAACTCATCATCCCGTGCCGGCATATCATGCAGTTAAGTCAGTAAATCTCGGATAACTACATATTTGTAACTCAGATGAGGTTTATCCACATAGTTATCCCCACACTGGGGATAACTATGTGGATTGTGATAGTTAATGCGACACTATGAGTGCCACCCTCATAACAGCGTGGTGAATTTCACGCTCGACCAAAGGAGAAACAGTGGAAGGAAACGCATTGCAAGACGTGTGGAAGAGCGCTGTTTCCGCCCTCAACGCCGAAAACATTGGTCCTGCCGGCAAAGCTTTCATCAGCAAAACCCAGCCTTTGGGTGATATCGAAGGCACGATTTTAGTGGCAGCCCCAAATGAGTTCACTAAGAAATACATCGAAACTCAGGCCTATCAACCTCTAACGGAAGCCTTGAGTGAAGCTATTGGTCACGAGGTTCGAATAGCTATTACCGTTGACACATCTTTGGAGCAGCAGGAGGACGTTGAGAGCGCACCCACTCCTGAACCGGTGGCCCCCACCCCTTCCACTAGCGGTGAAACGGTGACACAAGCACCAACCGACTTTTCCGGTTCACGCCTCAACACAAAATACACTTTCGACACTTTTGTCACCGGTTCCTCGAACCGATTTGCCAATGCGGCTGCCACAGCAGTCGCAGAATCACCTGCAAAGGCATATAACCCACTCTTTATTTACGGTGGTTCAGGTTTAGGTAAAACTCACCTTCTTCATGCGATTGGCAACTACGCACTGTCGCTCTATCCGCATCTCAACGTCAAATACGTATCGTCGGAGGAATTCACCAACGACTTCATTAATGCGATTCGCGATGACCGGGCGGAACAGTTCCAACGTCGATACCGGGAAGTCGATATTCTTCTCATTGATGACATCCAATTCATCGGCGGTAAAGAACAAACGGTGGAAGAATTTTTCCACACTTTCAACACGCTACATAACGCCAACAAACAGGTAGTCATCACCTCTGACGTTCCACCAAAACAGCTTTCCGGTTTCGAAGATCGACTGAGGTCGCGATTCGAAATGGGGCTTCTCACCGATATTCAGCCGCCGGATCTAGAAACTCGAATCGCCATTTTACGTAAAAACGCAATTTCTGAAAATCTCGACGTCAATCTTGACGTGCTTGAATACATCGCATCGCGTATTTCATCGAATATTCGAGAACTCGAAGGCTCTCTCATCCGGGTCACTGCCTATGCCAATCTCACTCATCAAAAGATCGATCGATCACTTGCCGAAATGGTATTGAAGGATATTCTGTCTGATCCGGAGGATTCTGAGATCACTGTCGCCCTCATTATGGGACAAATCGCAGATTACTTTGATGTCACTATTGATCAAATGTGTTCAGCCGATCGCTCACGCTTACTGGTCGAAGCTCGCCAAATTGCCATGTACCTATGTCGTGAACTAACAGACTTATCACTTCCCAAAATTGGACAGGCCTTCGGCGGACGAGATCACACCACCGTTATGCATGCCAATCGAAAAATCTCACAACAGATGACCATGAAACGCGAGGTTTATAACCACGTCACCGAACTGACTAACCGAATTAAACAGCAGGCCCGACGTGGGTGAACATCGAAATCGAGCACCTAAAATCACAGTTATCCACATATAATCTGTGGACGAGTGTGGATAAGCCTGAAATTTTCGTCGATTTTCCATTTTTCTGTGGATAACTTTTGAGGCTCCTGCTGCCTATTCACAACCAATCCGCAACATCCACACACTCATCCACCGAACTACACGTATGTGATTTCGCAACCCTTCACTGAAAACCTCGTCTATCCACAGAATTCACAAGACCTATGATGATGACGAACAATTCAATTTCACCCAATCTGTGTACGCACATTGGGGATTTTGCAGTGCATACACCACGGCGTGGCGTCT
This sequence comes from Actinomycetaceae bacterium, assembly GCA_030537795.1. GTDB lineage: Bacteria > Actinomycetota > Actinomycetes > Actinomycetales > Actinomycetaceae > Gleimia. The sequence continues at coordinate 21,729 of JAUNVE010000023.1, forward strand.
TGAACTAAAGTAAATAACAACTCTCAAAGATTCTGATAGGAACGTGCTAGATCGTCTGTTTTGACGTAGGGTTAGACAGCTAGTACCAACACGATGAAAGTGAGGCGGACCGTGAAATTCACCGTTGCTCGTGATGTCCTTGCGGAGGCCGTAAATTGGACTGCGCGAACGGTTCCTACCCGCCCTTCAGTCCCAATCCTTGCCGGTATTCGAATGACAGCGCAGGACGGAACACTTGCGTTGTCATCTTTTGACTACGAAATTTCTACTCGCTCTGAAGTTGAAGCTGACATTGCGCAGGACGGTGAAGTTCTCGTATCAGGTCGGCTACTGGCAAGTATTACCAAGGCGCTTCCCAATCAGCCGGTGGAGTGTTCTTTGGAAGGAGCTAAGCTCAACGTCATTTGCGGAACATCGCACTTTACGCTGGCCTCTATGTCAGTCGATGAATATCCGCTTTTACCGCAGATCCCACGCATACGCGGATCTGTCGACGCGCAGGTGCTAGCGCAGGCCATTTCACAGGTTTCAGTCGCTGCCTCCTCCGATGACACCATCCCTCTTTTAACGGGAGTGCGCATGGAGATTGAGGATGACAAAATTACTCTGTTGGGAACTGATCGATACCGTCTGGCTATGAGGGAATTTTCCTGGGAACCGGAGGAACCGGGGATTTCTACTGCGTTACTGGTGAAGGCACGCACCCTCGGAGATGTTGCAAAATCAATGACTTCTGCCGGTCGCGTTGAGATTGCATTTGATGCCGATATCGAATCTCAACCAAATTCCTTAATCGGTTTCGCAGCGGGGAATCGTCGAACTACCTCCACATTGATGGATGGGGACTACCCGCCGGTACGTCGACTTTTCCCGGAAGAAACTTCCATTCAAGCCGTAGTTGATAGGTATGAGCTTCTCGACGCTGTCAAACGTGTTTCTCTTGTGGCCGAACAAAAAACATCGGTGCGCTTGGGATTTGCTGATGAGCGCCTAGTTCTTGAGGCCGGACAAGATGATAATGCCCAAGCATCGGAAGTTGTTGGGGCAAAACAAAGTGGTGGTGATATACAGACCGCCTTTAATCCTCGCTATCTTGAGTCGGGCCTATCAGTATTAGACACCGATTATGTGCGGTTCTCATTTACCGATCCAGCCAAGCCGGCAGTCATCACCGGGCAGAAGGAAGAAACTGGTGGCGAAGATTTGAGGTTCAGATACCTCATTATGCCGATCCGATTTGGTATTTAACTGGCTACAGCCGACGGCAGGTGTTTGTTGAACTGTGTTTATCTCTCATCTTGCCCTCGATGATTTTCGCTCTTACGTTCATGAAGTAATTGAGTTTCAACCGGGAGTTACCGTTATTCTCGGAGCTAATGGTCAAGGTAAGACAAATCTAGTTGAAGCAATCGCCTATTTAGCTCGTTTTGCATCTCATCGCGTGGCAGCGGATACAGCCTTGGTTAGATTTCCCGGTCCGCAGGAACAAGCACCGGTGGGAGCAGTAGTCCGTGCCAAAGTGCATACGGTAGCCAGAGAACGAATACTCGAACTTGAAATAATTAAAGGTCGAGCAAATCGTGCTCGGCTCAATCGAACGTCGGTACGCCCACGCGACCTGCTGGGTGAGCTTAAGGTCGTTGTATTTGCACCTGAGGATCTCATCCTCGTCAAGGGAGATCCCTCGGAGCGTCGCCGTTTCTTAGATGAAATGGCCGTGCAGATGTGGCCAGCTTATGCTGGGGCGAAAAGTGATCTTGATAAGATCCTTCGTCAACGTGGCGCCCTTTTGAAACAGTTGGGTAAGGATCGGCGCGCCGGTCGCCCCGTTGATTTAACCGGGCTATCGATTTGGAATGAACAGCTGGTGACGTGTTCACGTCACGTAGTTCACTACCGAATGCTCCTTCTTCAAGCACTCATATCGCCAGTAAAAGAGATACACAATACCGTGTCGAATGGAGCTCGCCAACTAACAGTTGCTTACGAAAACTCGCTCACAGCGATTGACGGAATTGACAAAGACGTCTCATTTGACGCAATTGATGACGCATCCGCCTATGAAGATAGTATGCGTCGCGCCCTCGTACAGATCGAAGATTCCGAAATTCACCGAGGCGTCAATCTGGTAGGCCCCCACCGCGATGATCTCGTCATGTGGCTCGACGATATGCCAGTTAAAGGATATGCGTCGCATGGAGAATCATGGTCAGTAGCACTCGCACTGAAGCTAGCCTCCTTTGATATCCTGACCGCACATTCGGCACGAACGGGGCGGGAAAAGGACACACCGATTCTGATCCTCGACGACGTATTTTCTGAATTGGACGAATACCGACGGCAAGCCGTGCTACAGACAATGGCAAATGCCGAACAAGTGATTATTACAGCTGCCGTTGGCACAGATCTTCCAGAGAATATTGATGCCAACATTATAGAGATCAAGCTGACAGATAATGGTTCGCAACAAATTACACCATCACTTAATGAACAGCAGCGCCCGGTAAAGGAGGTTGACATCGTTGACAATACCTGACTCTTCGACTGGCGATGGCAGCTTTTCGATCACTACCGATAGTCGCCGAGCTTATGCTGTTCAATCTCTTGATAGACAGCGCCGACTTGCCTTTCGCAAGGGTATTTATCCTCGCTACCAGGGGATGAAACATAAGCGATTATCAACCGCCTACCCTTCTTCGACCGATAGGGACGGAGATGATTATGATGAGCGATCTGCATGGCGTAACCGACCTGGCATAGCGCGATCTAAAACCGGAACTGGTCGGTCTAAATACGATCCCCAACCCATGAATCGTGTAGTTCGGGAAATGACAAAATCCCTGGGGTGGGAGAGAAGGATATCGGTGGCATCGATTGCCGCCCGATGGTCAGAGATTATTGGCGCGGTCAATGCGGAACACTGTGTTGTGGAAACATTTGACGACAGTATTCTTGTGATTCGTACCTCATCAACGGCTTGGGCAAATCAAATGAAAATCCTTCTGCCGGTAGTTGAGCGACGCATTAGTGAAGAGCTTGGAGATGGTGTTGTGGAGAAAATTGTCATCCGCGGTCCAGCTGCGCCCTCGTGGAAAAGAGGACAGTGGAGCGTTAAGGGACGCGGACCGCGGGACACTTACGGGTAACGCACCTCACAGGGACATAGCTAAATTGCGGCTGTTATCCACAGGTTTTCCCACTGTTGTGGATCCGGTAATACGCGCTATTGAGCACTATCGCGAATTACCCGGTTGACACATTTGTCATCGTGGACTCGAAATCTGTGGAAACAGGCAAAAATGATAGGATAAATCAGGATTATCACAAGTCAATACACACGTGAAATCGCGTGAACCTCATCGTCGGTTGCATCACTAATCTCTCCCGAGTCACGAGCCTTAGGCCCGCCGAAACGATGACCATATCGCGGTACCGCATCAGTTCAAAAAAGGGGGCCAGTTTGGCTGACCAGAATAACCACGGGGATCACTCGCCCTCCTCTTATGAGGCATCAAATATCACCGTGCTCGAAGGTCTTGAAGCCGTTCGCAAACGACCCGGCATGTACATTGGATCTACCGGCGAACGGGGACTCCACCATCTCGTATATGAGGTTGTCGATAATGCTGTCGATGAGGCGCTGGCAGGATACTGCGACCACATCGAGGTCACTATTCGCGATGATGGCGGATTGTCGGTTTCCGACAATGGACGCGGTATTCCCGTCGATATGCATCCGACAGAGGGCAAACCCACGGTAGAAGTCGTAATGACACTATTGCACGCCGGAGGAAAATTTGGCGACGGAGGATACGCGGTATCCGGAGGACTACACGGGGTTGGTATCTCGGTCGTTAATGCACTATCCGAACACGTTGACACTGAAGTTCGTCGACAGGGTTACGTCTGGCGGCAGTCTTTTGGAAACGGTGGTCACGCTATCACCGAACTCGAAAGAGGAGAAAAAACCTCCCAAACAGGGACCACCCAGACTTTCTATCCCGATCCGGAAATTTTTGAAACCACTGAGTTTTCGTTTGAAATCCTGCGTCAACGTTTTCAACAGATGGCATTCCTTAATAAGGGATTGCGAATCACTTTAACTGACGAGCGCCAGGGAGTTACTGACGAGGGTGACGAAATTACCGGTGATGAACTGGGGCAAGCCGATGATCCAATACCCGGATTCCGGCAAGTGTCGTATAAGTATGAGCGCGGATTACACGACTATGTCGAGTTCATTAATTCGACGAAGAAGTCAGATATCATTCACGCCGAGATTATAGATTTCGAACATGAAAACGAAGAAGGTTCACTGTCGCTAGAAATAGCTATGCAATGGACCAAGGCTTATTCAGAATCAATTTATACCTACGCCAATACCATCAACACCACTGAAGGTGGTATGCACGAAGAGGGTTTTCGCACGGCTCTCACCACGGTGGTGAATAAGTATGCTCGCGACAAGAACCTGCTCAAAGATAAACAAGATAATCTTTCCGGAGACGATATCCGGGAAGGTTTAACTGCTGTAATTTCGGTGAAGTTAACTGAGCCGCAGTTTGAAGGACAAACCAAGACAAAACTAGGAAATACCGAAGCGCGAACTTTTGTCCAGCAGCAGGTATATGCGCAGTTCGGTGATTGGTTGGATGCGCATCCGGGCGATGCCCGCGCCATCGTGCAAAAAGCACTGTCTGCTCAAGAGGCCCGCTTGGCTGCGCGTAAGGCGCGGGAAGCCACTCGCCGTAAAGGAGTACTGGAATCAGCCTCTATGCCGGGCAAGTTGCGCGATTGTTCGTCGCGTGATGCAGCGGCTTCTGAAATATTTATTGTCGAGGGCGACTCTGCCGGTGGCTCGGCAGTGCAGGGACGAGATCCCGAGCATCAGGCAATCTTGCCGCTGAGAGGAAAAATCCTCAACGTGGAAAAAGCTCGTCTTGATAGGGCGCTTGATTCTAAAGAAATCCGGGAGCTTATTGCAGCCCTGGGGACAGGGGTCGGCGAAGAGTTCGATATTTCCAAATTGCGGTACGGAAAGATTGTGCTGATGGCGGATGCAGATGTCGATGGACAGCATATCGCCACCTTGCTACTCACCATGTTGTTCCGCTATATGAGGCCGGTTGTCGAAGGAGGACATGTCTACCTTGCACAACCACCGTTATACCGACTGAAATGGACTAATGCTCCACATGATTTTGTCTACTCTGATCGTGAGCGTGACGAAATGCTTGTAAAGGGGCGAGCCGAAGGACATCGCCTACCGAAAGAAGGTGGAGTCCAGCGCTATAAGGGTCTCGGTGAAATGAATGCGCAAGAGCTGTGGGAAACAACAATGAATCCGCAGCAACGAACCTTGAAAAAGGTAGAGGTAGCCGAAGCTGCTTCAGCAGATGAGGTCTTTTCTGTCCTCATGGGAGATGATGTCGAATCCCGCCGCGCATTCATTCAACGTAATGCGCAGGATGTTCGATTCCTTGACATTTAGTCAACTGTGTCAATTTTAAAAACCCGCATCAAGTGAAGAAACGGAAAATAACGTGAGCGATGAGAAAACCACTCCCGATGTGGATTCTGGAACAGAGCCTGACTTGACGCCAGACATACCAGTCGGAGGTCGAGTTGACCATGTTGACATCGAGGTGGAGATGCAGCGGTCCTACCTCGATTATGCAATGTCCGTTATTGTCGGCCGTGCACTACCTGAAGTTCGTGACGGTCTCAAACCCGTGCACCGCCGCATCCTGTACGCCATGTACGACGGTGGTTACCGTCCGACGGCCGCTTTTTCGAAATCTATGCGTGTGGTCGGCGAAGTACTTGGCAAATTCCATCCCCATGGGGATTCTGCGGTATACGACGCCCTTGCCCGCCTCATTCAACCGTGGTCAATGCGGTATCCACTGGCTGCCGGACAAGGAAATTTCGGCTCGCCCGGAAATCTCGGTCCTGCTGCGCCGCGTTATACCGAATGCAAAATGGCGCCGCTTGCTATGGAAATGGTTCGCGATATCGATGAAAACACTGTCGATTTCATGGAGAACTACGACGGTCGGAATCTGGAGCCGACGATTCTTCCGGCTCGATATCCTAACCTGCTGGTCAATGGTTCTGAAGGCATTGCCGTCGGTATGGCTACTCGGATTCCGCCGCATAATCTCCGTGAAGTTGCAGAGGGCGTGACCTGGTATCTGGAGCATCCAGAAGCGACTCGCGAGGAATTGCTGGAGGCGTTGCTGGGAATAATTAGAGGTCCAGATTTCCCCACCGGAGCGACTATTCTCGGTAAATCTGGAATTGAACAGGTCTATCGAACCGGTCGTGGATCCATCGTTCAGCGAGCCATTGTCAATATCGAGGAGATTCAGGGGCGACAGTGTCTGGTCGTTACTGAATTGCCATATCAGGTCAACCCGGACAACCTTGCTATCCGTATTGCCACTCTCGTTAAAGATGGCGTTATTAGTGGGATTGCCGATATTCGTGATGAAACATCGGATCGAACGGGCCAGCGTCTAGTTATCGTTTTGAAACGCGATGCGATTGCCAAGGTTGTACTGAACAACCTGTACAAGCGGACTGCGCTACAGGATTCATTCCCGGCAAATATGCTCGCTCTGGTTGACGGAGTGCCGCGCACGCTGTCACTTGATGGCTTCGTGCATTACTGGGTTAAACACCAGATTGATGTAATTGTTCGGCGCACAAAATTCCGACTTGCAAAGGCTCGCGAACGTCTCCATATTTTGGAAGGCTATCTTCGAGCTCTCGACGCCCTCGACGAAGTAATTGCGCTTATCAGACGCTCACCGACAGTCGACGAGGCTCGTGTCGGCTTGATGGAATTACTGGATATTGATGAGGCACAAGCAGATGCGATTTTGGCTCTTCAATTGCGTCGATTGGCCGCCCTCGAGCGCCAGAAAATCCTTGACGAACACGCGGAAATCAAAGCTCGGGTTCTCGATTTGGAAAATATTATTGAAAACCCCGCACGTCAACGCATGATTGTCCGCGATGAACTGGCTGAGCTGGTCGATAAATTCGGTGACGAACGGCGTACTTCAATCGTCCCGTTCTCCGGAGAGATGTCCGAGGAAGATCTGATTCCCGAAGAAGACGTGGTCGTTACTATCACTCGCGACGGATATGCCAAACGCACGCGAATCGACCACTACCGCTCTCAACATCGCGGTGGAAAAGGTGTGCGAGGAGCAAAGCTGCGACAAGATGACGTCGTTGAGCATTTCTTTGTTACGACAACACATCACTGGTTGCTCTTCTTCACGAATCTCGGCAGAGTTTATCGTGCCAAAGCCTATGAAGTACCCGAAGGGGGCCGCGATTCGCGAGGGCAGCATGTTGCCAATCTGATGGCCTTCCAGCCGGATGAGACGATCTCCGAAGTGCTCGCTATCCGGGATTACGAACAGGCAGAGTATCTGGTTCTTGCTACTAAGTCTGGCTTAGTGAAGAAAACACGATTAGAAGACTATAACTCGCCGCGCACGGGCGGTTTGATAGCCATTAACCTGAGGGAAATGGATGATGGATCGGTTGATGAACTCGTCGCCGCTGCCATCGTTGATCCGGCTGACGATCTGGTGCTGGTGTCCAGACACGGACAGGCCATTCGATTCCACGCCAATGATGACAACGTGAGGCCAATGGGTCGATCAACATCAGGTGTGCGAGGCATGCGATTCCGCGATGACGATTCACTGTTATCAATGGAAGTGGTGGAAGCAGGTTCCGACCTTCTAGTGGTGACTGAAGGAGGGTATGCGAAACGTTCCGCCATTGATACATATCCGATCCGGCTCCGGGGCGGGTTGGGTGTCAAAGTAGCCAATCTCGTGGAAGAGCGCGGTGACTTGGTAGGTGCGTTAAAGGTCCACGAGGAAGATGAAGTTCTTGTCATCATGGAAAGCGGCAATATTGTGCGATCGCGGGTGGATGAAATCTCTCGCACCGGGCGAACTACCCAAGGTGTGACATTTGCTCGTCCCAGCGAAGATGATCGGATTATCGCCGTGGCGCGGAACTTGGAACCGGATTTAGATGAATCTGATGACACGGAGGGCGACGAACCAACGTCAGCTGAAGAAGTAGCGGATACTGATAGTGAATCCTCTGCCGACACTAATGATCAGGAGACCGAGCAGTGAGTGAAGAACAATCGATAACTGTTCCCGAAAAGGAATGGGAAGACGACGCCCCCCGACAAGTTATGCTTGCGGTGGCGCGGGTTGATCCCTGGTCTGTCATGAAGGTCAGTTTTCTGCTGTCAGTTGCGGTTGCCATCGCCGGTGTTGTCGCCACCCTGGTGGTATGGTTCATGCTTGACGCCATGCAGGTATTTTCCGATATTGAGAGATTTCTCCTCAGCATCGGAGCTGATTCATTTACCGCTTTGTTGGACTACGCACGCCTTCCGCAAGTGATGTCGATGGCCACGCTGGTTGGCGTGATCAATATCGTCGTGCTTACCGCGCTAGCCACTCTCGGAGCCTTGATTTATAACGTGGTTGCTGCTCTAGTCGGCGGGATTCGCGTTACCTTGATGGATGAATAACAAATGCCTGAAATCGGGGATTTATAGGCGTGTTGCAAGTCACGGGGACACGTTTTGTCAAAGGTGATAGAAGTTCGCTAACCTTGACAGGTACGGATGACCCGTTCGGGCTTATAGCTCAGTCGGTTAGAGCGCTTCCCTGATAAGGAAGAGGTCGCTGG
>JAUNVE010000066.1 GCA_030537795.1 Actinomycetaceae bacterium
AAACCACAGGAGAGCCTTCCGAGTCTGAATCCGAAGGCTCACCCATGCCCGGCGAGTCCAAACGACCTGCATTTTCACCCGCTGCGACAGGGGAAGTCCCGCCGCACGCCCTCCAATATGATGTCGCACAGCAGGCCCACACTTCCGCTGCACAAAGCGCTCCTCGGGAGTCTGCTTTCGTCCCGCAATCCATGAGTGAGCCTACAGGGCACACTGCGCGCCCCGGCATTAAGTTCGGACTGCTCACCTGGGGATTGCTACTCATTATCGCAGGCATCGCAATTTGGATGCTCCCGTGGATGGAACACATCGACTGGAGTCTCGCCGCAGTCATTGTTTTTGGGCTGCTTGGCGTTATCTTGCTCATCGTGGCCGCATTAGCCAGCTTCTCCAACCACAGACGAAAGAATAGAGGATGAGACCCACATCCTATTGACCGAATGGTAAAATACCCCCTAGGGTATGGAGTAACCGGTTTAAACGCAACTGCATATCCTAGGGGGATAACTATGGGCTTCCTGTCGAACTTATTTGGTGGATCAAAGAATAACGTCACCGGCGAGCAAGCGGTCGAGATGGTCAAAGATGGAGCCCAGCTACTCGACGTGCGTGAAAAGCACGAATGGAAGACGGGGCACGCCGCTCACGCCACTCACGTGCCACTCGGCCAAGTTGCCACCAATGCCCCCAAGCGTCTGTCAAAGAATCGCCCGGTCGTCGTATACTGCAAATCGGGAATGCGTTCCCGTAGCGGTGCGAAAACCCTGCGCGACCTTGGCTTTGATGCGGTTTCACTGAAGGGCGGTTTTTCCTCCTGGGTCAATGCCGGAGGTCGTAGCGCATGAACACCGTACACCTCGACAGCGCCGAACGACGAGCCGTTAGAAACCGACTGTCTCGCGCACGCGGACAACTCGAAGCCGTCATCAGGCAGCTAGATCAAGACGAAGCGTGCCTGCAGGTACTCCCCCAAATGATCGCGGCGAATAAAGCCGTTGACCGAGCAACCTACGCCATGATTCTTGCCGCCATGCAGGCTTGTTCCCAACAGCCCGATGCGCTTGCTGAATCGCAACAAATCGAAAAAATCTTCCTGTCCCTCGCCTAATCAACTGAAAGCGTAAAAATGAAACTCCTAATAATCGGTGGGGTAGCCGGAGGCATGTCCGCCGCCGCCCGCGCCCGCCGCCTCGACGAAACCGCTGAAATTATTGTCTTTGAGGCCGGTCCATACGTCTCATTCGCCAATTGCGGACTCCCCTATCACGTAGCGGGCGAGATTGAGAAACGAGATTCGCTCCTGCTCCACACTCCCGAAACACTTGCGAAGCGCGCCGCACTGGACGTACGCATTAATACCGAAGTCACATCGATCAATCGTGAAAACAAAACCGTAACTGCTGTCGGCCCTGAGGGCGAATACACAGAATCCTACGACAAGCTCATCCTTTCCCCCGGCGCGGTTTCCGTCGAACCCCCGATTGCAGGAATTGACCACCCGCGCGTCTCGACCTTACGCACAATCCCTGAAATGGACGCAGTTATCGCCCAGGTCGAAGAAGCACTCGCCGCTAATACCAACCGACCCGCGCGAGCCGTTGTTCTCGGAGCCGGATTCATTGGACTAGAAGCCGTCGAGGCGCTCGCACACCGCGGCCTAGACGTATCGTTGGTCGAATTCGTCGATCACGTCCTCCCACCCCTCGATGCAGACTTAGCGAGCATCCTGCACACTGAACTCAAAGATAAGGGCATTGACCTGCATCTCGGAGTAGGCGCTCAAACCATCACGGACGCTGAAGATGGAGACGGAGTTCGCGTCGGCTTAACGGATGGTCAAGTACTCGATGCCGACCTCGTCCTCATGAGTGTCGGCGTCCGCCCAAATTCACAGTTGGCCGAGGCAGCCGGTCTGGAACTTGGTGAACGCGGCGCCATCGTCGTGGACGACGATCAGGTGACATCCGATCCTGACATTCTCGCCTGCGGCGATGCCGTCCAGGTATCATTCGCCGATGGGCGCCGCGGGCCCGTGCTCCTCGCGGGGCCAGCAAATCGGCAGGGACGACGTGCCGCGGATAAAGCCCTCGGTCATCGCACGATCCCGCAGCAACCCGTACTGGCAACAGCCATCGTTCGGGTTTTCGATCAAGTTGCTGCTGTCACAGGCTCCTCAACTCGCGTCCTCACCGAACAGGGCATAGACCACCGTGTCATCCGGATTCACGGCCCCAATCACGCGGGTTACTACCCCGGTTCCTCACAAATCCATCTCAATGCCACCTTCTCTCCCGACGGTCATCTGCTCGGAGCGCAAGCCGTTGGTGCCGACGGAGTAGATAAGCGAATCGACGTGCTAGCGACCGCGATTCGTGCCGGCATGACAGCGGATGACCTAGCCGAACTTGAACTGACATATTCCCCGCCGTTTGGGGCTGCAAAAGACATTATTAACATGCTCGGATTTGTCGCCGGAAATATTTTGTCCGGAGAAACTCCTACCTGGGATTACACCGACCTGGAGGACGTGCGAGCCAACGACTTCATTCTTGACGTACGCGGAGTCCGTGAAGCCGAACGTAACGTGGGACTTGAAGAAGCCACCGTCATCCCGCTTCCCGAACTCCGTGATCGACTCGATGAGGTCGAAGCAGCGGCGGATGGGCGACCCGTAGCCGTCTACTGCGCATCGGGCCTGCGCTCCTACCTGGCCCAGCGCATTCTCCAAGCCCACGGATATCAGGTGCGAAACTTTACCGGCGGAGCGGTCAGCCTCCGCTGTGCTCTTGACGCCTGGGGCGATAAGTAGCTGAAAACGATAAGAGTCCCCGGTGGATTCCACCGGGGACTCTTGCCATCTATACGAGGCCGGAATACCGTTCCAACTCCTCCTCAATGATGGCTTCGTCCAACTTAACGAATACGGGCTTCGGTTTGGCAATCGCCGTGCCAACGGTAATCGCATGACGCTCCCATGAGGGGAATCCGGAATAGTCACCCGTAATAATGGGGTAGGCGTGGTCGGACCCGTCCTCCAAGGTGGTGTCGAGATCAACAACCTCCTCGATATGTGGCATCGGAGCGACCTGTCCTTCGCCCCCCATGACACGATCCACCGCATTGGCCGAATGCGGCAGGAATGGGGAAATCATGTGGTTGAGATCGTTAACCGCTTGTGCCAGCGTCCACAAGATTGTCCTCAAACGCGGCATTTCGTCATCCGCCTTCAGCTTAAATGGCGTTGTATCGGCGACATATTTGTTTGCCTCTCCAACGAGCCGCATTATCGTTGCCAGTGCTGATTTTTGATGGTGGGAGCGAATAAGCTCCCCGACTTCATCAAAGCCTTTGTCGATCACGTCGAGAAGCTGACGGTCCACCTGCTCAAGTTCAGACGGCTCTGGAATTTCACCGAAGCGTTTAGCGATCATCGAAGCTGTGCGGTTTACCAGATTGCCCCAGCCAGCCACAAGCTCTGAATTCGTGCGGCGTACAAACTCCGACCACGTGAAGTCGGCATCCGACGTCTCCGGCCCCGCCGCCGAAATGAAATACCGGAGGGCGTCGGGCTGGTAGCGCTCGAGCATGTCTCGCACATAAATCACGATGCCGCGTGAAGAAGCAAATTTCTTGCCCTCCATAGTCAAAAACTCTGACGACACGACCTCGGTGGGAAGATTGAGAGTTCCAAAATCACCTGGTTCGCCTCCCTTGGAGCCAGCCCCGTTGTAGCCAAGGAGTTCTGCGGGCCAAATCTGCGAGTGGAACACAATATTGTCTTTACCCATGAAGTAATACGACAGTGCTTCCGGATCATTCCACCATCGGCGCCACGCCTCGGGATCACCGGATCGGCGTGCCCACTCAATAGAGGCCGAGAGGTAGCCGACCACCGCGTCAAACCACACGTAGAGGCGTTTGCTTGGTTGATCCTCCCAACCGGGAACCGGGATCCCCCAGTCAATATCACGAGTCATAGCACGCGGGCGAATATC
>JAUNVE010000024.1 GCA_030537795.1 Actinomycetaceae bacterium
CGGTTCTTATTGTATTTGTCCTCTTCCAGAAGTCGTTTGTCGCCTCTTTGGCATCTACAGGTGTGAAAGGTTAATCTCGTGGCACTAAATCTCTCCGATCATTGGGTCTGGGATCATTGGATACTGAGCTCAGATGACTATCTCGATCTGTTTTTTCTTCGCGCATCGCGAGCTCTCATCAACCCTGCGCATCGACACACAAGGGCTTCGATAGGACACGCCCGCTCATACGACAACGGTCTAACATGGCATCTGCTACCCGATGCTCTTGTTCATAACACAGCCGGGACGTTCGATGATAGAGCAACCTGGACCGGTTCAGCTATTCATCATCCCAACGGCGGTATTCGGCTTTTTTACACCGGAATATCATCGAGCGATCACGGCCGAAAAGTCCAACGGATCGGATGGGCTGATTCATCCGACGGAATCAGCTTTACCCGCATGTCACACGCACCGTTGGAAGCAGATGAACGCTGGTATGAAGCGATCTCAAATACGGATGGCGATATTGCCTGGAGGGATCCTTTCGTGTTCCAGTTCCATGATCAATGGCACATGTTCATTACCGCCCGTTTGAAAGATGGCGACCATTTAAGCAAGGGTGTGATCGGCCACGCGATATCTGAGGACTTAGACACCTGGAGCATTCAAGAACCATTGACGTCACGGTCACAGTTTGGGCATCTCGAATGCGCACAAAGTCGAACAATTGATGGTCGTCATTATCTCGTGTTTTCCTGTGCCTCCGACATGCAAATGACCCCCTGTGATGGTGGAGTGTGGTTTGCCGAAGGAGCCTCCCCTGTCGGCCCATTTGACTTAGAGAATGCTCGGTACGCTGAACCGACTAATCTCTATGCATCGCAAATGTTCCAAACGACAAGTGGCGAGTGGAAGTATACGGGATTCGACGGAAAAGATGATCTAACGTTCACGGGTACTATTCCTAACCCTATTCCGTGGGAAAATCTCGTTCTGGTATCCCCACGATGATGTCAGGACGGTGCGCGGAGGATGCGTATCGAGGGTACCCGCACCAGCCATTATTAATCGCTTCTCAGACACCCTCACACAAGATAGTGTCTGAGAAGCGATCATCAAAGCAGCGGGTTTAAAACAGCAGTGTGGAAAGGCGTGCGCGCGCGGCTTTCACTCGCGGATCAGAGTTTCCCAGCACGGTAAACATCTCAATCAGCCGGGTGCGCGCGGCTTCCGCAGCGTCAGGTTCCGACAGCTTTTGTTCGGAAATCGTATCGAGCAGAATCGAAAATGCGTCGTCAACCTGATCGTTGATAAACGCCTGGTCAGCGCGTCCCAGCGGTGACGAATCGTGTTCTTCACTCGTCACCCGTTTCGCGAGATTTAAGCGCGCAAGTGCTTCTTTCGCGGTATGGTCTTTCGGCTGTTTCTTGAGGACCGTCTCCCATTCACCGATAGCTCGTTCAATATCACCCGCGTCTTCGGCAGCCAGCGCAGCCTCGTGCAGTGGATCAGTTTTTGGTTCTGCCGGCGCCGCGGTATCGACCATGCGTCCGGTGACGCCAGCTTGAGTGGCCACCTGTAACAACTCGTTGAATACGGCTGCCACCTGCTGTCGCGGTTGCGCCCCTTGGAACAGCGGTACAGGGCGCCCTCCGACCAACGCAACGACAGTGGGTATGGACTGGGCTTGAAATGCCTGCGCAAGTTGCGGATTCGCATCCACATCAACTTTCGCTAACACGATGCGCCCATCCAGTTCACGCGTCAAGTCTTCTAGGATCGGTCCCAGTTGCTTACAGGGTTGACACCATGTAGCCCACAGGTCAATGACGACGGGAACCTGCTGAGAAATCACCGCAATCTCGTTGAGATCCGCTTCGGAGACGTCGCGAATTATGGGGCCGGTGAGCTGGTTCTGGTCTGTGCTACTAGCCGTTGCTCCAGGGGTTGTGCTGCCTCCGGCCGAGGACGTAGCTGCTGCATTCTGGTCCAAAGATACAGCTCCACGGACATCTGCGGGCATCGTTTCTTGTGTTTTGTGTTCAGACATTCCTACTCGCTTGATACTCGTTCAACTGACTGGAGGACACGTTCAGCACCGATGGCGGTGATTCCTTCTTCCGAGCCTTTTGGCGGCAGCGACAGCAAAACCGAGCACAGGTACTTCACCACTACGGGCTCATCCGTTACTTCGGGGTCCTCCATCAGTTTGGCTGGAGTACCGCCCACCTTCAAGGTGGCACGATCCACCGTACGCTCGTATTTCATCTGGTACTCAAAGGCTGTAGCTACCAGGGCTGATTCATCAGCGAGTTTAACGGCCGTCACCGGATAATCTGCCGTATAGGCCTCCATTGTCACTGTTCCGGCTGCTTCAACCGCCTCCGAAATCGAACTGCGTTCAGATTGGTAATACGACGTGAAATCATCTTCTTCAAACTCGTCCGCATGTTCTTCTCCACCGTTTAATCGGTCGATCCACGCTTCCAAAGCTTCCTGCGGAGTGAGTAGATAGTCGGTCGATTCCAATCCCACCACAGGAGTGCCATCAGAAATTGCGATGGTTTGTATGGATTCTCCCGGAAACAGACGTGCCCAGTTTTCTAGCTTGTACTGCGCTCGCGCATCTGACTGGGTAATGAACATGACGCTGGGCAGTTCCTCTTCACCCGTCTGAGTGACCGTGACAATCGCTCGCGGCCAGCTATCACTGCGTGTGACAGTTACTGAATTCGGATCGGCATTGAGCGCTGGAATCGACTCGTCAGCTGATTCCGCCAACTGATAGAATCCGCTGCGCATGGCTATTGCCGGATCCTTCACCCGCGCCGCCAATATCTCTGAATCCAACGCCTCATCGCCCTGCGCGAGCACCGTGTTGAGGTCGTCGAGGACAGCTTGGATCTGATTTCCATCCAAATTAGGAATGGCGGAGGCCGACGGTTGCGTCCCCTCTTGCGGCAGCGACGGCAGTTCATCGGCACATGCGGTAAGAGAGGCGCCGGCCGCTAAAACTGCGACGAACTTCAGTAGAACTCGCCGATTATTCATTGCTTTCGCCTTCCTCCCTGCGAACCTCGCTCACGGCGTGACTATCGGTGTCGGTGGACGGGTCACCGGGGAGGGCGTCCTCCTCAACTGTCCGAACTTTCTTGACGACTGGAACGAGCCCGGTATCAAATCTTTGTCCGTCGATAATGATCTCATTCTCGCCGCGTTCCCTGGCTTCGCGAATAGCACGACGAGAGGGGAATTTAACGGTTTTCCCTCCCGCGGTCGCTTCAATAGTTTTCTTAACGGGAGTTTCGACACGTCGCTGTGCATCCAGTTCTTTCTTGCGACGCTCGGGATCGACTTTTTTCTTTGTCCGCAGAAAGCTCCAAGCTAGAGAGAATCCGAGTAACGCAAGCAGGGCGCCAAATATAATCAAGGCGGTAGCCCAGGCCGTTGAAACAGTACGCTCCCACGTAATCGACACCTTCGGGGCTGGCTGTTCGCCGTCGCTAGCCACCAGGATAGAAAGATCTCCTGCACCGTGCTTTTGTGTCAGCGACACTGACCCGGTACCGGTCTTCTTCTCTAGCCACATATCTGAGTTTTCAGGCGAGCCGGGCTGATTATCATCGGAGGTCGCTTCCTGCGATTCGGCTTTTAGCTGCGTCCACGATTGCAACCCGACTATTTCTGCATAGGCGGCGCCGTCCAGCCACGCCGCGATATCGGACGCGTGCCCAACGACCATGACAATCGGAGTTTCTTCGTCACCTTCGGCTGTGATGATCGCATCGGAATCAAAGAGGTCGAGTACCCCCTCGTGTGTCATCACATAGGGCTCCTGCGGCTCGTCAAGCGAAGCCGTTACTTCGGGGGATGGGCGTGCCACGGTGGAGAAAACTATTCCCACCACAGCCATGACCGTACCAATGACTATGAGTGCAATCGGCAACCTTGTTCGTTTAATGGCGTCTTTCAACGATCCCCCTGATAAAAAGCACAGTTATCCCTACAAAGACTATGGCTAAAACGTTGCTACCTCCACTTTTTGCAGGCCGGTAGCGACGAATACCACCTTTTTGTGAGATTTTCGCCTAATATAACGTCCACTGTTTCACCGATTATACTTCGGTTGTCTACACTTAAGAGAGCGTGAGTAGATCGCCCCAACGTAGGCGCCAGGAGGACGTTCCGTGACAGAAGAACAAACTGACTTCCCCGTAGTAATGCGAGGCTACGACCGGATTCAGGTAGATGAGCAACTGCAGACCTTGATGACCGCTCTTTCCGAGGCTCGCCGTCGAGCAGAAATTGCCGAAGAGCGAGCTCGCAACCTGGAAGAAGAAGTCGAACAGATGCGTTCGCGCGTCGACGAACAAGAACGAGCCTCCTTCGCCGGGATTGGTTCGCGGGTAGAGCAGTTGCTTCGGTCCGCCGAAGAACAGGCGACGGCTGTCACCGTCAAAGCCCGCGCCGAAGCTGATTCGCTTCTCGAGCGAACTCGCACCAATACGCAGCGCTTATCTCAACGCGCGGAGGCGGAAGCGTCAGCTTTACTGGCAGAGGCGCGACGCGAGGCCGATGAACGAACCTCTCGCGCTACGGCTGAGGCGGAAACGGTGTTGACCAATGCTCAACACCGAGCCGACGAGCTCGTCGCATCGGCTGAACGTGAAGCTCAGAGTTTACGTGCTGAAACAAATACTTTCGTTAACGATGCACGTAGCGGCGTCGAAC
This sequence comes from Actinomycetaceae bacterium, assembly GCA_030537795.1. Taxonomy (GTDB): domain Bacteria; phylum Actinomycetota; class Actinomycetes; order Actinomycetales; family Actinomycetaceae; genus Gleimia. The sequence continues at coordinate 4,717 of JAUNVE010000024.1, forward strand.
GGGAAGTGGAAGTTCTGCGAGCACGGTCGCAAAAAGAGTACGTCGAAATGCGCGTCAAGGCTGAACAGGAATCGACGCAAATGCGCGCCGATGCCAACGCCGATGCGCAAGCAGTTCGCGAGGCCGCTAACGCGGAAGCCAAGGACACCATTGAGCAGGCCCGCGCCGCCGCAGAAAAGGCGTTGGGGCAGGCTCGTTCGGAAGCTGAGACGCTAGTACGCGAAGCTCGCGATAATGCCGACCAATCCCGCGCAAGAATTGTCCGCGAACGCCAGGAAGCTGACCAGGAGATCGCCGACTTGCGAGCTCAAGCTCGCGAAGATGATGCCAAAGCACACGATCAGGCGCGGACGGAGACCGCGGCTATGGTAGCGGCTGCAAAGGCACAGGTTTCAGAAGCGGAGAAGCACCTGTCTGAAACTCTGCAACGTGCCGAACGTTTACTAACCGATACCGATGCCGTCGTGCGGCGCCGTCAGGAGGACGCTCGCCGCAATGCCGAAGCCATGATTGCCGCCGCAGAAGCGGAAGCTGAACAGCTACGCGAAGCCGCCCGCCAAGAAGCACTAAGTGAACGCGCAACCGCGCAACGCACTGTCGAGAAGCTCGAGCGCCAGCGTGAATCGGTGGCCGCTTATCTGGAAGAAATGCGCGGCCTTCTTGGCTCAACCGCTGCTCGAGGCATCGCCGGCATTGACCCTATTGAAGCGCGAGACGAAATAGAAAAACCTGAATCTGATCTCTTTAGCTCCGATTCTGACTCTAGCGTCGATGAGGTGGCTTCGGCAGATTAGGGTCTGCGTCCCGCTTCATTTCTTTCGGCATTGCCTTCACAGACGAAGGGAAGGAGCGATTCAATTGCCTGCGCAAAACGCGCCGGCTGTTCGAAGTGTAGGATATTTCCCGCTCCGGGTACGTGGTGTAGCACGGTGCACAGTGCTTCGACAAGACTACTCATCGCCTCGCGGCTGGTATGCGGATCGTTATCGCCGCGAAGAATGGTCGTCGGGACGGTAAGTTCCGCCAGCTCCTCGCGCACATCTAACCTGGTTGATTGGGCACGCAAGATCCATCCAACTTCACGCGGGTCGCAGGTGCGCGCCCATTCATTCATCAGATTAATGAGGGCGCTCTTACTTCGTGTCACCGCGGAGGTTGCGTCCTCAGCCAGTGATTTAATGGCTTCGGTCACGGCGGGATCGCCCGCATCTCCCATGGTGGTGATGGTCGCTTCCAACCAGCGGGATCGATCGCTAAGACTCGCCGCTGCACCAGTTGCCCCCGCTACGGCGAGACCCGCCACCCGTTGCGGATGTGTTACCGCAAAATGAAGTACTGTCTCACCGAGGAGGCCGCTGCCGGCAAATACCGCATGGTCGATTCCCAAGGCGTCGAGGGTATCGTCAATCAGGCTAACGTGCGCGTGCATACTCGGTTTTTCCACTGGCTCGACCGGCCCCGTGAGAACCAGGAAAGGCACCCGCGTAACCAGTCTGGCAACTGCTTCCCACGAGCGGTGATCGAATGGGCTTGCCGCCAGAGCAATAACCGGAATGCGATCGTCAAGAGCGGCAGTGGCGTAGGCACGTAGCCTCATCCTATTCATGCTGGCCTACCCGACCGCCAGCATCCGGGATGCCAGTGGCGTCGTGATTCGACACCGTGGTCGAGTCCGAAGCGCCCCTCCTCGCGCCATACGACAACGTGTGGTGAACCCGGCAGGATGTCGTGATGGCACCCTGGACAGACGTAGGTTTTTGTCGCCCGCGATAAGTACTGAACAGAAAAAGCTTCGCCGCCGCGCTCAACAATGCGTGGCATAGAGGCCAGTCGATCCATATTAAGTGGAGTATGCGGCCGATTCCACGGTCTCTTTCTTGACCTGCGTGCCACGGATCCTCCTCACGATGCTGACACGATTGTACCGCGGCGATATACCCTCAGCGGATGCAGTTTCCGGTCGGTTACAACAATGTCACCGCGCTTCCCCTCTGCCAGGGCGCCAACCGATTCATCGCCAAGAATCTTCGCCCCCTGAGAACTAGCCATATACACGGCGTCGACCAGCGGTATATAGTCTTCCGCCAACAAACGCACCTGGTCGAGCAGATGTGATGTTCCGCCCGCGATTGAGTCGCCCTCAGTCAGTGTCGCTACGCCATTACGCACCGTCACAGCTTGCGGTCCGAGCTGATAGGAACCGTCAGGCATTCCCGTTGCCGCCATAGCATCGGTGACGAAGACGAGGGCGTCGCGTCCCAGCATTTCGTATACCGCGCGCACCATATCTGGTGCCACGTGCACCCCGTCAGCAATCAGTTCAAGAATCGCGCCGCCGCGCGCCGCATCGGCCAGGAATTCCGGGACGGGACCGGGGTTACGGTGGTGGATGGGACGCATCCCGTTAAACAAATGAGTGGCGGTGGCTTGAGAGGATCTCTGTACGTTTGTTTCAAGCTGCTGACGCGAGTATTGGAGGGCGGCGCGCACCTGCTCGGGTCCGGAGTCGGTGTGGCCCCACGAAGGCAGAGCCCCTCCTTCAATGAGTACCTCAGCCACTGAACCGGGGCCGTAGGCGCGAGGTTTTTCCGGAGCTAGCGTCATGGTGACAGCGTATCCGCGACATATGTCGATGAGTTCTCGGGTCAGTTCCGGGTCGGGGTCCACGATATATGTGGGGTCTTGGGCACCGCAGCGTTCGTGGGATACGAAGGGGCCTTCAAAGTGGATGCCGGCAAGTTCGTCGTCTTCACATAGGCCGGTCAGTGTGCGCGCTCGGGCTCGAAGTACCTCAGGAGCAGCCGTTACTGCCGATGCCACCAGCGTGGTTGTACCGTGCCGCCGATGTTCTGATACCGCCACCATTGCCTGCTGGGCAGTCTCCGCATTGGGGAAGGATTGCCCGCCTCCTCCGTGACAGTGAATGTCGACGAGGCCGGGAAGAATATAGCCGGTGACGGTTTCTGCAACCTCCATTTCATCGGCGCTGAGGATATCGCGGGCGGGGCCGCAACGGTGGATGCGGTCGGAAAAAACCACCGCACCATCGTCGATGACGCGCGTATCGGTGACCATAGTGCCGCGAAGAATCGTCTTTTCACTCATGTTTCCATTGTCTCTCGCACGGTGGAACTTTGCCCACTTTCAGCGCACTAGGCTGGGCGCAGCCGAACTTGGCGAAGTTACTCGCGGGCATCTATGGTGGTTGCGTGCGAATTGTCATTGCTGAATGCTCCGTCGACTATTCTGGACGTCTCGATGCTCACCTGCCGTTAGCTAAGCGCACCCTCATGCTTAAGGGCGACGGCTCCGTTTTGGTGCATTCGGACGGCGGCTCGTATAAGCCGCTGAATTGGATGACCGCACCATGTACGTTGCGCGTGCGGGAACCGGATGAAGAAGAAAAACGCGAGGGATTCACCCAGGTGTGGGTGGTAGAAGCGACAAAGACCGATGACTGCCTGGTGATCCGGGTGGGTGAAATCTACCTCGATCACGAAGAAGAACTCGGAATCGATCCCGGCCTGATTAAGGACGGTGTGGAAGCGCATTTACAGGAACTTCTCGCCGATCAAGTAGATATTCTCGGCGCGGGTTGGCGCCTGGTGCGACGCGAATACCCCACCGCGATCGGTCCGGTGGATTTACTGGTGCGCACGGATGAAGGCGCCCCAGTTGCCGTTGAAGTGAAGCGCCGTGGTGGTGTTGACGGTGTGGAACAGTTAACCCGTTATCTCGAATTACTGAGCCGCGATCCGCTCCTTGAAGGGTTGAGCGGAATATTCGCGGCCCAGGAGATCACGAAACAAGCGCGTACCCTGGCCGAAGACCGCGGCATCCGGTGCGTTGTACTCGACTACGATGCCATGCGCGGCATGGATGATGCAGAATCTCGTCTGTTCTAATTGACTGTGGGAGGTAGCTGGCTAGTCTCACGACCGGCAGGTGGTCTTGGATACCTTCTACAGTTCGTAGTCGTCCCGTGATCTTGGTGCGCTGGAATCAACCCACGATAAGAGCCCGTTGTACCACTCCGTACGCATTGCCAGATACTGGCGTTGTCCTTCTGATTCCACCATCACTTCGACAATTCCTTCAGATCTGTCAATGGGAGCAGACACCGTCATTTGACTTCGCGGAAGTCGGAACTGGGGGCCGAAATAGATACCCACAAGTCGGAACCACTGTAGGTCGCAGCTACCAAAGCGCGCCATACCGGAAACCCATCCGGATGAGGTATCCGAACGGGCCCAGCATTCAAAAGTGCCGACGATATGTCCGATCATTCGTGTGCGGATGAGGATGATCCCCACGGTCACGATTACGACAGCAAGAGGGAGGGCAACGATGATGAATAACGCAGTCACGGTTGCCCTCCTCCTCACCTATTGACGGATAAAATCGCCAGAATCAACAACGATGGTTACGAAATTCGAGTCAACCGATGCGAATCCTGCCGAAACTTCGATTTCCTTCTGCCCTTCGTCGGCCGTGTGTAACACCACGGTACCGGGACGCAGGACAGCCAGAATCGGAGCTCTATTAACGAGGATACCGAGGTCACCGTCGATAGAGGGGACAATCACCGAACTGGCCAGGCCGTGCCATAGCCGCGTCGTGCGCGTCACCACTTCGACTTGAAGCATTCGGGCATCTTTTGCCATGGCTAAGCCTTCTGTAGCTCGTGCCAGGCACGTTCAAGATCGTCAATACCGCCGATATTGAAGAACGCCTGTTCCGGAATATGGTCGTATTCGCCTTCCGCGATGCGCTTAAACGCCTCAATCGTCTCTTCCAGCGGAACTGTTGACCCCACCACACCGGTGAACTTCTCGGCCATATAGGTGTTCTGCGACAGGAACTGTTCGATCCGGCGCGCACGAGCCACCGTCAGCTGATCTTCTTCAGAAAGCTCATCCACACCGAGAATGGCGATGATGTCCTGCAGTTCCTTATTCTTCTGCAGGATCGACTTCACCTGGGTGGCGACCCGGTAATGCTCCTCACCGACATAGGTCGGATCGAGGATACGGGAAGTCGACGCCAAGGGATCCACCGCCGGGTATAGACCGCGGGAGGCAATCTCACGCGACAGTTCGGTGGTGGCATCAAGGTGCGCGAATGTGGTCGCCGGTGCCGGGTCAGTGTAGTCATCTGCAGGCACATAAATTGCCTGCAGTGAGGTAATCGAGTGACCGCCGGCCGAGGTAATACGTTCTTGCAGTTGTCCCATCTCATCGGCGAGGTTGGGCTGGTAACCCACCGCTGACGGCATACGTCCCAGAAGCGTGGATACTTCCGAGCCAGCCTGCGTGAAACGGAAGATATTGTCAATGAAGAGGAGAACATCCTGGTTCTGCACGTCGCGGAAGTACTCGGCCATAGTCAGGCCGGTCAGGGCGATGCGCAGACGAGTACCCGGCGGTTCATCCATCTGACCAAAGACAAGGGCGGTTTTATCAAAGACCCCCGCTTCATCCATTTCGTGGATCAGGTCGTTGCCTTCGCGGGTGCGCTCCCCCACCCCGGCGAATACGGAGACACCACCGTGATCTTGTGCCACACGCTGAATCATCTCTTGAATGAGCACGGTCTTACCGACGCCGGCACCACCGAAGAGACCGATCTTCCCACCGAGTACGTAGGGAGTCAGTAGGTCGATAACTTTGATACCGGTTTCAAACATCTTGGTCTTGGACTCAAGCTGATCGAAATGCGGTGGCTGTCGGTGAATAGGCCAGCGTTCGTTAATCTCCAGTGTCTCGCCTTCTTCAAGGTTGAGGCACTCACCGGTCACATTGAATACGTGACCTTTAGTGACATCTCCTACCGGGACCGTGATCGGCGATCCGGTATCGCGTACTTTGGCGCCGCGCACGAGACCGTCGGTTGGCTTGAGGGCGATAGCGCGCACGAGATTGTCGCCGAGGAACTGAGCGACCTCCAGCGTCATGGTCTGCTGTTCGCTCCCCTCGCCCTGGCCGGTTAGGTCGACATCGACGTGGAGGGCGTTGTACATGGCGGGCATCTGATCCGGTGGGAATTCGAGGTCCACCACCGGTCCGATGACGCGCGCGATACGTCCCACGCCTGGAGTCTTTTGGGATTCTTCAGTCATGTTCTTTCCTTGTCCCTGCATCAGCCGTTTGCTAGAGCGTCGGCGCCGGATACGATCTCGCTAATTTCTTGCGTGATCTCCGCCTGGCGCGCCGAGTTCGCCAAGCGTGTGTAGTCGGTAATAAGTTCTTCCGCATTTTGCGTTGCGGTGTGCATTGCCTGTTGCCTTGAAGCGAGTTCGGAGGCCGCCGCCTGCAAGAGCGCGTTGCGAATCCGGTTTTCCACGTAGAGCGGCAAAAGCGCATCGAGCACGGCGCGTTCATTAGGCTCGAACTCATAAGTTGGAAAGGCATTTTCCGGATGGTCGACAAATCCGAGTTCACCTTCGCGTTCCTCGTCCGCCTCCGGGGTGTCAACTACCGTCAGCGGAAGCATCTGGCGGACTTCGGGGACCTGGGAGACGAGATTCTTAAAGCGCGTAAAAACCAGGTACACCTCGGATACGCCAGTTCGCGGATTTTCATCGAGGAATGCGCCCAGTAGTTCTCGCCCGATTTCACGAATCGTCTCAGCCGTCGGCGCATCCGATTCTCCTTCCCACGAGCTTTGAATCTCGCGGTTACGGAAACGGAAATACGCGGTTGCACGACGTCCGGAAGTGTACAGCACGGGTTCTTTACCCTCGCTGCGCAGCCGTTCGAGCAGACGCTCAGTTTCTCGCAGAATCGTTGCGGAGTACGCCCCTGCCATGCCGCGGTCGGAGGTCACGGTCAGCACGGCAACCCGATTCGTGTCCTCCCGGGTAGTAGTCAACGGGTGTTTAAGATCCCCGTGAATGGCGACCGCTGCCACCGCTTGGGTCAGTGCCTTTTCATAGGGCCCGGCCTGGGTGGCCGCATCTCGGGCTTTCCCTATGCGAGATGCGGCGATTAACTCCATCGCGCGGAATACCTTTTTCAGGGTCTGCGTGGAGTTAATCCGCTGCTTGTAGATACGTTGCTTTGCGCCCATATTTAGGCCCTCTTACCTCGGACTATCTCTTCCTTGGTCATCTCGGCTTCCACCTCTGCGTCGTCAGCATCTGGTACCAACCCTTCGGCGGAAAGGAAGGAGGACAGATAGTCTTCAACGCCGTGACGCAGAGCGGTTTCCGTGTCTTCTTCCAGCAACCCGGTGTCTTCAATCGTCTTGAGTACTTCCGTGCGGCTTTCCAGGTAGTCGAGTAGACCGTGCTCGAAACGGGAGACGTCCTCAACGGGGATATCGTCGAGATAGCCGTTGGTGCCCGCCCAGATCGAGGCGACCTGCTGCGGCACTGTGTAGGGGGTTCCCTGCGGCTGTTTGAGCAGTTCCATGAGACGCTCACCGCGCGTCAGCTGCTGCTTGGTCGCGGAGTCAAGGTCGGAAGCAAACATCGCGAAGGCCGCCATTGAACGATACTGGGCAAGCGTGATCTTGAGCGTACCGGATACCTTCTTCATGGCTTTAACCTGGGCGTCTCCACCCACACGTGACACCGAGATACCGACGTCAACAGCGGGACGCTGATTTGCATTGAACAGATCTGACTGGAGGAAGATCTGCCCATCAGTAATTGAAATCACGTTGGTGGGAATATAGGCCGACACGTCATTGGCTTTGGTTTCAATGATGGGAAGTCCCGTCATCGAACCGCCCCCGAGTTCATCCGATAGCTTGGCGCAACGCTCAAGCAAACGCGAGTGCAGGTAAAAGACGTCACCCGGATAGGCTTCGCGACCGGGTGGGCGGCGTAGAAGGAGTGACACCGCACGGTAGGCTTCAGCTTGCTTAGACAGGTCGTCAAAGACGATGAGAACATGGTTGCCCTCGTACATCCAGTGCTGGCCGATTGCCGAACCGGTGTATGGGGCGAGGTACTTATAACCGGCAGGGTCGGATGCCGGCGATGCCACAATAGTGGTGTATTCCATCGCTCCGGCAGCTTCCAGTGCTCCCTTAACGGAAGCAATCGTAGAGCCCTTCTGCCCGATCGCAACATAAATGCAACGCACCTGCTTCTTCGGGTCACCGGTTTCCCAGTTCGTCCGCTGGTTGATAATGGCATCCAGGGCGATTGCCGTTTTACCGGTCTGGCGGTCACCAATGATGAGCTGTCGCTGTCCACGACCGATCGGAATCATCGAGTCGATAGCCTTGAGGCCGGTCTGCAACGGCTCGTGGACAGATTTACGCATCATCACACCGGGCGCCTGCAGTTCCAGTGCTCGGTGGGTGTCAATGTCAGTAATGTCTCCGAGGCCGTCGATGGGCTGGCCCATCGGATCAACCACACGGCCTAGGTAGCCGTCACCAACCGGAACCGACAGCACCTCCCCGGTACGGCGGACTTCCTGACCTTCTTCGATATGGGTATAGTCGCCCAGGACGATTACGCCGATATCGCGAATGTCGAGGTTAGAGGCCAGTCCGATAGTGCCATCTTCGAAGCGCAGGAGCTCGTTGGCCATAGCCCCCGGAAGGCCTTCGACGTGGGCAATGCCGTCGGCAGCCTGAGTGACGTGGCCGATTTCCTCCACGGCGGTTTCTGACGGTTCGTAGGATTCTACGAAGCTGTCCAGTGCCGCCCGGATTTGTTCGGGCCGGATAGAAAGTTCAGCCATTGAGCTTTTCCTTACCGTATGTAGTGAGTGTCTTTAGCGTTGTATTTCTCGGCGTGCTTGCGCGAGGTTGGATTTGATGCTGGCGTTAATGGCCTGGTCACCAACTTTGACATGCAGACCACCGATGAGGTCAGGGTCCACGGAAGCGTTAAGGGTAATCGCAGTGTGGTACCGCTTTTCCAACAGTTCCTTGAGACGCAGCATTTGCTGGTCATTAAGCGGCTGTGCTGACGTGACGTGGGCAAAGAGATCGCCCTGGCGTTCAGCTGCCTCAACCGTCAAACTTCTGATGCGCCCCTGTAGGCGACCATGAACAGACAAGCGTACCGCGCGTCGAACGAGCCGCCGAGTGTAAACATTGATGGCATCCCCAAATAGATCTGCCGCGAAATGGGCTCGGTCGTGGGCGGTACCCACTCCTAGATCGGATAGTCCGATACGCAGTTGACGGTGTTCGCCGAGGAAACTATTGACAGCAAAAAGCTGCTTTTCAACCTCCGCAAGTTTATGGTCGCGTTCGGCGGCACTGAATACTGCTTCGTTACCGAGAATTTCCAATGCTTCACCGATGTCTTGCGGGGAGGACCATGTTCCAGCTACCAGAGCTTTAACTACCTCGATAGTCTGCGGTTGGACACCCCCGCTTAGGAGATTCTCAGCGAGCTGGCGCTTGTCTTCCGCTGATCGACCAGGGTCGGTCAGGTTATGACGCACCGAGTTCGACTTTCGAGCGAGGTCGGAAAGCCCAAACAGGTTTTCCGCGATTTCCATCGCATCAATGTCGTCGCGATGCATAACCTCGAGAAGCACCTTGAGGCCAGCTTGCATGCTGTTCTCACTCGCTGCGCGCATTTATGACTCCTGTACCGCTGGTTGGGTTTCAAGATCGTCCAGGAAGCGGTCGACCACTCGAGCTGTCAGCTCGGTATCTTTCAGGTGCTCCCCTACGATCTTTTCCGCCAGTTCCGTTGCAAGCAGCCCAACTTCGGTCTTAAGCGAAATCTCAGCCGCTTGCCTTTCAGCGTGAATCTGCCGCTGCGCGTTGTCGAGAATTAACTCGGCTTCACGTTCGGCATCTTTACGCCCTCGAGCAATAATCTGTTTCGCGTCGTCGCTGGCTCCGGCACGAATCTTCCCGGCTTCGGCATTAGCTTCCGCGAGGACTTCTTCAGCCCGGCGCTTAGCGAGCGCTTCTGTTTCTTTTGCGCGTTCGGCAGCTGCCAGCCCTTCTTCGATAGTCTCGGATCGTTCGTCGAGAATCGCATTAATTTTCGGTAGTGCGTAATAGTAAACGGCTCCGATAATAATGATCAGGACGATAATCGACCAGACGACATCGTAAAGCGGCGGCACCAGGATACTTTCCTGCTGCGCATGCGCCTCAACCGGGAGTACTACCATGCCATGAGGCCGGGGACGAGGCCGATCAAGCCTAGAGCTTCAATAAGAGCGAGGCCGATATACATGTTGACAGAGAGCTTGGAGGCAACCTCTGGCTGACGCGCAGTTGCTTCCTGAGTTTTGCCAATCATGATGCCCAGGCCGATACCGGGGCCTAGGGTGGCGAGGCCGTAGCCGATTGCTGCAATCGATCCAGTCATGCTGTTTTCCTTCTCTATGTGACCTCAAGGGGAAAGACCTTGAGGAGTCTGTTTGTGATCCGACGTGGGATCGGGTTAATGGGTTTCAATAGAAAGCTTGATGTAGACGGCGGTGAGGATGGCGAAAATAAAGGCTTGCAAGGCGGCAACGAAGATTTCGAACAACGTAAATATCAGCGCCGAAAGGAATGTTACACCGCCCACGAGTTTCATTGCTCCGGTGGCTTCGAAGAAAAGGAAGTGGGTACCGAAGAACAGCAACGCAAGCATGAGGTGCCCGGCGAGCATATTGGCAAGCAAACGAATTGTCAGGGTAGCCGGCCGGATGACGAATGTCGAAAGCAGTTCAATCGGGGTGAGCAGAATGTAGATAGGCCACGGAACCCCCGGCGGGAATAGCTGGCTCTTAAAGAATCCTCCCACGCCCTGGGCCTGGATACCTGCGCCGATAAATACGAGGTAGCTCAAGATAGCGAATACCAGCGGTACTGCGACCACCGAGGAGGCGGCGATATTCAGCCCTGGTATGACACCGGTCATATTGAGGAAGAGAACGGCGAGGAAAATAGTTGTGAGAATGGGGGCGAATCGACGCCCCTGTTTTTCTCCCAGCGTTTCGATAGCGACGTTATCGCGAACAAAAATCACGAGAAGTTCGAGGATTGATTGGCCGCGACCGGGTACCAGTTTCGCCCGCGCTGCTCCGATTCCGAATACTGCGACCAGAGCAAATGTGGCGATGAGACGAACCAGTACCATCCGGTTCATTTCGAATATGGTTCCCTCAAAAGCAAATGCTGGAGGGAAGAAATCTCCAATACCTGGTTCCGCGAAAACCGGCCCCTGGCTCAGAATACTCAAGGCCGACGTCATTGTTGCGGTGATCAGGATGCACCCCCTGGCTCGAATGCACGGTGTTACTGCTACGCTACTTCTTCGGTAACACCGGCGATACCCGAACTGTATACGATTAATGTCTACTGTGGGTTAAGAACCCTGCTTAATGCTATCAGCATCACTTTTTGAAATCGTAATTTTTACCTATTCTTGAGCGGAGTTTGCCTGATCGATGGTTGGTATTTTTGCGCGGGCTAGAATCCACATCTGAACAGCTGACTGCGCGACGATTGAAACCAGGACCGTCAAGCCGAGGGCGCGCGAGTCCAGGAACTCCATTCCACGGGTGACAATCAGTGTGAGAACGAGAATAAGAAACTTAAACAAATAGTCACCCACCATGAACGCGGACTGCATTTCCAATCGTTTCATGGCTAAGCCCATTGTGAATACGGTGATGAGCGCAAGAAACACGCCCACTACTCCCCCGACCAATGCTGCGATACCAGACGGGCGTCCCGCAATGAATGCGGCGATTGCACCAAATATCACAGTAACGGCAATGGCGATGACGACAACTGCACGCGACGCTTTCTTGACTGCATCCACCAGTTGCGCAGAAGCAGTAATCGAATCAGACATTCCTTTTCCTTCACTGAAACCTATGGCCCAGACGCTAGTTCATTGCCAGAATTTCTTCAATTGTGGCACTGCCAATAGCTCCCTTGCGCAGGATCGAAACCTCAGCTCCCGATATATCGACAATCGTGGAAGGTACCGGTCCGGGGGTATCCCCCGAGTCGACGTAATGAGCCACGCCCTCTCCGAAGTAGGCGATGGCTTGCTGGCAGGTGGTAGCGGGAGGTTGTCCGGTCAGGTTTGCGGAAGTCACCGCCAGTGGCCCAGTATTTCGTAAAATCTCGAGGGCAACGGGATGGTCAGGCATGCGTATTGCGATGGTGTCCGTCTTGTCCCCCAAATCGAAGTGAGTATCCGTATTCGCTTTGAGAATCAGCGTGAGAGCGCCTGGCCACAGGCGGGTCATGAGGGCGCGGGCGCGGTTGTCGACTTGCGCGCACACGGCCTGCGCCTGCTCGATACTCGGCACCAAAACCGGAGGCGGCATATGTCGGCCACGGCCTTTGAGGCAGAGCAAATTGTTAACAGCTTTGGTGCTGTACGGTGTGGCGGCAACGCCGTAGACCGTATCGGTGGGAATAACGATTGCACGTTCGTCCTGCAATGCTTCTCGTAGGCAGGCGAGGTCGGCCTTATTCAACGACCCGGAGCAATACATTCGTGTCATGATTCCATTGTTGCAGGCGCATAGGAGACCACAAATCTGTCACGCCCCGCAAGATCGGAAAATGTTCGGGCATTGATAAGTCCGGCGTCAACGGCGAGAGCGCGCATGGAAGCTCCTTGAGTGTCGTCGTGCTCTACCACGAGTGCTCCGCCGGGAATGAGGTAGCGTGCGGCGACCGCCATAATCCGCGATGGAATATCTAAACCGTCGCGCCCCCCACCCCATAGCGCCATCGCGGGATCGTAGGCGACCTCGGGGGGAAGCTCACGCGGCGGCACGTAGGGGGGATTTGAAATAACCAGATCGAAGGTTGCCAACCAGCGTGGGTTAAGCACTGTCGCATCGGCTTCAATGACAGTCACCGGGAGAGACAGGGCGCTCGCGTTCGCGCGAGCGAGTCGGCACGCTTCAGTTGACAGTTCCACGGCGGTTACCCGTGCTGCCGGAACCCGGTCGGCAATTGCCAACGCAATTGCTCCAGATCCCGTACATAAATCGAGCACCCTGGCCGTATTTCGCGGCGACAGCCATTCAATGGCCCACTGGGTCATCACTTCAGTTTCAGGGCGTACACACATCACTGCGGGGCCGGCCGCTAACTCGAGTCCCATAAACCACTGTGTGCCAAGAATGTGCTGGAGCGGCTCGCGAGTTACACGTCTGCCAACGAGTTCACGCACCCGACTCGCAGCATCTTCATCAATCGTGCGCGGCCACAGGTACTGTTTCGCATCAAGTACGTACTCGATGAGTGCGCGCGCTTCAAGCAATGGGCTCTCCACGCCTGCTCGTCTCAACGCTTCAGCTGCCTCGCGGAATACCTCGCGAGTACCGACGCCCATACTAAGCCTGACCGGCTTCTTCCATTCGCTGTTGTTCATCGAGAGTAATCGCTGATTGCACGACCGGTTCGAGTTCGCCATCCAAAACCGTCGATAGGTTGTACGCCTTGTACCCAGTGCGATGGTCCACGATCCGGTTTTCTGGGAAATTGTAGGTACGAATACGTTCTGAACGATCCACCGTGCGCACCTGCGAAGCCCGCACTGCGGCGGCCTCTGCTTCGCGTTCCTCGCGAGCAAGTTGTACCAGCCGCGCCTTCAACACGCGCATGGCGGCCTCACGATTTTGGATCTGGGATTTCTCATTTTGCATCGACACGACGATTCCCGTCGGAATATGAGTGATGCGAACGGCGGAGTCCGTTGTATTCACCGACTGACCGCCCGGCCCAGAAGAGCGAAATACGTCGATGCGGAGATCATTTTGATCGATTTCGATTTCTTCGTCATCATCTTCTACTTCCGGCACCACCAACACTCCTGCAGCAGAAGTGTGGACTCGACCTTGGGATTCCGTCACCGGTACGCGCTGTACGCGATGTACGCCGCCTTCAAATTTCAGGTGAGCCCATACGCCATCCTCTGGCGCAACATTGCCCTTCGAGGCAATCGATAAAGAAATTTCTTTCAGGCCACCTAAGCCGGTAGGTGTCGAGGACAGCTCCTTGACCTTCCAGCCCTTGATTTCGGCGTAACGGGTATACATGCGCGCCAAATCTGCCGCGAAGAGTGCAGATTCTTCGCCTCCTTCGCCGGCTTTGACCTCGAGAATAATATTGTCAGCATCTGCCGGATCACGCGGGATAAGAATCTTGACGAGCTTGTCATGAGCGACCTCGAGCGTGCGTTCCATGGCTGGAATTTCTTCCGCGAAACTCGGATCATCCTCAGCCATTTGACGGGCCGCTTCCAGGTCCTCAATGGCACTGGTTAACGCGTCGGCCGCTGCCTTGACGGCCCCTAGTTCAGAAAACCGCTTCGCCAGTTTGCGTGAACGAGCGCGGTCACCCAGCACTTCCGGGTCCGCCAACGACAGTTCAACCTCGCTGTATTCATCGAGTAGCGGTTGCACCGCCTGCAATTCGTGACTGTAGTCGTTCACACATTCCTCCTGCGTTCAGTTCTCCTGCAAGTATACGAAACGGCGCCACCCCAGCCGGGGCGGCGCCGAAAAGCACAGCTATTTCTTGCGCTTGCCGTAGCGGGCCTCAAAGCGGGCCACGCGGCCACCGGTATCCAGAATCTTCTGCTTACCGGTGTAGAACGGGTGGCAGTTGGAACACACATCGACACGGAGAGTGTCGTCAACCACCGTTGAACGAGTCTCAAAAGTGTTGCCACAGGTGCAGGTGACGGTGACATCACTGTAATCGGGGTGAATACCCTTCTTCATGGTTATCTCCTTAAGGAATTCGAGGACGCCGGGTCCACTGCGCTTGGCGGTGGTGAACCGGAACCGTCTTTCATTGTGCCACTGTCTCCCCCCTCTGCACCACTTCACGTCACGTTTAGTTCGTCACCTTGCTACTGTTCTCATTTACGCCACGGGGCATCGCGCGGTAGTCGACCATTCGAATTGCCACCGCATGTGATGTGAGTTACTTTCGAGGCATGGAGAATCACAATACCCAAGAGTTCACTCGCGAGCAGTGGCAACACTGGCGCGATGAGATTGACGAACAACTACGCGAAGATCACGGTTGGCTCACCCTCATTGCACTAACCTGGCTGGATGCTACGCCGAGAACTATCGACGCATTCCCCGGGAGGTGGGCTTTCGACGGTCACACCATCACCGCCGAGTTTGATGCCGCAGCTGGCGTCACACGCGATGGGACCCCTCTCGACGGCACCGAGCGCATCCCGGTGGATCTCGACGAGTTTCCGCGATTAGAATGCGGAGCGCGGCTAGCTGAGATAGCTCCGCGAGGCGGCCGCGTAGGTATTCGTATTCGCGACAATAATGCACCACTTCGCAACCATTTTACGGGTGTACCAGCATGGGATTATTCTGCGGATTGGGTTGTTCCCGTCGACTTTGCCCTATACGACAAGCCCCGCACCCGCGAAATATTTACCGCTCAAGACGGCCTCATCAACACCATGGATTTCATCGGTGAGGCCACGGTTGAGCTCGACGGCACGATTTATCATCTGGCGGTTTCAGGAGACGTCGATGACCCCGTGGTGATTTTCTCCGATGCAACCGGAGCATCTGAATCCGTGCCGTGGCGCAATGCCCCACTCAGCCGACGAGATGGGCAATGGGTTATCGACTTCAACTATTCCAAGAATTTTCCCGCCCACTATACGCCGTTTGGAACCTGCCCCAAACCGGTGGCGGAAAACGTGGTCGAGGCCGCTGTGCAAGCCGGCCAAAAACGACCGCGCGAAACCTATGCCACATAGATAGCAGTCGGATTTTAGCAGTCTATGAGCAGACCTAACAGACGATGAAAGGACCCCGGTTTCCACCGGGGTCCTTTCATCAATAGCGTTAGTCCATCGGGGTTGTCTTGGCCACCGACATGAGGAACTCCGCATTGCTTTGCGTATCCTTTAACTTGTCGAGCACCAACTCCAGGGCCTGCTGCTGTTCAAGCGTGCCCAAGACGCGGCGTAGCCGCCACATAATCGCAAGCTGCTCCTTGGTAAAGAGCACCTCTTCGCGGCGAGTACCGGAGGCATTGACGTCAACAGCAGGGAATATCCTGCGGTTAGCCAGTTCACGGGCCAGCCGCAGTTCCATATTGCCGGTCCCCTTGAACTCTTCGAAGATGACTTCATCCATCTTCGAACCGGTTTCGATCAGAGCCGAGGCAATAATAGTCAGTGAACCACCGTCTTCAATATTACGAGCGGCGCCGAAGAAACGCTTGGGCGGGTACAGTGCCGAGGCATCGACACCGCCGGATAGGATACGCCCGGAAGCCGGTGCCGCCAAGTTGTAGGCACGGGAAAGGCGCGTCAGCGAATCGAGCAAAATGACGACGTCATGACCCAATTCAACCAGACGTTTAGCCCGCTCAATCGCGAGTTCAGCCACCATTGTGTGATCGGAAGCGGGGCGGTCAAATGTCGAGGCAATGACCTCTCCCTTGACGGTACGTTCCATATCGGTGACTTCTTCAGGGCGTTCATCCACGAGCACAACCATGAGGTGTACCTCGGGATTATTCTGTGAAATAGCGTTGGCGATCTGCTGCATCACAATGGTCTTACCGGCCTTCGGCGGAGAGACAATCAAACCGCGCTGCCCTTTACCGATGGGAGATACTAGATCGATGACGCGAGGTGTAATCGCCTTCGGTGTCGTTTCAAGACGAAGCAACTCCGTCGGATACAGCGGAGTGAGTTTGCCGAACTCGCGGCGCTGCGCGGCTTCTTCCTGAGTCATGCCGTTAACGGTGTCTAAGCGCACCAGCGCGTTGTATTTCTGTCGCTGGCGTTCACCTTCACGCGGTTGACGTACCGCACCCGTAATCGCATCTCCCGGACGAAGTTTCCAGCGACGCACATTTCCCAACGTCACATAAACATCATTGGGGCCCGGAAGGTAGCCCGAGGTGCGTACAAACGCGTGATTATCCTGCACATCAAGGATGCCGCCAATCGGAATGAGGACATCATCCTCACGAATTTCTGGCTCGCGGTCATCGCGGTCACGCCCACGGCGTTTATTGCGGTCGCGGCCGCGGCGGCGACGCCCTCCCCGATCATCGCGATCATCACGGTTTGAGCGATTACGGTTGTTTTGGCGCCGATTGGGGCGATCGCGGTCTTCCTCATCCGCATCCGCATCGGCGGAGGGAAGCTTAATCTCATCAAGAGACTCGGCGTGACGCTTCTGTCGGGAGTCCTTATTCGAGTCACCATCAGAGGCTTTTGCGTTCTTTCGGCCCGATTCTGATTCACTCTTGCCAGCAGTGTCCTGTCCAGCAGCTTGCAGTTCCGCCTTAACATCCAGTTGGATGGTTTCCGGAGATCCTGCCGAAGCCGATACTGCCCGACGGCGACGTTTACGCGGCGGCGTCTCAGTCGAGGCCGATGCAGACGAATCCGACGCATCAGCAGACTGAGGAGTAGCTTTGTCGCTACTATCTTTCCGTTCATCGCGGGGTTCCGCTTGCGAAGGAGCACTCTCGGTCGTTTTCTTCTGAGATGACCGAGGCTTTTCGCCGCGTGCTTCACGGATCGTTGCCAGAAGCTCTTGCTTACGCATTTTCGACGTATTCTTCAGTCCCATTTCATCGGCGACTTCGCGAAGCTCAGCAAGCCTCATGGTCGAAAGTGCTCGTTTTTTGGGTGTTGGGTTTTCGCTCAACGAAATTTCCTCACTGGTGTTGCCAACTGATGGCCATGTGAAGCTCTGCTCATTTAGCGCAGGAGCGTTTCTCTCACGGTTATATATTCCAGGCAGTATCCACGTTTAAGATGCCGTGGGATCACATGTTTTTACTGCTGGGTAAAAACCATGGTGAAAGAAGATACCAACCGGAGTTGGAATGGTTCTTCGTGAACCTTGAGTGAAATACTATCAGTAGTCGGGGGCAGAGGGAAATATGAATACAGTGTGAGAGTGATCGCGATTATTCTCACACGGGTTATCCGGTGCTCCGACTAGCTTCCCACGTTGCCCCGGTGGGGGAAATATCCGGCTGTTCCACGCGCCACCCGGCAGCTTTCGCATCACGAATAAGCTCCCCCGGAAGCCGTGCCAGTACCAGTACCGTCGGACCAGCCCCGGATACTACGGCAGGCAGGCCGCGCTCACGTAAATACTCGACTAACTCATAGGTATGCGGCATCGTCTCCGCTCGCTGCCGCTGATGCAACCGGTCCTCGGTGGCATCCATCAGATAGGCCGGACTCGCCTTGCCGGCCATAATGAGGGCCAGCAATCCAGTGCGCGCCACATTATGTGCGGCATCACGATGCGGCACCTGCGGCGGAAGCGCGGCACGGGCCTGCTGGGTACTCACCGCCTGATGCGGAATGAGAACTGAAGCCTGAATATTTGAGGGCGCTTCAAGCACGATCGTTCGCGCCCCTCGGTTTTCTTCTACCGTCCACGAAAATGTCACGCCGCCGAAAATAGCCGGAGCTGCATTGTCGGGGTGGCCTTCCATTTGGGTAGCTAGTTCAAGAACTTCGTCGTCGGTGAGGGCGCCCTCTCCAGCTAATCCACGTGCCAGCAGTATCCCAGCTACCACTGCGGCGGCCGAAGATCCCAACCCGGAGGCGTGTGGAATACGGTTATGCGCCGTCATGATTACGCCAACCTGCGACGCATCGAGGTAGTCGAGTGTGCGGCGCATGGCACGCACAATAAGGTTATTGTCGTCGGTAGGAACGGTTTCAGCACCCTCACCGTATACGCTCACCCGGGTGTTTCCGGCGACGGCTCGCAGTTCGATCTCGTCGTAAATACCAAGCGCCAATCCGGCTGTATCAAAACCTGGTCCTAGGTTCGCACTAGTGGCGGGAACCCGCACACGAACGTGATCGTTCTGCAGGCGCATAAACTACCCATCTCCTTCCACCCGTAGAACCGATTCAACCGACAGGACCGCATTTGATTTCCCAAGCGCGTCCGCCACTGCTTCCAAGTCGGCTTCTCGCGTTGTATGCGTAGAAAGAACGATTTCAGCTTCCCGGTGACGATCAATCTGGTGCTGCGTAACGGCAAGAATCGATACTCCGTGGCGGGCGAAAATACCGGATACTTCGGAGAGAACTCCCGCCCGATCTTCGACTCGTAGCCTCATCTGATAACGAGTTCGAGCGGTTCCCGGATCGAGTATCGGCAACTGTGCATATCGTGATTCGCGCGGTGCATGGCCTCCGTGCACTCGGTGCGATGCACCGGCAACGACGTCTCCCAGCACTGCGGATGCGGTCGGTGCGCCGCCCGCCCCCTGACCGTAGAACATCAGGCGACCCGCGGATTCACATTCAAGTACCACTGCGTTGAAGGCCCCCGATACCGTTGCCAACGGGTGCGTCAGCGGCACCAGCGTGGGGTGGACACGCACCCCGATTCCGTCGGTACCGGCATCATCGGTACGTCGTTCAGCAACAGCGAGCAACTTAATCGCAAAACCAGTGCGGGCAGCTTCCTCCATATCTTTCGAGGTGATTGAGGTGATACCTTCTACCGCCACATCATCCATCGCTACGCGCGAGTGGAAGGCCAGGGAAGCCATCAGTGCACATTTGGCAGCTGCGTCGAGACCGTCGACATCTGCCGACGGGTCAGCTTCAGCGAATCCTAAGTCCTGGGCTTCCTTCAGCGCTTCCTCATAGGACGCTCCGGTGGTGTGCATCTGGTCGAGGATAAAATTCGTTGTTCCATTGACGATGCCAACCACGCGGTTTACCGTATCTCCGGCAAGTGATTCGCGCAGACCGTACACGATGGGAACAGCTCCGGCGACCGCCGCTTCGTAGTAGAGGTCGGTGTCATTTGTAGCCGTCAGCTCATAGAGTTCTGGTCCGTGCTGTGCCAGTAGCGCTTTATTTCCAGTGACAACTGTGGCGCCATTGGACAGCGCCCTCTTGACAAAAGTGAAGGCCGGCTCGATGCCGCCGATCAATTCGATCACAATGTCGGCCTCGTCGATTGCCGTTTCCGCATCGGTAGTTAAGACTTCCCGGGGCACATCATAGTCGCGCGGAGCATGAACATCGCGTACCACGACTGCGGATATCCGTAGCTTCGCGCCGGAACGAGCCGCTAGTTCACCGTTCTTTTCTTCGATAAGTCGAATGACTTGTGAACCCACGGTTCCCGCGCCGAGTACTGCAACGTTAAGTGTTTTTTCCATGAACAACTTCCTTGATCTACGCCTAGGTTAGTTACTGTGGATTGAGTGTGGCATCTCGGTCCAATAGATCGGATACCGTCTCAGGATAAATGAGCCAGCGCGCTTCGCCGTCACGCACGGCAAGAGTGCCGGGGCGGGTCAGCATATTGTAGTTGGAGGACATCGCATGCCCATAAGCGCCGGTTGCGGGCACAGCGAGCAGATCGCCGGGTGCCACGTCCGCTGGCAGTAGCGTATCGGCAATAATGATGTCACCGGATTCGCAGTGTTTACCAACGATGCGCGACAAAGCTGTTGGGCCCGTTGGCGCTCGGTTAGCAAGCGTGACGCAATATTTCGCGTTGTATAGGGCGGGGCGAATATTGTCGGACATCCCACCGTCTACTGACACGTACAGGCGTTCGCCCTCGTCAATAGGAACGCGTTTGACAGTGCCCACGCGATACAACGTGACGGTGGTGGGCCCAATCGTGGAGCGCCCCGGTTCAATCGAAATATGCGGCACCTTCAGATTATGCCTAGCACAGGCTTCTCGCACCGCGGTCGCCAGGGACCGCGCCACCTCTTTTTGGGTTGGCGGAACCGGGTCGGCCGCGGTGTAGGTGATCGCATAACCTCCGCCGAGATCTACTTCCCGGCATTCGATGCCTTCTGCGGCAAGTTGTTTGGCTAGTCCCATCAGGCGCGAAGCGGATTCTGTAAATGCTTCGAGGTCAAAAATCTGGGACCCGATATGACTGTGGAGTCCAACGAAATCGAGCTCCTCGGTCTCGCACACTGCCCGGGCAACACGGTAGGCGGCTCCGGAAACCAGAGATAACCCGAATTTCTGGTCTTCATGTGCGGTGGCTATGAAATCATGTCCACCGGCATGAACTCCCGTCGTGACACGGATCATGACACGTGCGCGTCGACCGAGCTGGCGGGCAATAGTAGCAATGCGTTCAACCTCGGCGGGTGCGTCGATAACAATGCGCCCAATGCCGCGTTCTCCAGCCGAAATAGCCAGCCGTATTTCATCATCAGATTTGTTATTGCCGTGGAGGCCAATCCGATCGGGGTCTGCGCCGGCTTCGAGAGCACAGGTGAGTTCGCCCAAACTGGCGGTATCGACCCCCATGCCCGCTGCGGTCACGGTATGAATGACGCCCGCACTCATGAAGGCCTTGGCCGCAAAATATGCGGATCCTCCCCCCATGCCGTAGCCGTCCCAGAATTCTTCAGCCATCGCGCTGACCCAGGTCAGCGCTCGCCCCTCCAGGTCGCCCTCATCGAGGACGTAAATGGGGGTACCCCATTGATGGGCAATATCGGTGGCGAGAAGACCTCCGATGTGTAATACCCCATCGTGTCGGCGCGCACTCCACGGCCACAGATCAGGTCGGTCAGATGGATCGGGGCACGTCAGGTGGGGTGCATTCATACTGTTACATTCTTTCTGGCGCATCCACGCCAAGCATCGTTAAACCGTTGGCTAATACTTGTTTCACGGCGTTATTCAGCCATAGTCGCGCGGTATGCGAGACCTCCACCGGTTCGTCGGCGCGCGGGGTGACGCGGCATTGGCCGTACCACGTGTGGTAGGAGGCCGCCAGCGTCTCAAGATAGCGTGCAACGCGATGCGGTTCCCGCAATTCACCCGCTTGGGCAACCATGGCCGGGAACTGCGCGAGTACTCCGAGTAGTTGCGTATCGGCCGCATGATTGAGAGCAGCCGGGTCGAATCCGTCAGTGGTTACGCCGTGTTCCGCAGCATTGCGAGCCACGTTAGCCGTGCGCGCGTGAGCGTATTGGACGTAGTAAACCGGATTGTCATTGGTGCGGGAGACCAGAAGATCGAGGTCGATATCGACTGATTGATCCATTGATGAGCGAACAAGAGAGTATCGGGCGGCATCAACACCGACTGCATCGACAAGATCGTCAAGGGTTACGAGAGTTCCCGCGCGCTTCGACATTCTGACGGGTTCTCCCCCGCGAAGCAGATTGACCAGTTGGCCGATCAGAATCTGGAGGTTTTCACCCGGCTTATCGCCAAAAGCCGCACACATCGCCATCATGCGACCAATGTAACCGTGGTGGTCGGCACCCAGAATAATAATGACTTCATCTGCGCCGCGTTCACGCTTGTCAAGGTAGTAGGCGATATCGCCGGCAAAATACGCGGTTTCGCCATCGGATTTGACAATGACGCGGTCTTTATCGTCACCAAAATCAGTGGAACGCAGCCAGGTTGCGCCCTCGGAATCAAAAACTACGCCGCGCTGACGCAGGCGGTTAATGGCGTCATCGACTGCGCCGGAGGTATGCAACGAATCTTCGTGAAAATAAACGTCGAATTCGACGCGGAATTGCGCTAGTTTCTGTTTGATTTCATCGAACATCAGGTCAACGCCGCGGGAGCGGAAAACTTCCACTGCTTCGGCTTCTTCTAACTCGAGTGGATTGGGGGCTCCATCGCGTTGAACATCCGCGAGCACCTGTTGTGCGATGTCGTCGATATACTGACCTCCGTAGCCGTCTTCGGGAACGTCGACGCCGCGAGCACGCGCATACAGCGAACGAGCAAACCGATCAATCTGGGCACCGTGATCGTTGAAGTAGTATTCCCGAGTCACGTCGGCACCGCAGGCTTCTAATACGCGCGCCAAGGTGTCACCGGCCGCCGCCCACCGCGCGCCACCCAGATGAACTGGGCCGGTCGGGTTAGCGGAGACAAACTCGAGGTTGACATTGACGCCGCGTTTCGAGTCGTTATGCCCGTAGGCGGCACCGGCCTCAACGATGGAGCGGGCGAGTTCACCCGCCGAGGCCGCCTCGAGGGTGATATTGATAAAGCCCGGGCCGGCGATATCGACCGAGCGGATGCCTTCTTCGTCCTCCAGTCTGGCGGCTAATAGCGAGGCCAGGGCACGCGGATTAGTTCCCGCTTTCTTTGCCATTTGGAGGGCGACATTGGTTGCCCAGTCTCCGTGTTCTCGGCTCCGGGGGCGTTCTACCGTAATGGCAGACGGAAAGTCGGATTCGCCGAGGGCTACTTCACCGGCCTTAACGGCGGAGGCTAAGACGCTACTAATCAGTTCACTCAGTTGTTCAGGAGTCACGCCCCCATCCTAAACGTCACCACCTAATCTGCGGTAGTTGGTTCACGGTGTAGACAGTACCCGGCGTGCGATGGTGCGCAAAAGCATCACACGCCCCGTATGCGTCGAGTATCTACCGGGGCGACACAAACCGACTTTTAGCGTCTGTTCTCGTATTCGGTCATCAGGTCAATGCGTTCTTGGTGACGTTTTTCTTCGGAAAAAGCTGTTGCCAAAAATACGTTGACGAAATGGGTGGCTTCTTCCACGCTATGTTGGCGAGCACCTATCGATATGACGTTGGCGTTATTGTGTTCGCGAGCCAGCACCGCGGTCGATTCATTCCATACGAGGGCGGCTCGTACGCCGTCAACTTTATTGGCAGCCATCTGCTCACCGTTGCCAGAACCACCGATGACGACTCCCAGTGAGCCCGGATCTGCTACCACGGCTTCTCCACAGGGGATACACATGGTCGGATAGGCATCTAAGGCATCGTATTCTTTCGCTCCGTGGTCGATGACTTCATGACCGCGCTCGGTTAGGTAGGCAATCAAATGTTCACGAAGTTCATAACCGGCGTGATCGGCTGCAATATGCACTCGCATGGCTACTCCTTTTAGGCACATACCGTTGGACTAACTCCAGTATGGCACTGTGTTGGGTTTATTGATGCCAATCGACTACTCGGTTCCCGGTCCAGAGTAGTAACCGCAGGACCGGGAACCGAGGGCCCGTTCGTAACTCGTTTGTTATAGCCCCGCAGTTGTATGAGTTGCTGGAACTATAAACCGGTGGTCAGGAGTCTATCGCCATGAAAACCGGGGTTTTCTTTATTTAGAGAGCAATTGGTTAGCCAATGCATCAATATGCTTCACCGCTCCCCAGGCGCCATAAATCGCCATGGAAAGGCCTACTGCCGCGATTAATCCACCAATGATGACTCCTGATTCACTTCGTGAGTACGCGCCGGGAGTCGCCGAAACAAACGAGAAGAATGCGATAAATTGGCCGATGACGGTCAGCACCAGTCCTCCTCCAAAAGGAGTGGCGAATTGTTGTGTTGCCGGTGGGTCCGAAGGGTGCGAAGACCGCGTAGGTTGAGGAGTATTGGGAGAGTTTTGCGCTGTCATTATTATTTTCCTTTGATTCAGGTGAGATCGCCGTGATACCACCGCTTCCACCGATTGAAACGGCAGATGCACAGTATCCAGTGATTCACTAGTTCGTCTGTTGGGAATTGAATTCCTCGTTTTGGCACGGTTCATGAACACGTGTACAGGGATGTGCGATCTGCATCGTGCTCCCTATTTTGCTGGTCATGTCCGAGTCACCTCCACGGTACTGGCTGGCACTGACAACTGACGCGGCC
>JAUNVE010000025.1 GCA_030537795.1 Actinomycetaceae bacterium
ACCAAATCATTATCAACAAGATCCTGCCAATAGTCGGCTACCTTTTGGGATTCGGGTGAATCAATGGTGACGCTCCACGCCTGGTCGGCAGCATCAAAGCCAAACCAGTTGCCTCCTTCTGAGGACGTGAGCGCAGATAGCCACATCGGTTCATCTGTTAAGAAAGCACCGATATAGGAATTATTGTCCGATTTGTCTCGCACAGCCTGCGCCAATTGCTTGTACTCATCCCAGGTGGTTGGAACGCTTAGGCCGTACTCTTCAAAAAGATCCTGTCGATAGTAGAAGAGTATGGGTGAGGCTCCCTGCGGGAATCCATAGAAATTGTCGCCCACCCGCCCCTTGTCAAAGAAAGCGGGAATAAAATCATCTTTGTACTGGTCCGCATATTCCGATACGTCCAGCATGGAGCCAATCATGTCGGGCACCCGTTCGTTACCGATCTGAGTGACACAGGGAACATCCTTGCCAGCCTCAACAATCGAGTTGATCTTGGCATAAGACTCGGTAGCTGACCCCTGCATCGTTTCAGGAATCACCTTAATGTCGGGGTTTTCCGCATTGAACTCGTCGACGAGTTCGTTAACGGTTTTCGCCCCTTCTTTATCTGGAATACGGTGAAGCCACGTGAATTCCGCGACCTCTCCTTCTTTAAGCTCCGGTGCTGCTGATCCTCCATCATCGGATCCTCCACACGCGGTGAGCGTCAAGCTCAATGCCGCAACCACTGCGGCTGCACCTAGCGATTTTACGCCTCGTGACGTCATCGTCTTTACCCTTCAGTACGGAGAGCGAAGTAGCATCCACTACCTCGTGGAAGAACTTTCCATAATGTACTGTGACACACTTAGTTGATTCGCGCAACAAAGATAGTTGATGTTCGCAACAAATGTAATCGTTTTGTTATCTTGCTTCCCAAACTTCCGTCATACTCATTTTCGGCAATGGTTTTCTCTCGGCACATAGGCGCAATTGACTACCGCTCCGTACGCATTTCCTTACCTACCCAAAACTCTGCGACAATAGAGCCATGCCCCAGTCGATGCAAATCACGGCAGCGAATCTTGATCCTGCTCTCCTTGACCTGCCGTGGGAAATTCCGCTTGCAGAATGGCCCGAATCGGTTCTCGCCGCGCTTCCGCGCGGTATCTCTCGCCATGTCGTGCGATTTGTTAACCTGTCCGGTCGTGTGATCGCAGTAAAAGAAATTGGGGAAACAGTTGCGTATCACGAATACGAGCTCCTACGCGACCTCAACCGTCTCCAGGCACCCTCCGTTACGCCTACTGCGGTTATCACCGGGCGCCGCTCCCTCGATGGCGAAGAATTGACTCCCGCTCTGGTCACTGAACATCTCCAATTCTCTCTCCCCTACCGTGCGGTATTCTCTCAATCGATGCGCCCCGAAACAGCCACGCGACTCATTGATTCGCTTGCTGTGCTACTCGTGCGGTTACATCTTCTTGGCTTTTACTGGGGAGATGTGTCCCTGTCGAATACATTGTTTCGACGCGATGCCGACTCATTTTCCGCCTATCTCGTCGACGCCGAGACTGGCGAACTCCATCCCCAACTCACGGTGGGACAACGCAGTTATGATGTTGAACTTGCCCGCATGAATATCATCGGTGAGCTCATGGACCTGCAAGCCGGTAGCCTGCTCGAAGAGCACGTTGACGTTATTGTTATCGGCAACCGGATTGAGGAGCGCTACTACGAACTGTGGAATGAACTCACCGCGGAAGAAACCTACTATAACGGTGAACGGTGGCGCGTTTCGCAACGCATTAAGCGACTAAATGAGTTGGGATTCGACGTTGGCGAACTCAAAATGACGACGGATTTGGATGGCACCCGCATCAACCTGCAACCCAAAGTTGTCGATGCCGGGCACCACCATCGCCAGATTATGCGGTTAACCGGGTTGGACGTGGAGGAGCTCCAAGCTCGACGCATGCTCAATGACCTCGCCACCTACCGTGCAATCACTGGACAAAACGATCAACCCATCGAACTCGTCGCCCACCGATGGCTCAACGAAGTATTTGAGCCGACGGTGCGAGCCGTGCCGCCCCAGATGACGGCTAAACTCGAACCGGCACAGATTTTCCATGAGGTCCTTGACCACCGCTGGTATCTTTCACAAGAACAGCAACGTGATGTTCCGTTGGAAGAAGCGACCGAGTCATATGTCAAGTCCATCTTGCCTCAGCATCGCGATGAGGCTCTGCTCCTCGACCTCGACCCGAACGAAGAACATTCTCTCGAAGATTAAGGACCACGATGTCTGTTTATTCGCCAATTGTTGCCCATCGCGGCATGAGCTCACTCGCACCCGAAAATACGATCGCAGCTTTTGCCGCCTGCGTAGAACACGGTGTCGCCTCCTTCGAATTTGACGTCGATATTATGGGAGACGGAACCCTTATCGTCATTCACGACAACACCTTGGATCGCACCACCACAGGCACCGGCGGATATTACGATAAATCGTTTTCCGATCTACGTCGCCTGGATGCCGGCGCATGGTTCTCCCCCACCTATCGTTTTGAACGCGTCCCCGAACTTGCCTCGGTAATTGAGCTAATGAACCGCACCGGCCTGGACGCAAATCTTGAAATTAAACCATCTACCTCTGGTCACGAAATGCGCCAATCACTGGTTGAGGGAGTCGCCGTCTCTCTGCGCGAACTCAATTCGGAGCGCGGAATCATCATTTCCAGCTTTGATCCGCAGCTGCTTGCCGGAGTTAAAGAACACGCGCCGCATATTCCTCGCGCCTGCCTCTTTGATTGGCAGGACGGCCCCGAACTCGAGCAGGTTGATAGCTGGATTGACATTGCCCGCCATCTCGACGCGCGTGCTATTCACCCCGGAGAAAGCCGCCTTACTCGCCAAGCTGTCCAACGGATGCTGGAGGCCGGCTTTGAGGTCAATGTGTGGACGGTCAACGACCTCCACCGCGCCGCGGAACTAGCTGAGTGGGGGGTTCATTCCGTTATCACCGACGTCGCACAGGACTTCCCGGCGGAATCCCGAGCCGCACGACCGTTCGCCTAGGAGGCGGAATAATCACGTAGCAGCCGCATGACCTAAACGCGTAGGTAAAGTGCGGCGGATCGATTGCACTTCATGTGACAACGACAAGGCGGGTAGGCGCACGTCACGTGCTCCCCACCCGCCTTGAAGGTGCTCTGCAGTTATCCCTTGACGGATCCAGCCGCCAAACCAGACTGCCAGTATTTTTGTAGACCGAGGAACAAGACGATGAGCGGAATGACACCCAAGAGTGCGCCCAGCATCACCGCTCCCTTTTGGGGAGCGAAGTAGCTCATCATGCCATAAAGGCCTAGTGTCACGGGTTTGAGAGTATCCGAAGACACCATCATCAGCGGTAGCAGGAAGTTGTTCCAGGTTGCTACGAAAATAAACAGGAAAATCGTGACCATCGCCGGCGCGAGAAGTCGCAGCACCATTGTGAAGAAGATACGAGCTTCTCCGGCACCGTCGATACGCGCGGCTTCAATGAGCTCAATCGGAACCGACGTCTGCGCATATACGCGTCCCAGGAACACACCGAATGGAGACACGCATGACGGAATAATGATGGCCCACATGGTATTCGTCAGCCCCAGCTGGTGAAAGACGACGTACATCGGAATCGTTAAAATCGCGATCGGAAGCAAGAGGCCGGACATAATAATGCCCATAGCCACCCCGCGGCCGGGGAACTTAAACTTAGCCATGGCATAACCTGCCATCACAGAGATTAGCGTTCCAACAACGCCTGCCACCGTCGAGTAGATCAACGAGTTAGCAACCCACCGCCAGAAGTTTCCCTTCGTCCAGGACATAAGCGCGTGATAGTTCGCCGATATATTGATCTCGTCGAATAACACACCGTTGGTCGAGACCAACTGCTGGTTGGTTTTCGTCGAAGCTACGACCACCCAGTACACGGGAAATAAGAAATAGACGAGGGCGAGCAAGAGCACACCTGCCGTAATCCATCGCGCCGCATTCGACGGGGCGATAGAACGCATGGGCATGCCCTCTTCCGATGGTCTGTAGGCGCGCCCATCGGGAAGCTTTGCAGTTTTAATAGCCATTACTTCTCCAACTTCCGATCAACGAGGGCGTACACGATGGCAAGTACACCGGCGATGACCGCCATGACAATAGAAACCGCGGAAGCGGGACCGTCACCCGAGGGGCTCAGTGTCCCCATCATGGTGTGATAAGCCATCATCATCGGAGTGTAGTCGGCCCCCATCCAGGTATTAACCGTCCGCATAACAGTTGGTTCGTTAAAGAGTTGGATTGTGCCGACAATCGATAGCAGGACGGCCAATAGCGCAGCTCCACGTACGAGCGGGATTTTGACACGCGTAACGATTTGGAATCCGGTGGCCCCATCAATACGCGCGGCATCATACAGCTCATTCGGAATCGCTTGGAGAGCTGCGAGGAAGATCAGCATGTTGTAACCGGTATATGTCCAGGTTGTCATATTCGCCATTGACGCAAGAATTACATGTCGGCTCATGAAGTCAACGTCTAGGCCGAGACTGTTGAATAGGCCAATGACTGGCGACATGCCGGGCGTGTATAGGTACAGCCAAATCATTGCTGCCACAATGCCTGGAATAGCAAATGGCAAGAAGTAACCAAGCCGATAAATGGTCACATGCTTGACGAGAAATGAGTCAAGCGCCAGCGCCAGAGCCAGCGCCAAGATAATCATGACCGGCACTTGAAATACGGTGTATCCAACAACGCGAAGAATACCGAGCCAGAAGCGCTCATTTCCAATCACGTCGGCGTAGTTTTCAAAGCCAACAAACTGGGGGACGAGTTCGCCCCCTCCATAAAGACCTCCTCCTGTGGATACTGGTTTGAAGAAGGACTTGTAGATCGAAACGATTATAGGAATAAGGAACACGAGTGTAAAAGCTAACGCAAAGGGCATCATAAACGCCCAGCCGGTGCGCGCGTCATGACGTTCCCTGGTGCGACGCGAGCGCTGAGGCGGCTGTTCAAACGTCGCGTCATCAATCGCCACAGCTGTTGGGGGCGCTTCTCGGGACACGATTCACCTACCGATGTATTTGAAGACGTGGTTTTCTTACGGATAAACGGGATTATTGATCGCGGGTGTGAGTGAGGGGCACCTACCCGGGGGAGGAAAGGTGCCCCTCACTTGTTTGCGCATTGGAAGAGGTGTTTACTCTTCGACGTCGATATTGAGTCCCTTGAGGGTACTCACTGATTCTTCTTGTGCTGCCTTGAAGATGTCGGCGATCTTGCCACCTTCGTCAATGACGTTCGAGGCAACTTCATTCATCTTGGCTCCCACTGCGGAGAATCCAGGAATGTACGCGAAATCTTCTGAAAGGGTTTCATTAGCCTCAGCGAGTTTCGTGAACACTTCTTGTCCACCGAACTGACGCTTCACCTTGTCCGGAGTGGAAACCTCTCCAAGGGCGGCAACGACGAGTCCCTGGGTGGCAAGGTCTTCCGTCTGAGTATTGAACCAGTTATTGAATTCCATGGCCTGCTCGGGGAATTCGCATCCCTTGAGCACTGCCACACCCGATCCGCCATCCGGTCCGGTCAGAGCACCGGCACCGAAGTCAGGAAGCAGGGTAACTTGCCAGGTACCTTCCTCATCATCGCCAACAACGTCATCGAGCATGAAGCCAGCTTCCCAAGCGGCACCGATGTTACCAATCAGTTCTTTATCGGTCAGTGCCTTAGTGTATGCGTCATCCCAACGGTTAATGGTGAGCACGGCATCTTCGTCAATGAGTTCCTGCCAGAATTCAGCTACGCGCTCGGCGCCTGCACCCTGGGTGTCAACTTTCCACACATCGCCACTACCGTCGTACCAGGAGTCACCCGCGGCTGCGGCCTGGCCAGACAGCCAGTACTGTGCCTCATCCGGCTCAAAGTCCAAAATGTACTTACCTTGGGCGGCAGCTTCCTTAGCGGTGGCTTTCAGCTCATCCATTGTGGTGGGGACAGAAAGTCCGAGAGCGTCGAACTCAGCCTGGTCATAGAAGTAAACCAGTGGTCCGGTATCCTGCGGTAATCCAACAGCAACACCGCCGACAACCATCTGGCCAAATGCACCCGAGAAGTTATCCTTGTATTTTTCAGCTTCTGCGGTGACATCTTCAACGAGACCCTTGGCATACATTTCCGGAACTTCGCCGTAGCCAAGCTGCGCCAGACACGGAGCGGTCTGAGCCGAGATGTCATTTTCAAGCTTTTTGATCATCTCATGTGCTTCTCCGTCGAACTTCGTTGCCTCTACCTGAATGTCTGGATTTTCAGCATTCCAGCGTTCAACGATCTCGTCGACAAGGACCATTCCGTCACCGTCGGGAAGACGGTGCATGTACTGAATAGTGACCTTCTCACCGTCACTTGATGCACCCGAATCGCTGGATGCGCCGTCGTCTCCCGAACAGGCTGTAAGCCCCATTGCGGCCAGGCTCATCGCAGCCAAAAGTGCTGCGCTTCGTTTCAGGCCCTGTGATCGTGCCATAGTGTGATACCTCTCCTTCGAGCAACAGAATGATTAATTCTGATTACTTCTCGACCATATCGCACAGTTTTGCTAAGAACTAGTCCAAAGGTAGGGATCGCTATAACGATCCTGTAACAATTACTGCGCGTTTATGAGCGTAAGGCAGGGGTTTCAGTCAATCCACGTCGATTCATACGGATTTAACGTGAAAACCTCAGAGATTTCGCCATTTTTCACAATTTTTGCGTTTACTCGTTCACACGATGAGTTGTAAACCAATTGTCTCCCACTGTCATACGTCGCCACGTCAACTCGCGGATCGACACTATGCGCCGTCGAGAGATATTCATCTTCCGCCTGAGCAGCCCAAAAAATAGCCTTGGTGAGAATTCGTGCATTTATTTGGTTATAGGGCAATCCCGATAGATACACGGCTCTGCCGTCACAGTAACTGTGTACGGCCGCTTCCACACTGGTGCCGTTTACAGCGAGAATATCCACCGACTCGACAACGGGCACCCAGTAGCGCGCTCCTCCGCGAGCATCGAGACTGAGCGGAGCTTCGCCCTCCCCATCGGTAATGAAATGCTCATCAATCACGCGCGGATACCGACCGGTTGATAGCGACCACGACTGTTCCCTATCTATCCCAAATACGTCAGATAATTGATTGAACGCACCGTTAGCCGAATAGGCACACGGTTCACCAATACCGATAATGCCTCCGCCACGAGCAACAAAAGCCCGTACCGCGGCCTGCAACTGAGGGTCTGCCCAGTAGCGCCCTCCGGAATAGGCAGTACCGGCTTCTCCAACATTAATCACGACATCGATATTCTCAAGTGCACCGTTGAGAACGTCCTCGAAGGACAAGAAAGAAATATCGAAAGGTAGGCCCGCCAGGGCTTCTATGACACCCACATACGCCTCTGTCTGTTCGTATGGGAGAGCATGTGCGACCATATGAGTTTGCCACGAGCGGATGGTACCCCAGGCGTTGATGATGCCTACCCGCACAGAGGCAGAACGAGGCGACTTCCCTTCAGCCGCATCATAAATATCGCGGAACTCCTGACAGATTTCGCCGATCCGGTCGACGAAATCTGGGAACTTGAGGGCAAGAGAAAGATATCCGCCGTAGCCGATGCGATCAAGCGGAGAGCGGACGATCGCGCGACGCGCCATCCGCCACGATTCATTCGCCTCGGCGATGGGGTCTCCCTCGGGATTAAATACATCGGGGAAAAAATAGGGGAGGAAACGCCCTTCGGTATAGGGGACATCGATATCGGCAATCATGCGACAGGTAGCGGCATTTCCGACTGATCCGACAACCGCGTCAAGTCCCGTTTCGGCAAACCGAGGTCCGTAGGGTTCGGTGCCGATCCAGTTATCGCCGAGAAACATCATGGCTTCTTTTCCGCTGGCATGAACGGCGTCTGTCAGCGCACGTACGCGCGAGGTAACGAAGTCACCGATGAAGTCCATCCAATCGCGAAATCTGTCGCTGGGCACGCGGAAAGCACAATTGTAGTAGCCTTCGTCGACGAAATCTTCCGGCGTGAGGCGATAGCCGTAAACCCGGGCGAACTCTTCCATAGCCGCAACGGAAACGGACATGGAGTAGCCGAACCAGTCGACATATTTTTCTTTCCGATGCTCATTGAATACGAGCGTAAAATGATAGAAGAAGGTAGTGAAGCGAACGACGTCAACTTCTGGATGATCGGCCAACCAGCGATCGAGTTCGGATTGCACCCGATCCCACACCTGCGGCAAACGGTTATCGTAGGGTCTTTCTTTTACACGGGTGGGATCTTCATCCCAGTTATTCGTAATGTAGTTATACATCTGGGTTGAATCCCAGATCTGTTTTGCCAGGAAGTTGACGGTATAGACGTGCCCGAGCACGGGTTCATCAATAATTACTAACTCTGTACCGTCGAGTCGCCACGCCTCGGAGGCCACCGTTTCTCCGGTTGTACGGTCAATCACCTGCCAGTACCGGCTGAGGTCGACCTCCGTCTGCGGTTCAACCTGCTCGCGAAGATATCCGTCCATCACATTGATGGTCAACGGACCACCGGTTGCGGGTGTGCGATTGGACTGGAGGAAAATATGCGGTGTGGTGTCAGGGTTGTCCACCGCCCATTCTTGATCGCCACGGGCGGGAAAGTAGGTCGAATACACTTTCGCAGCCAGTTCGTGAACGAGGTCAGGCAGATGGGTTCCATCCGAGTTGCGCACGGCGTCAGCACCGAGTTTATGCATCATTTCTCGGACTTCATCGTCGATCCCCACCTCGATGGGGAGGGTGACGCGACCCGTTGTATTCATGAAGGCTCCTTAAACGGTTGATCTCCAGTTTGAATAACTTCGATTCCCTGTGCCGTCAGGGCGCGCACATGGGCAGGATTGACGTCGCGATCGGTGATCACTGCCGCGACGGCCGATAGCGGAGCAATACGCGCGAAAGCGGTATGACCAAGCTTCGACGAATCCGCCAGCACGATAACGCGTTCAGCGGCACCAACGAGAGCAGCATTCACTTCCGCTTCTCCGTCATGGTTAGCGTATATTCCAGTAGCCAAATCGAGACCGTTAATACCGAGAAATAAAGTATCGACAGAAATACTCGGCAAGACGAGCGAAGATAACGGCCCGATGAGTTCATAGGAACGCTGACGGACAACCCCACCGGTAACAACCACTCGGATGCGTGGCCTCACAATCAGATCATTGGCGATATTGATGGCATTAGTCACCAGTGTGATGCCGTCGTCTTGAAACGTATCCTCCGCGCTTACCCGCACCCCGATCTCATAGGCCGCCAAAGTGGTGGTGGTTCCTCCATTGAAACCAATAACTTCACCGGGAGTAACGAGCTGAGCGGCGGCAGAGGCGATATTAGCTTTTTGTCGCGGGCGGGTTACCGCGCGGTAGCGCAACGGCAATTCGCCAGTCGTGGTGTTTGCGCTCGCACCCCCTCGCGTGCGCGTAATGAGTTGTTGTTCTGCCAACGCATCGAGATCCCGTCGCACCGTAGCTGCTGATACATCAAGCTCTGCAACCACGTCCTCCACGCGAATCGATCCGCGATCGACGACAAGTTCAACGAGCGTAGCGAGTCGCTCCTGCCGGTTCATGCTTCGCCTCCATACTAGGGATGGTCTTGGGCGCAAATTTAATCAGACTTTGTGCGGAATGGGGTGTGCATTGCAAAAAATCACCACCGAAGCCACTTCACATGATTGTTTTTGATTGTTACAATAATACTACAATCACTTTCAATCACATACTGAGTGTTCTGCATCGCTTTTATCGCGGTGTCGAGCTATTACGCATACGTATAGAGTAAGCAATCTCGTCAGAAGGAATGAATATGAGCATCACTTCGCAAGAAATCTCAACCCAACCAGATATGTGGGCGCGGGCAGCTGATCTTTCTGCCAAAACTGGCCCCCTGGTGGCCGACGGGCAGACGCTGGCCGTCATCGGATGTGGCACATCGTGGTTTATTGCTCAGTCCTATACACGTATGCGCGAAGTGATGGGCAAAGGCGCTTCCGACGCATTTACCGCCACTGAGTTCCCTCTTGACCGCGACTACGATCGTGTCGTGTGTCTATCTCGCTCGGGTACCACCTCTGAAATTATCGAGATTATGAAACACCTGCATAAAGCGGGTAAACCAGCTGTTCTCGTCACCGCAGTCGCACCGGGACCAGCAACCGAGTTTGCCGACCGCGAAGTAGTTCTTGATTTCGCCGATGAAGAATCCGTCGTCCAGACGCGCTTCGCCACCTCCGCTCTCGCATTCTTCCGCGCCAATCTTGGCAACGACATTGCACCGGTTGTAGAGGATGCCAAGAAGGCACTGAAGGCTGAGCTTCCACAGCGGTGGATCGACGCCACCCAGATCACTTTCCTCGGTACCGGGTGGACGATTGGGCTAGCCAATGAGGCCGGTCTTAAGCTCCGCGAGGCCAGCCAATCCTGGACTGAAACGTATCCGGCTATGGAATACCGCCACGGCCCCATCTCTATTGCCGAAGCAGGACGCCTGACTTGGATGTTTGGCGATGCACCCTCCGGCCTCAAGGCACAAACAGAAGCAACCGGTGCCGAATTCGTTGAATCTGATCTGGACCCCATGGCTCATCTCGTCATCGCGCAACGTTTGGCGGTGGCTCGCGCCGAGGCCAAAGGTCTGAATCCTGATACGCCCCGTAACCTCACTCGCTCCGTTATTCTCGAAGACGACGAGTAAGGAGCCCACCACCGTGCGTTACGCCATCGGCATCGATACGGGCGGCACAACAATGAAAGCTGCCGTGGTCAGTGAACGCGGCGAGATCGTCGACACTCAAACAGTTGCGACACCCGCCACCCCCGAAGCGGTTATTGACGCGGCAGCGGGAATTGTTGATACGTTTTGCGAACGCCTGCGCGCCGGAGGCCTAAAACACCACACCTATACGCTTACTGAAACCGACGTGGTCAAAACTGTCGGGTTCGCGGTACCCGGCATCGTCAATGAGAAGCAAGGGATCGCCGAGTTTTCCGCCAATCTTGGTTGGAAGAATTTTCGGGCCCAAGACCTACTATCGGCTCGCATAGCTCGTCCCGTG
Source organism: Actinomycetaceae bacterium (assembly GCA_030537795.1). Classification (GTDB taxonomy): domain Bacteria; phylum Actinomycetota; class Actinomycetes; order Actinomycetales; family Actinomycetaceae; genus Gleimia. Next base: position 11,164 of record JAUNVE010000025.1, read on the forward strand.
GCCTTTGGGCACGATGTGCGCACCGGAGCTCACGCCGAATCCCACTGGGGCGTCGGGCATGCGAACTTCCTCTTTATCGCCATCGGAACCGGTTTATCCACAGTACTGGTACTCAATCACGAACCGGTGACAACGGGGGGCTGGGTCGGGGAACTGGGAATGATCCCCGCCGGTGTCGATACTCGTACTGCCGTCCCACTCGAACGGATCTGCAGTGCTTCTGCCATTGCCCGCCACGCGCAAGAAGCCGGACTGGTGGGAAGCGAGGCTGGCGCCGCAGATGTTTTTTCCCTCTACGATGACGCCCATCCGAAGGCTCGCCAGATTATCGACTCCGCCCTGCGTAGCCTAGCCACCGCGCTGGCCCCGGTCGTAGCCGTTATAGGCCCCGTTCCTATCGTGATCGGCGGCGGTATGGCTAACCGCGGTGACGCCCTCATCACTCACCTCACAGATGAGCTGACGAACGCACTCGGCATGGTTCCAACGCCGCCGGTTGAAACCGCCCAGCTCGGCTCTTGGGCCCAGGCTCAAGGATGCGCTTTACTCGCCTTTACCGCTGACACATACGAGGAGAATACTCATGGGTAACGTCTGGACACTCACCCCAAATCCAGCGCTTGACTTTACATACCGCCTCCCCGAGCTGACACTGGGAGTCCCCCACCGCATCACAGACTACGCGGTACGGCCAGGCGGCAAAGGTCTCAACGTTTCCCGCGTGCTAGCTCAAATCGGCACGGCCTCAATCGCCACCGGATTTCTCGGTGGTTCCAACGGCCAGCGTCTTGGCCGCCTCCTCAATGAACTTGAATATTCCGAACTCATAGCGCAGCAATTCGTACGCACCGAAGTGGAAACGCGAATGAGCATCGCGGTGGTAGACCGAGACTCGCGGGCCACCGTGCTCAACGAAGCTGGCGAAACCCCGAGTGAGCAAGATTGGTCCGCTCTCATCGGCATCTTGCGTCACTCGCTCACTCCGGGAGATATCCTCGCCTGCTGTGGCTCATTTGCCGGTGATTCCGACCCCCGGTGGATGAGTCGCATCGTGGAAGCTGTCCATGACGCGGGAGCCCGCATCCTCGTCGATGCCACTGCAGGCGTACTCACGCAAGCCTGCGATGCGGGAGCAGATCTAGTCAAACCCAATGACCTAGAACTGAAAGAAACCACCGGATACGATTCGATCTGCGATGGAGCCCGCGCCCTCCTTGACCGCGGAGTCGGAGCCGTCATTGTCTCCGAAGGCGCTGACGGCATGAGCATACATGGAACCGACGGCTCATACCGTGCTCGCCCGCAACGCTTTGTGGAGGGAAACCCCACCGGCGCTGGAGATGCGTCGGTGGCCGCCTGGTGTGCTTACATCGCACAAACCGACCCCGAACCCGCCCTCACTGCCGCCGACCTGAGCAATGGGCTACCCGGCGCGGTCGCACTATCGGGCGCAGCTGTTGCCTGCCCGGTAGCCGGAGAAATCAACTATCCACTATACGAAGAAATGAAATCCCAAATCTCCGTGGAGGAAAACTCATGCCACTCGTAGATATTCGACAGATGGCGGCCGAAGCAGCCGCCGAATCAGTGGGATTGGGCGCCTTCAATGTCGTCCTCCTCGAGTTCGCTTACGCCCAGGTGCAGGCTGCTGAAAGTGTTAATCGCCCGGTTATTTTGCAGCTTTCACAAAACGCCATTGCCTATCATGGAGGCCGCTTGGCTCCGCTGGGGAAGGCTCTCCTATCCCTAGCGGAAGAAGCGACGGTACCTGTCGCCGTCCATCTTGACCACGCGGAAGATGTCGATCTGTGTCGCGCCGCGGTTGATCTCGGTTTCAACTCCGTCATGTACGACGGGTCGCACCTACCGGACGACGAAAACCGTGAAACCACCGCCCGAGTAGTGGAATTCTGTCACGCTGCAAATGTAGCGGTTGAGGCCGAACTGGGAGAGGTGGGAGGTAAGAACGGCGTCCACGATCCCTCCGCTCGCACCGACCCGCAAGACGCCGCACAATTCGTAACTGATACCGGAGTTGATCTACTGGCCGTAGCCGTCGGATCTTCACACGCAATGACCACTCGCGGCGCCGTACTTGACACCGACCTCATCCGCGACATTCGCGACGCAGTTCCCGTACCCCTGGTACTTCACGGCTCTTCGGGTGTCCCCGATGACGGAATGGTGGCGGCTATTGAAGCAGGAATGACCAAAATCAACGTGTCAACGCACCTAAACGTCGGATTCACTGGCGTGGTTCGCGACATCCTCAATGGGGACGAGACAGTTGTTGACCCGCGTAAATACGTCGGGCCCGGACGCGATCAAGTACGCGATGAAGTTGCACGCCTGCTGAATTTATACGCCCGCCGCTAACGCTGGCCAGTCTGCCCGAGGTCAAGTTCGCTTCATCTCAGGCGGAGGATTTATCCTCCTTTGGACGGACTATTTGGTAAGCCAGCGCAGAAGCGGCCTCCTGAAGCGAAACATGAGATGATGCCAGCGTGAAGCGTTTGCCGTTCACTGTTGTCACAAAACCCACGGGCGCTGCGTGCAATCTCGACTGCACGTACTGCTTCTTCCTGTCCAAAGAGCTACTGTACGATCACGGCTCTCAAATGATGAGTCCGGCTACCCTGGAAACATACGTGCGGTCGTATCTCGATGCCCAACCAGACGGTCCGGTTACATTCATTTGGCAAGGTGGCGAACCAACACTCAGAGGTATCGATTTCTTTCGCCAAGCTGTGCGGCTTGCAAAGAAGTATAGACGCGATACGCAGCAGGTCTCGCACGCGATTCAGACAAACGGGACTCTGCTGACCGATGAGTGGTGTGAATTTTTTAAGGAAGAGAAATTCCTCGTGGGGCTGTCCATCGATGGTCCGGAAGACGTTCACGACGCATTTCGAGTCAATAAAGCTGGTCGCGGAACATTTAAACAGGTCATCCGCGGGTGGAAGTTACTACGCCAACATGACGTCGATACCAATATCCTGTGTACGGTGCACGCTGCGAACGAGCATCGGGGAGCTGACGTATATGACTTCTTTACGCGGGAACTGGGCGCGCGGTTTCTCCAATTTATTCCGATTGTTGAGCGCGTACCTGCGGAACATCTCGCGATTGCCGAGCAGGGCTGGAGTACCGACCGCAAGCGCAGCCTGCTTTACCGCCAGCATGGGCAATCGGTGACTTCACGCTCCGTGACACCCGAGGGTTTCGGTCGGTTCCTTACCGAAATCTTCGACCGCTGGATCCGTACCGATATCGGCCGCGTATTCGTCCAACACTTCGACACAATGCTCGGAAATCTCATGGGACAACACGCGGTGTGCGTACATTCACCGACCTGCGGAAATGCATTAGCAATCGAACATAACGGCGACGTATACTCCTGCGATCATTACGTCGAGCCCGGCTACGTCCTCGGAAATATTACCGATGGAATAGCCTTCAGCGACATGCTGAACTCCCCCTTCCAACGCGATTTCGGTGATTCTAAATACACCGATCTTCCATCCAACTGTCAGCGGTGCCCAGTACTGAAGTACTGCTGGGGAGGCTGTCCCAAAGATCGTTTCCTCACCGATGCCGATGGCGGTTCTGCTCTCAACTACCTATGCGAGGGCTACTACCATTTCTTTACCCACGCGAAACCGGCCATCATCGGCATGGGGAGACTTTTGCGTGCTGGAGCCTCGCCGCGAGACATCATGGATCCCGCAGTCGCACATCGGGTTATCCCCCAACCGCGCACAAGCTGACACCACCGGTGCGGCCTCTACAGGCCGAAATTGGTTGATGGCATCAGATTATCCATGCACATCGGAATATCTCTGAGCGTGCCGCTCAGCTCGTAGACCAAGATACTTCGCGAGCGAAACCTCCGCGATCGAATCAACGATCATCATGGTTCCAAAGATTCCACCCGCCACCGTCCAAACCGAACGACGATTGCGACGACGAAATGCGTTCACAATAAGTGTGGCCCCCACGGATGCTTCTACCGATGCAGCCAGACGCACAATCCACGGGCGTTCCACGGCGACCTTATGATAGGTTTCCCACAGTTTCGACCCGGTACTTTCGGGCTCGGTCAGCATCTTGTCTACGCTACGTCCGATAGCATTGGCGATTCCGCGAGCATCATTGAATTCGACACCGGGAACATCCTCAATCGCGATTCGTCCAAGCAGAACATCCGCAATCGACGATGGGATCCCCAGTGCTCGCACGAACGCATCCACAGCGTTGACGCCTTCCAACTGGGCGGTATTTTCAGCCGCTGACGCATCGGCGTTCGGAAACGCTTGCGCAATTTCTCGCAGATCTGTGCGTGCGCCGACGAGTTCTTCCGCCAATCGCGACACATCGTCATTGGCATGCCCCCCGCACAGCGTACGCGTCGACATTCCCCAATTGAACATCGTCATCGACTCTGGATCATCGTCTACCGCAAGAAGAGCTTTAAACTCCTCGCCATTACGAGCCAATAGCACCATGGGATAATCCCCCACCAGAACAGGCGATTCCTCGCCCTCCATCTCATACACGAGGGCGCGCCAGTCTCCGTCCAACTGCACCGAAGCTATATCAATGTCCTCAAGCGCGGCAAGAAGTGGAATAGAGGATGCGGGAGTTTGCGTAAGCTCAACGACAGTTGTCTTATCTGTTGCACTATCGATTTCAGCTTCCAGGTCGGCATCTTCAGGTAAAGCATCAGCACTCACATCGCCGATCATCACTTCAGCGTTAAATTCGGTAGCCACGTCCAATGCAAAATCTTCAAACTCAGTCGAAGCAACAATTTCGTTCACATCGTTGACAGTGGCCAGGCGACGCTCCTGTGATACCAGCGTTAACCCAATCAGATGCGGAGTGCGCTCATACCAGTCCATCGCCGCTATCACACCGGTAGTGTTAATAAACTCCGCGACGGTTTTAGGGTCGAGATGCTCAGCAATAATAATGCCTTCAACGCGATCCCACTGCTGCACAATTTCCACCATAGTGGCCTCCTTAGTTGCTACTTCCATCTCACCATGAATTGTCGGAAAAAACCGCTCGGATCGCAGGCCCATTTACGATCCGTATAACACCTGGTAAGCAACTGTTGCTCCGGTGCTGACTGCGACAACGGCCAAAAGCACAGCAAAAATTAGAGTGAGCTGATGGGTTTTTGCCTTATTCGAGAGCGGACCGCCGAGGAGACCTCCGCCCATTGAGCCGAACATAAAGCCAAAAACGATCGGCCAATCAATGTCGATTGTCTGACCATAGCGCGACACCAGGCCGGTTGCGGCCGCCATTATCATAATAAGGAGCGATGTTCCGGTGGCCTCACGCATGGAAAATGCGAGTACGAGCGTCAGTACGGGAACAACCATGAATCCTCCGCCTACGCCAAAGAATCCCGTGAGAAACCCGGTTGACAGCGCAGCGATGGCAATGACTGCAAATCCCTTAGAGTGCCGCTGTTCGATTATTTGCTCGTCGCCACCGCGTTGTTTGAGTCCTTCGCGGAACATGACTATACACATTATCGCGAGCATGGCGGCGAACAGAGCCATGAGGACGTGACCGTGAACGTAGGCGGAAAGCCGCGCACCGATGAATGATCCCACTACACAGATAGAGCCGAAAAAGACCCCTTCTCGAAATCGAATCTGACCGCGTTTGATCTTCCCGGGCAGGGCTACCGCTGCCGTTGCCAGGACAATGACGAGAGAGCCCGTTGCCGCAGCGTGCGGGGACTGGTGTAGTAAATACGCGAGAGCTGGAACAGCTAAAATTCCACCGCCGGCTCCGAGCACACCAACGATAACTCCAACGCCGATCCCAATAATGATGGCAATCGCGACCTCGAGCATAAGCAACCTCCATTAAAAAGTGTTGCCCCGCACCTGGTGGTGGGGGCAACACTTCATCGAGAACTCAGTGTTACTTAATCTTGGTTCCTACGGAGCCTAGACGCTCACACGCTTCGACAACCCGGGCTGCCATTCCGGCTTCAGCTTCCTTGCCCCACGAACGCGGGTCATAAGCCTTCTTGTTGCCAACTTCGCCATCGATCTTGAGCACTTCGTCGTACTTGCGGAACATCCACTCAACGACCGGTCGAGTAAACGCGTACTGCGTGTCGGTATCAACGTTCATCTTAATAACGCCGTTACGCACTGCGGTAGCAATTTCCTCGGCGGAAGATCCGGAGCCACCGTGCATCACGAGATCGAAAGGACGGTCGCCCGCATTAAACTTCGCGCCAACTTCTTCCTGGATGGTGCCAAGAATTTCGGGGCGCAATTTAACTGCACCGGGCTTGTACACGCCGTGGACGTTACCGAAGGTCAATGCCGTCAGGTAACGACCCTTTTCTCCGAGCCCAAGAGCCTCAACAGTCTTAATACCGTCTTCGGTAGTGGTGTAAAGCTTCTCATTAATCTCGTGGCTCACACCGTCTTCTTCGCCACCAACGACACCAATTTCAACCTCGAGGATTGTGCGCGACTTCTGCGCTAGATCCAACATTTTCTGAGCGATTTCGAGATTTTCTTCCAACGGTACGGCCGAGCCGTCCCACATATGCGACTGGTAGAACGGCAGGCGTCCAGCCTTCACTTCTTCAACCTCAAGTTCCATGACCGGAATAATCCACGAATCGAGGTTATCTTTCGAGCAGTGGTCGGTGTGAAGCGCAACGGTGACATCGTAGTTCTTTGCGATCTCACGGGCATAGGCGGCCATAGCGAGAGTTCCAGCTACGCGGTCTTTCACTGTCGAACCCGACCAGTATTCGGCGCCGCCAACGGACACCTGAATAATGCCATCAGATTCAGCTTCTGCGAAGCCGCGGATCGCTGCGGTCAGCGTTTGCGAGGAAGTAACGTTGATCGCCGGGTAGGCAAACTTCCCTTCCTTCGCGCGATCGAGCATCTCGTTGTAGACCTCTGGGGTTGCGATAGGCACTGAATTGCCTCCTTGAACTAGACATTCTTGACTCTTCGATTGTCCCACATTGGACAGTAGTTTTCTGAGGGGACTAAGTCCCTCGTGAACGAACGGGCTCTCGCCTTGCACGCCAGTGCACTTTAGTGGCCCATCGCCTGCAACGAATTAGGCGGTTTCATCGCCCTGCGGTGGATATGTCAGCACCCACGACCACATGGCGATGGCGGCCGCGTGACCAACATTAATCGATCGCGTCGAGCCGTACTGAGTAATGTGAACGACTTTTTCGCAAGCCCGAACCATATCTGGGCTCAATCCGGTTGATTCTTCTCCCATCACCAGCACGGTGCGCCGAGGTAAGGTCGTGCCCTCCAATGGCACCGAGCCGTCGATATTATCGACCCCGATTATGTGGAGGCCGCGCGACTGGACGTGATGTGTGAAATCGCCGACGGTGGGGTGATGCTCCACGCTCAGATAGCGGTCCGTAACCATTGCGCCGCGTCGATTCCACCGTCGCCGCCCCACAATATGGACCCTGCGCACACCCATCGCATTGGCTGTCCGGACGATGGAGCCAATATTGAAATCATGCCCCAGATTCTCTACCGCTACCTCTAGCCAATCTCCGCGGCGATCAAGGTCGGCCACTATAGCGCTCATTTTCCAGTAGCGAAATCGATCCTCAACATTGCGGGCATCTCCGTTCGCAAGCAATTCGTGATCCCAGTGGTCTCCTTCTGGCCACGCATCACGCCCTCCTGGCCACGGCGGAACACCGCGCCCAGGTTCAGATCCAGCAACTTCATCACGGGTTTCAGTCATAAAACCAACCTTACCTGGGCAGGATCTTTCTAATCCGTCAAGATACAGTTCTTCCCTACTTGAGTAGCTGCGACCAGAGGAAGGATTCTACTGTTTTCACGTAACGTATTTTCGACTAGCAAAAAGCAATAAGTGAAGCTGTTCACGTATTTGCGGACAATGTAACAAGTCGCGTGAAATAGCCACAAAGTATTCAGTTTCCGTCTGTTGCCTTGTATCGCCGGCTAGTTTTATCACGGCATAAAAAGTCGCTACGCTTTTCATAGACATCAAGAAAAGGACATATATGAGCGACAAACAGATTTACTCCCTCGATCAGCTTCCCCCAATCACTTCCTGGCTCACCGATATGGACGGGGTGCTGGTGCGAGAACACCATGCTATCCCCGGGGCACAAGATTTTCTCGATATGTTACATGACCTCGAGATGCCGTTCCTGGTACTGACAAATAACTCGATTTATACCGCCCGAGATCTGTCAGCGCGGCTGGAAAACTCCGGGCTTAAAGTTCCTGAAGATCATATTTGGACTTCTGCCCTTGCAACCGCCGCATTCTTATCGCAGCAATCCCCCGAATCATCCGCCTTTGTTATTGGCGAGGCCGGTCTGACAACCGCGTTGCACGAAGCGGGATATGTGATGACAGAAACGGATCCCGAATACGTCGTTCTCGGCGAGACCCGCACCTACGATTTTGTGGCAATCACCCATGCTATTCGTCTCATTGAAAACGGCGCTAAGTTTATTGCTACTAACCCCGACACCACAGGCCCATCCGAAGACGGGACGCTTCCTGCCACCGGAGCCGTCGCCGCAATGATTGAACGCGCTACCGGGAAGAAACCGTACTTCGTGGGTAAACCCAACTCGATTATGCTACGCGCCGGTCTCAATAGGATTGACGTGCACTCGGAAACTACCGGCCTTGTCGGTGACCGCCTCGATACTGATGTGCAGTCGGGAATCGAAGCTGGCTTGCGCACATTCCTCGTTCTGAGTGGATCGACGAAGAAGGGCGATATCGACAAATATCCGTATCGGCCCTACCGGGTATACGACTCGATTGCTGACATCGTCCCCGTCGTTCAAAAGCATATTGAACATGCGCGCGCATATGACTAAAAACTCCGGTTAAACCAGTTGTGTACACACTAGTACCCGGATATTAGCCGCCACCCCACCGACACCAGTTCGATTACTTTTGCGCCCTCATCTGCGACTGTCTCATGGCATTTCGGTGATGAGGGCGTTAAAAGTTTTAGGCTTCAACACAAGGTTCAGGTTTACGCGATGCCACTTCGTACAGTTCTTGTTCGGACTGTTTGACAATATCGAATGCAACCGTTTGTGCATCGAGGCTTCTTCCCTCACGGATTGCACGCGCGAGATCTATATGCCACTGCATCGCATCGATATTGGGGCGCTCGGGGGGCATGAGTCCCAATCGGTGACGTCCGGCAAGAGTTTCGGAAACGATAATCCCCATACTGGCGAAAAGAGCATTTTCAGACAGTAACAAAATGGTGTTGTGAAAACGGGTATCGAGTGTGAGAAACAGATCCGTTGGTCCTTTGACGCCGGCAGACTGCATCTGTAGCGCTAGTTCAATCAGCTGATCACCGGCATACTCACTCGCTCTTTGGGCTGCCAAGTTTGCTGCTTTCGGCTCGACCGCAACTCGAAACTCGATAAGTGAGCGAAACTGATCATCCCGTTGGTTGGGGTCATCGAGTCGCCACGAAATAATATCCGGAGATAACGCACGCCAATGAGAAACATCACGAACCGTCGTCCCTTTTCGCTTGCGTGATCGGACCAATCCAAGTGATGCCAGTACACTGACGGCCTCGCGAATTACGGACCGTGAGACTCCGAGTTCGACAGTTAAATCATCCATATTCAGCAGGGTTCCCGGCGGTAACTCCCCCAGTACGATACGCCGCCCCAGATGCTCAACGATGGCGCGTTGTAGCGCACCTCCCGACGGAACTTGCGGCGTCTGAGCTGACAACATGGGATCTCCCAAAGATCAAGATTTGGTAACTATCATACGTATCCACTAACCCAATGGCAGGTAAACAGCTACGCTACTTACACGATATACGTCAGATTTATTCACGCGTGGTCGTTTTGGTTATGCGACTGAATTGCATGACCAAGCTAACTCAACAATGAGTTAACGGAATTAACCGAACGAAGGAGTTCAAATTCGTGAAAGCTGCAAAAACGCTCAGTTTTCTTCTCGCATCCTCTCTCGCCGTAACACTTGCGGCCTGCGGAGGTAGCGATGAAGGCGATTCCGGTGGAGGCGACGTCCTACGTGTGACTCTCGCTAACCACGTGTGGACCGATAACATTAAAGCCGACCTCCCGGAATTTGAAGAAGAAACCGGTCTTAAAGTTGAACTCACTCAATTGGGTGAAGATCAACTATCCGATCAATACAACGTCAAGCTGAACGCAAGTTCAGAAGATATTGACGTTATGATGTACCGCCCCCTGCAAGAAGGTAAGCTCTTCGCTAAAAATGGTTGGCTCGCTGATCTCACAGAACTCGTAGAACAAAACGCCGAATGGGACTGGGCTGACTTCCAGGCGGGTCCGGTGGCAACAACCACCTATGAAGATAAGGTCATGGGAGTACCGCTCATTACCGAATCGGAAGTGCTCTACTACCGTACCGATTTACTTGAGGAAGCCGGCTACTCTGCTCCTCCAGCCACACTGGATGAACTGGAAGAAATGGCCGCAAAGATCAATGCTGATAATCCCGATGTTGCTGGCTTCGTAGCACGCACCGGAAGAAGCGCCGCTGTCACACAGTTCTCGAGTTTCCTTTACAGCTTCGGTGGCGATTGGGATGCTGACGGTCAAGCAACTCTCGACACCCCCGAGGCTCAAGAAGCTTACGATTACTACGGACGTCTCATCCGCGAATACGGCCCCGCCAATGTCTCCACCGACATGAGTTGGCCCGAAGCAATGGCCGTATTCACGCAGGGACAGGCAGCTTTCTACACCGAGGCAGACTCGCTCTACAAGAACGCCACAGATCCTGAAAAATCACAGGTCTCCGATGTCGTTGGATTCGCTCCCTTCCCGGCTGGGCCAGCTGGCTCCAAGCCGTACAACGTCCCCTCCTGGGGGCTGGCAATCAACGCTGGATCGAAGAACGTCGACGACGCCTGGAAATTCATCGAATGGGCAACTAGCAAGGATCAGACTCTGAAGAATCAGCAGTCCGGTGTGCCAAGTGCCCGCACCTCCGTATGGGATAATCCCGACGCAACGAAGGACTACCCCGAAGATATTGTCGCTGCAGCCCAAGAAAACGGTAAGAACGGTATCGGTAATGACCGTCCGCTCGTGATCCAGGTTGCTCGCGCACGTGAAATCGTGGGTCAGCCCATTGTCGACGTCATCACAGGGAAGGATTTAGCCGAATCCTTACAAACTGCTCAGGAACAGTACAACAAGTTCCTCGAAGATGACGCTCGGTAGCATCTACTAATCACTCACATTGCAGCCCGGGGTTGCGTGCGCTGAAAAGTACACGCAACCTCCGGGCTGTCGGAGGCTCTTCAACGATGGCAACGACTGTTCAATCAGAATCTATCCTGCTCCAAGATATAGCGGGACACTCTCCCAGCGAGATCCAGCATCAAAGTAAGTTTTCCGTCTGGGCGAATCGCCACCGCAAATGGATTTTTGCCGCGCCAGCCATGATTTTTACGATCGCAATGATCGTATTCCCACTGACGTGGACTCTATACCTTTCACTCACGAACGCGCGCGGATCAGTGAGTGCAGACAAAAGTTTTATCTGGTTTGAGAACTATGCCAGCGTGCTAACAGACACCGACAGGTTCTGGCCATCGGTATATCGCACGCTCGTTTTCACCGGTGGAGTTATTATCGCCCAAATGGTTCTGGGGATGGCAATCGCGCTACTTCTGCGTCGCACATTCAAGGGGCAGGGACTCGTTCGCGTAGCTATCCTCCTCCCCCTCGTGGCAACCCCCGTCGCCGTGGGCATGATGTGGCGACTCATTTTTGACCCTAATATCGGTCCTGCTAACTATCTGCTGGGCAAAATCGGACTCGGTCCCTATCCCTGGCTCGCTGGCGAATCCTCTGCTCTCGCCACCACCATGCTCATCGACGTATGGCAGTGGACACCGATGGTCACGCTGATACTGCTCGCCGGGCTGACAACTCTTCCCGAAGAAATCGACGAAGCAGCATCAATCGACGGCGCCAATGCGTGGCAGCGGTTCCGCCACGTCACACTCCCACTTATGGCACCAACCATTACCGTGGCCGTCCTCCTCCGCGGAATCGATGCTCTCAAAACCTTCGACCTGCTCTATGCCACCAAAGGACGCGGGGGCGGCTCATTCAACGAAGTCGAAACACTCAACGTGTATGCCTACGGCTTGAGCTTCGATTACAACGAATACGGTGTTGCATCAACCGTACTGATCATTTTCTTTGCCCTCATCATCGTTGCCATGATGCTTCTCACGATCCGTAAACAGGAGGCGTAATGCGAGTCTCGACCACGTATAAAATTATTCGCGTCTTACTCATCGCTCTACTGCTGTTCCTTATGCTCGGCCCCATCCTGTGGATGGTTATGGCCTCGCTCAAAACCAGCGTAGACATCTACGACGCCTCTAAAATCTTTGCCTTCGAACCAACCCTCGAAAACTACCGAAAAGTATTCGGACAAGCTAACTTCGGGCAGTTTATGTGGAATAGCTTCATTATTGCGGCTACCTCCACCGGCATCTCACTGGTGCTGGGGGTCCCAGCCGCATACTCAATGAGCCGATTCGTCATGAAACGACAAGCTGTCGTCGTCCTCATGGCGCGTATTATTCCCGGTGTATCGTTGCTCGTTCCCTGGTACTACCTGTTCTCCAACCTCAAAATGGTTGGTGGATACGGTGTACTCATCTTGTCCCACATGTTTGTGTCGCTACCGCTCATCCTCTACATCATGATGGGATTCTTCGACGGCACGCCCATCGAACTAGAGGAAGCCGCAGAAGTCGATGGTCTTACCCCCATAGGGGCAATGCTACGAATTACGCTTCCAATGAGCGTGCCCGGCATTGCCACCGCATCGATCCTGTCGTTTATTTTTAGCTGGAACAACTTCATGTTTGCTCTCGTCCTATCAGATGCAAACACAAAGACCCTGCCCGTTGCGATCTTCGACTTTATCGGCTACGCCGCCATCGATTGGGGCGGTCTCATGGCCGCCGCCTCGGTGGTGACGCTACCGATTATGATTATCGCGCTATTTGCCCAAAAATACGTCGTCTCGGGTCTCACCGCGGGCGCTGTCAAGGGATAGCGGGATCTCACGCTACTTCCCAGACTCGCGTCGGGCGAACTCTACGTAAGCGGAAACTTCAACCACGCACGGTCGCGCTGCGAACGGTAAATCGCCGTAAACAGTTCGACCGTGCGTTTTCCGTCTTCAAGGGAAATAAGCGGGGCGTGCCCGTTGGTAATAGCCGAAAGGAAATCAGCCAGTTGCTCGCCGTGAAAATACGATGTCGCGTCAACAGAGTTAAAAAAATCAGCATCTTCTGCCCGGAACTTCTCAAGCTGGTCTTCTTCACCGGCAACAGTCCACAGATCATTAACTGGCGGCTCCGCAATATCGGACATTCCGGCAATAAACATCTGCCCACCGTCAGTTTGCACACCGGCACTTGCACCATTAGATCCGTGCACGCGCACATTGCCAAATAGGGCCGGATTTTGCGAATTCGACACGACAATATTGCCGACGGCGCCGCTCCGGAATCGAATCATCGCCATCGCCGTATCATCAACCTCGAGTTGCGGGTGATTCAAGGTATCCCACAGCCCCACAACTTCTTCAACCTCCCCCATGTACCACAGGAGCAAATCGAGCTGGTGCGGAGCCTGATTGACCAAGACGCCCCCGCCTTCGCCCTCCCACGTGCCGCGCCACGGGTCGGAGTTGTAGTACGCCATGTCGCGCCAGCCCAGCATATTCACCGTTCCAAGAATCGGCTGGCCAAGCTTCCCCTCGTCTATTGCTTTCTTGATGCGCATAGCCGGACGATAGAAGCGTCGTTGACAAATCGTCGTCCCCACCACGCCGGTACGATGGGCAGCATCGATAATCGCATCGCAATCCTCAAGCGAAGAAGCCAACGGCTTTTCCACTGCGATATGCAGACCAAGCTCAGCGGCCTCCACCGCGTATGTCGCGTGATTGGGATGCGGCGTACAGATGCTGATGGCTTCCGCACCGGTTCGATCCACGAGTTCCTCGATGGAATCAAACCCCGGTACGCCATACTGAGCACCAAATTCGGCGCCTCGACCGGGGCGGGTGCCTACCGCCCCCACAAATTCGCTCCCCGGTAACGCCCGAAAACATTCGGCGTGAAAATGACCGACCTTACCGCAACCGACAATTGCTGTTTTTACTTTTTTACCCGTCATATCGACCTACGTTTCTTATTATGAAATCGTGCGCGGATCTCTCAAATGCTAAGAGGCTTAAGCGTCCCGGCGTGTTTCCTACTCACCGGAACCATCAATGTCGAATACGATTTTGGTTAGTCCGTCCTCGCGATTGTAAACGCGCTTGATCCACGCATCGCCCTCCGCCAACGGAACAACCGCAGAAATCAGAGCGTCCACATCAACTCGACCTTCCGCAATCAGACGCAAGCATTCGTCATATTCTCCCGCCGAGGCACAACTGCCGTACAGTTTCAACTGACGTGTAACAACCACTTGTAGCGGGATCGTTACCTCCGGAGCGAGGTTACCCACCAGCACCACTTGACCGTTCAACGCCACCGCACGAACACACAGGTTGACAGTCGATTCGATGCCCGTTGCGTCGAATGCCAGATCGGTGCCAAGACCATCGGGAGTATGCGCGAGAATCTGCTCCATGGCGTCCTTATCATTGGCATTAACCACGTGGGTGGCTCCATTTTGACGCGCAATATCCAACTGCACCGGGTCAATATCAACAGCAATTATTGTGCGCACACCCAGTGCTTGAACCACCTGCAAAGTCAGTAAACCGATGGTACCCATACCGACAATCAGTGCGCTCATGCCGGGTTTGATCTGCGCTTGCCTCACCGCATGGTAGGCAATAGCGAGCGGCTCAACCATGGCAGCCTGAATGTACGTCACCTGCGGTGGAAGCTGGTAGCAAATATAGGCGGGAACAACGAGATACTCCGCGAGCGCTCCATCGCGACGATACTCGTCGCACGAAACACCGAGCACCTGTCGGTTAGCACAGAGATTAACATTGCCCTGCGCACAGTTGCCGCAATCATTGCAGTAGACGGTGGAATCGAAAGTAACGCGATCCCCTACCTTTAGACTCGTCACGTCCTCACCGCATTTGACGACCTCACCGGATGCTTCATGTCCCATGATGACCGGTGGGATCCGCCGGCCTGTCGACCCATCCATACCGTGTACGTCGGACCCGCATACCGCACACGCGCGTACACGAATAAGTACTTCCCCTGGTCCCGGTTGAGGAGTCTCAACATCGGTATAAGTGAACTGATTGTATTGAGAGAGTACAAGTGCCTTCATGAGTTGCGTCCCTTATGCCAAACCAATATCGCTCAGACACAGTGCATTGAGATAGCGATATCCGGCTTCTTCAATCTTCTCTTTTGCACCCGTATCACGATCAACGACTACTGCCACTGCCAGAATCTGCGCACCCGCTTCCTCCAATGTCTTCGCGGCCTGCAGCGGCGACCCACCGGTGGTAGAGGTATCTTCCAGAACGATTAGGCGTTTACCAGCGACATCCGGTCCTTCAACCTGGCGACGCATACCGTGACCTTTAGCTTCTTTGCGAACAACACAGGCGTCAACAGCAAGTCCCCGCGATGCGGCGGCGTGGAGGATAGCTGTCGCAACCGGGTCCGCTCCCATAGTTAATCCCCCCACCGCGTCAAAGTCGTCGGGAGCAAAACCATTGTCTTCCAGCATGTCGAGCATGACATGTCCAATCAGAGGTGCTGCCTCGTGGTGGAGAGTCGCCCTCCGCATATCGACATAAAAGTCAGATTCCCTGCCGGAGGCAAGGACCACTTTTTCGTGTACGACGGCGAGTTCTTGGACAAGCTGGGCAAGGCGCGCTTTACGCGGATCTTCAGTCATACCACCAATTCTACCGAGATTATGTCGTCCTCGTACCGTTGCTCATGACAAGTCCCTGCGAGGCGGGCCACATCACGTCGATATATGCGCCGCGCATCGGTAACGTATACCCCGAACTGCCCATCGACACGGAAAAATTCCAGCAAACGCCAAGCAACCACCGCTACGTTCGCATTTGTCGGATTGACGGTCAGAGCTGGATTCACCTCCGGCCAGAAGATCATGCAGTACTTCGTAGGGTGCGATCTCAGCGGCCTACTCGGCGGCACTATTGCGGCCATCGTGTTCGCATTCTCTGACATGGTGTTTGTCCAACTCGGCTCGCATTTGCTAGCCAATGATCACAACGCTGGATTGTCTGAAGTATCGCAGCTGTCACGCCGTAGGCACTCTGTTGCGCATAGGCGCTCTCTGATGGTTACTCGATGCGTGCAGCGTGGGTGTTTACACGGGCGCCAATAGGTAAAGATGCCGAGATCGGACTTCGCCAACGTCGCATCTACATATGGGGAATGCGCCGAGTAACGGCACGCACCGCCCACCGCGGAGCGTATTTCACGACCGTAGACGTCAGTTTATAGCGCACGGAAGGGGTGACTAGAACCTGGCCGCGACGAACGGCCGCAAGTGATTCAGTCACAACTTGTTCGGCGGTAATCCACGACACCGGGGCAATTTGTGAGACATCAACGGCGGTTCGATCGTGGAAGCCGGTGTTGACCATACCCGGCATAACGGCAGTCACTGTGACGCCGGTACCACGAAGTTCTTCAGCCAAGCCTTCCGAAAATGCTTTAACCCACGCCTTATGAGCTGAATACGTGCCCATACCCGTATCGGATGCTACTGATGACACATTCAAAATCGCTCCGCGTCCGCGCCCAACCATCGCCGTTCCCGCCGCGTGCGATAGTTCCATAACGGCTCGTACCATCACGTCAAGGCCATAAAGTTCTTCCGAAAAATCACCATCGAGGAAGGGACGCCCTCGACCAAATCCCGCGTTATTCACCAGCAGGCCGATGGGCTTTTTCTCATCGCGAAGCCGTTGCGCTACAGCGTCGCGGCCCTGTTGAATGCCGAGGTCGGAAACCAGCACCTCGGCATTCACTCCACCGATTTGCTCAAGATCATGCGCGAGTGCGGTGAGCTTATCTTCACGCCGAGCCACCAGCACAACGTCATGGCCTGCCTCGGCTAGTTGCCAACAGTATTCTTCTCCAAGTCCGGCGCTCGCACCGGTTACTAATGCTGTACCCACGCTCTTTAGACTACGCAGTTTGGGCAACCTGTGCCGCCCGAGCAGACGTGAATCTTGTAGGCTGAACCGTATGAGATTGACGACGTGGAATGTGAATTCGATTCGGGCGCGCATTGACCGAGTGATCGCTTTTCTTGAGCGATCCGATACGGATGTGCTGGCAATGCAGGAGCTCAAGTGCAAGCCCGACCAGTTTCCTTTCGAACGTTTTGAACAGGCCGGATACGAGGTCGCAATGACCGGATTCAACCAGTGGAACGGAGTGGCAATCGCCTCGCGCGTGGGTCTCGATAACGTCCACGACACATTCCCTGAGCAACCCGGCTTCGAAGATAAGGGCGTGGAGGCACGTGCTCTGGGCGCCACCTGCGCCGGTGTCGAAGTGTGGAGCCTATACGTTCCCCACGGGCGCGCCCTCGACCACCCGCACTACCGATACAAGCTCAACTTCCTTGACAAGTTGGCGACCTATAGTGCGGATGTCATTGCCGGTAAGGCCGCGAAACTAGCGCTGATAGGCGATTGGAACGTTGCTCCGCTGGATGAAGACGTGTGGGATATCAGCGTATTCGAGGGCGATACTCACGTATCTCAACCCGAACGAGACGCGTTTAATCATTTTGCAGACATTGGAATGATCGAACTGACACGCGATCGAGTCACAAACTACACCTATTGGGATTATCAAAAACTGCGCTTCCCACGGAACGAGGGAATGCGTATTGATTTCATGTACGCCTCGCCTGCGCTTGCCGCTGAAGCTACCG
>JAUNVE010000001.1:0-30465 GCA_030537795.1 Actinomycetaceae bacterium
TTTATTCCAGTTACTTCGAAACCGATGGTGCACGGAGAATTCTCCTTATCCCAGCTAACAGACAGATTCGGGGATGCGTTTCGCATGGCGTGACCGGTACGCACCGCAGGAGCAGAGTCCTCGCCCGCCGGCTCAATAACCGGCTCTTCTACACTCTCACCCCCCAGCGCATTTTCCGCATCACCGGCACCGGCGTCCGCTTCGACTGGGGTTACGGCATCGTCGGAATCTGCCGCAGATTCATCTGGTATGACAGCAGACTCCGCTGCGACTGGTTCAACTACCGCAGCGTCTGCACCGATATCATCACCGGATTCAACAGCTACCGGCTCATCTAAGGACGCTTGCTCCAGCGCGTCATCAGAAAATGACGGGCCCATCGGAAGGGCGAGAAAAGCAAGCGCAAAAGTTGTCGTCGCAGCTAATAAACGTGGAAATGAACGAGACGTGTTCATGAGAATTCCTTTACTCGAGCTATTTCACCATTGAAATACAGCGATATTACAAAAATAATACCACACCACCACAACTCATACGCCCTTCACACGCCCCAGAAAACCGTGCGCCACGCCCACGCCACCGCACCCGGCCCCGTGCCTGCGCGCCGATATATGCCGCTCAGGTGAGAAGCTGCGTCAGCTCCTCGGTGCTGAGCTGGGTCGTGCGAGTCATTACTCGATCAACAATTGAACGTTTATGTTCTTGCAGTGCCATGACCTTGTGCTCAACCGTATGTGCCGCACACAGCCGATACACGTTGACGGTGTGGGTCTGCCCAATGCGATGGGCCCGGTCAACCGCTTGATTTTCAACCGCGGGATTCCACCACGGGTCCATCACATAGACGTAATCGGCCTCCGTTAATGTCAGGCCCGTTCCTCCCGCCTTGAGGGAAATGAGGAACACGGAAGCATCCCCGCGCCTAAAGCGCGAGATCACGTGCTCTCGGTTGCGGGTCGTGCCATCCAGATAGGTGAAAGATATACCGGCATCATCCACCGCTTGCGCAACCCGTTTGAGGTAGCTCGTGAACTGGGAGAAAACAAGCGCGCGGTGGCCTCGCCCCGTCAACGACACCAGGTGGTCGACGAGTAGCTGAGTTTTTGCCGAATGCTCATCCGGCCAGTCGGAATCGACAAGAGCGGGGTCGAGTGCGAGCATACGCAGCTTCGTCAGTGCCGCCACAATAGAAGTCGCATTTTCCCGCGGATTTTCAAGCAGGTTGAGCATCCGCGCACGCTGATCATTGAGGTAGCGCTCATACGCGCGCCGATGCGCAGGTTCAAGCTCAACAGAGATCGTCTGCTCGATTTTATCCGGAAGTTCGCGCGCGACGACCTCCTTGGTGCGTCGGCGCATAAACGGTTCGGTGAGCGCATGCAGTCTCTCCAACGCCGAATGGTCCCCGTCGGTTTCTATCGGACGCCGATACTGGTGATTGAAGCGTTTAAGCCCCGGCAGAAGCCCCGGATTCACCACATTCATGATGGACCACAAATCCGTCACCGTATTTTCAATCGGGGTTCCAGTCGCCGCCACCGCCCACGCCCTCCGCAGTGAACGAGCCACCTGATTGTGCCGCGTCGCCGGATTCTTCATCGCCTGCGCTTCGTCGAAAACAACACCATCAAAGACCTGTTCGGCGTATTCGTCGGCATCGAGGCGCAAAAGCGTCCACGACGTCACAATCATGTCGTGAGCGGCGCAGGTCTCAGCAATACTCTCCCGCCGTTTCTTCGAGGTCGAATCAATGAGCGCCACCGACAGATCGGGGTAAAACCGGGCGGCTTCTTCAACCCAGGTGGAGACAACCGATGTGGGCGCACACACCAGCACCCCGCGGTTGAGTTCTCCGGAAGCTTTTTTTGTGGCAATGAGAGCGAGGATTTGCAGCGTTTTCCCCAGCCCCATGTCATCGGCGAGAATGGCACCAAATCCCTGCGCCGTCACCTGCAACAACCACGCGACACCGGCTTTTTGATAGTCGCGCAAATGCACCCCGCGCGGCACCGGGAGGTCAATACTCGGCTGCTCGGCAATAAAGTTCCGGTAGCGTTCAACCCAGCGACTACCGCCGCTCAGTTGAACCCCGAGATCATCAAGTTGGTTGAGTACTCCTACTCGCCGTCCCGGTAAACGCACCGGCGCATCTTCGTCTATCGTCACCGACTGATCCTGGAGAATCGCTAGCAGTTGCCGGTACTGCTGAGAGTCGATTTTCACCCAGCTACCGTCCCCCAAGCGGATCCATTCGCGTCCGTGAGCAACGGCAACGAACACGTCTTTCAGTGGAATTTCCACCTGTCCGACTCGCACGCGAATATTGAGCTCAAACCAATCGGGGTCGTCAACGTCGAGCGCTTCGACTTCGATTACCACGGGTTCGCTGGTGATCGACGCGTTGGCGCTGGGAGCATCGCAGTCCCATTCAAGATTGTGGATTTCTGCTTGTGCACCAGCCATAAGTGAAAGAAACTGCGGCACTTCATCAGCCTTTAACCGATCAACTCCCCCGCTATGCACGCCGGGCAAAAGGGGAGCAAAATAAGTGCTGACACGGCGCAACAAGCTATCAATAGCGTGGCGGTTTCCAGGCCAGCGCCGCAAAGCCTCGCGCACAGACTGACGTGTTTGTGATGTCTCAGAGCGGTAGCTAATCAACCAGGTGACGTCAAGTTCGTCACCTACTGTGCGCACCTGCCCGACCAGAAAAGGCCCGTCTAAAGGCGTCTCCTCAACGTCGACATAGCGTGATAAGCGCGGCGCATAGTTCAGATGAAAATCAGTGAGGTCAGATGCGGGAATATCGATGCGTCGATGAGTTGCCGCGACCTCGAGTGCGGACTGCGACGCGCAGACCGTGACAAGAGATGTCCCAATCAGCGCCAGTGGCGGCGTCGTATCAATGAGTGCGTAACGCGTGTATTCGTTGCACCCGTCGGTGAGCATTATTGATAGGTCAACACCGTCGTCATGGGCTTGATAAGAAAATCGAAACTCGTGCGAGGCACGGTTTAACGTCAATGGCTTCAGCCCCGGTTCAAGCAGAAGCGTTATCCCCATATCACGTGCACGCATCAGCAGATCAAAGCCCTGACCACCCAGTGAGGCCAACGGCACCGAATTCGGACTGTGCCACGTCAGTGCACGGCGCGACTGGTTCCAGATCGATCGGATCAAGGCCAGGTGGTCGGCTCTGACGCCCTCCGTAACAGACTCCCACCGGGTTGTGGTCAGATCTTTCCACGAGGCGCGGTGACTGACCCACCGGTCCCCGTTTCCCGCGCGGCGCGGCGAAAGTAGAACGTCGCGGGTTGACGCGTCCAGAACAAGTGCCAGAGCAGTGCCGTCCGCCTCCTCCTCCAAAAATGGAAGCAGTAAACTCTTCCACGTCGGCTCCTGAGGCACGACCTGCGCTCGTGCCTGCCACAGCGCTGCGGTGGCGTGTTTACAGTAAGTTCCCGTGCGACACGCGCAGGTGAGATTGAGGTCGCGGATGCGGGTACCGGTCTGGTCAATCCAGCACGTATAGGTCATACCTGCGCCCTTGACGCGACTGACAATCTGTGTGCGGGCATTATTGAAAGCCACAGACACAACGTCGCCGCGTTCATAGGCGGCGCGACCCTGACCGTAAGTGGCGGGACCAACAAGCGCCATAATGTCCTGATCCGTCATGGTGGCGAGGGTGTGTTCAAAAGTGCTCGCAGGGCTCATAGTCTCGGTTCGAGGGCTCCTTGCGACTCGTGAAGATAGCATGCACCACACAGCGATTCATAGGTGACATCGACTCCGTCGATAGCCACCTGCGCTCCATCGAAAGTGAATTGATCGTTCACTTTACGACCGTTAAATACGGCCTTGCGGCCACAGCGGCAAATAGTTTTCAGTTCTTCGATGGAATGTGCTATTTCGAGCAATCGGCGCGCTCCGGGAAAAGCAACGGTTTGGAAATCGGTGCGGATACCGTAAGCGAGCACGGGAACATTGTCGAGAATAGCTACGCGGAACATGTCATCGATTTGTGCGGGTGTAAAAAACTGGGCTTCGTCGATGAGAAGGGCGGCAACCGGCTGAGTTTCCACATGGGGCACGAGAGAATGCGGGTCGTCACCGGAAGCTATGCGTAAGAACATATCTCTAAAAGCATCATCCGCCTGTACAAGCATGTCGACTTTTCGCGTCACTCCCAGCCGGGAAATAATCTGTCGATCACCCTTGGTATCAATAGTAGGTTTAGCGAGGACAACGCGTTGGCCACGTTCTTCATAGTTGTAGGCCGCCTGCAATAGGGCTGTTGACTTACCCGAGTTCATTGCCCCGTAGCGGAAGTAAAGTTTCGCCACTATTGTCCTTCCGTGATCTCTACATATCGGTGCTCAGCCAGCTTGCGGGTTACATTCTTCCTGGCTTCGTGAGCGCGTGCTGCGCCGTCACCAGAGTACCTCAGAAGGATAAATTTACTCGCTGAAAAGATACCTCCTGAGTGAAAGAGAGGTTTTAATGCCACATTGCCACTAACCGCCAAGACTGTTTACTCCACATCACTAATAGTGACACCGGTTTCGACACCTCAACCTCAGCATTAATCCACGCGCGCGCCCCCCGCGCATTGCTGGCAGTGTCCCACCAGTGTCCAAGAACCGGCCACGGGCCCCGCACATCAACCGTGGTTAGCACACTTCCCGCGCCTATACCGACGGAGTGCAGCACTTCATTTTCTTCTTGTACGACGATTGTTGTAATCGTTCCACTTACGGTGCCTTCCGCCGTTACACGCACATTACGGCCATCTTCGTCGCGCATAACGACTGGGATATGGCGATCAAAGACCGTGGCGGGCGATTCGCCACCCAGTTTCCCCTCCCATCGATGCTCTCTGCCGTAGCGGGCATCATCATGCCAATGCACCGGTAAGCGCCACTGCTCCCACGGCAACGTGTGTGGCGATGTCCCCCAGGTATTGAAAACAGTGCGGCTTAGCGGATCAAACCCGTCGACAATACGAGCCTGTTGAACGTAGTCAATGCCGAGCAATGCCTGCAGCCGAAAAGCCACCTGTGTCGCGCGCATATCCTCCTCACTACGGTGCCCCCACAGCCTCGCGGCAACCGAATCGATCGGTTGAGATTCGACAACACATAACGTCACCGACACCATTCCATACGTGTCCTGGGATGGCACTTGATCGTCTCGCGGTACCGTCCGATTAATCTCATCAATCCATCCGCGAGTCTGCCAGCGCAGGCGGTCAGTTAAATCACGCGGGGTGGGAAAATCAGTTAAAGACCACAGCCGTTCACGGCATCTTTGCCCATCTGGGGTATTCATCACCGCGCTGATTTGAATGATTGAAGCCGTTATTTGCCGCGCTACCAAGCGATTAATCAACCGTGTTGCCGCCTTCAAGAAGTACCCCACGACAATATCCCCGTCGACAATAGGAGTATCAAACGTGAGGGTTTCACTCACCCCTTCATCGACCACACGCGCATCGACCTCTAAGGGAATATCACGCGTCAGTAGACGATGAAGCGCCATGCCGACCTCTCCAAACCGAGAGGCGATGTAGGTCGGCCCGTAATCGAGCAGATCACCCACGGTCTCGATACCCAATGTTGCGAGAGTTTGAATTACACGCTCAGACTCATCGCTATCGTTAAGTAGAGGAAGCGTGGCCGCCAGCGGAAGCTCCCGAACCGGAGACATATCGGTGAGGATTTCCCCGCGTAAAGCCCCGACCCAACCGCCCAGGAGCCCCGGGCCGATACCCACCGAACACTCGGCCCCCGTATTGAAGGCCACCGCGTCGATCACCTGTTCACATAGTTTTTCTTCCCCGCCAGCCCAACGAGCTGCTGATGCGGGAAGCCATGCTATCCCCGGTGCGATAGCGCACACGTGTGCGGACACTTCATCCAGTGCATCCAGTACAGCATAAAAGGAGCGCGCGCTTCGTTTTTCATCGTGATCAACGACGACGAGCCCTTTACACAGGTGACGAGCTAAAGCGATGCGCATTCCCGGCCGCACTCCTTGCGTGTAGGCTCGCCTGGTGGCGGCACGTACTCTCCCCCGCTCAACCGTGACGGCGGGAGTACCCGGCGGACAATCAATAACCAGTGCGTTGGTTTCCCAGTCCGCAAACCATACGAGGACAACGCGTTTCATACGGCCTCCTCATGCTGATGCGCCCGGGATTGAAGTGGATAGGTGGCATGATCGCGCCACGGTTGAGAGATACCGCTCCACACTCGCGTAGTGAAAAGCAAGCAGTTGCGAGCGCGTACGCGCCCTGAAATCGACCGATATACGCTATTTGGAATATCAATATTGTCGCATACAACGATATCCAAACCATCGATCATGGCCGCCAGGGCGCGAGAGGGAGAGGGGGATGGATCGGGCACTATTAAACTGCGCCGCAAGTCAATTCCTTGTTCTCTCGCCGCACACCATCCAGCGTTCTTAAGTCCGAGAAATCCAATCCACTGACCTTTTTCACATACGGATGCGAGCGCGCGAAAAAGAACGGCATTACCATCTAGACAATGCCATACCCTTCCCGTCAACGACTGTTCTGCGCCGACGATTGTATGGGCGCGCGCAACAGAATCAGAGGATAGGGTAGCTGAGTCTACAGGGGAAGGGATGGAGCTGGCTGGAAAATGCGTAACCGGGGCTACTCCGAGGCTTCGCTCTGCTTGCAGTAGGCTACGGCGTGCTCTTTCGAGACGATCCGACCCCTCCCCCGATTCCTCCAGCGAATCACCTAACTTCCCCGGCGGAGTGCTAATTTTCCCGAATGTGTCATCACACACTGCTGGCGGAGCATGTGCTTCCCCGAGCGGAACGACGGGTGTAATACTCATATACGCTCATCGCTTTCTCCCCCAAATTACCTCGAACATCTGTTCGACAGTTTAGGGGAAGTGTCTGACAAATGGAATCCGCTACCGCCCTAATCGGCGATAAAAATCGGAGCAAACCTGGCATCTGTCCTGCACGATGCTCTCGATTGCCGATACAGTGGCATTGAGATGTTCCCGACTGATGCAAAGGAGTAGGCCGTGGACCTCAGTAAACGACCTCTAGCACCTCACCCAGACGACGTTCTCCCTCCAGTTCCAACTTTCACCGTAACCTCAACAACCGCAGATGACGGCTCTGCAATGAAAAAGCCGCAAACAGCTGCCGGCGGCTCGGTTTCACCCCAGTTATCCTGGAGCGGTTTCCCAGCAGAGACCCGGTCATTCATGATTACGTGTTTCGACCCCGATGCTCCGACACCCGCCGGTTTTTGGCACTGGTGCATTCTCGACATCTCAGCCGATACAACCTCCCTTCCCGAAGGAGCCGGCACCTCCGATCTAGAGCTTGATGGGGCGGCCTTTCACTTGGCCGGGGATTCCGGAGAGTCCTCCTACTACGGTGCCGCCCCGCCGAAGGGAGACCGCCCGCACCGCTATGTCTTTACCGTGCACGCCCTCGATACAGAGACATTGGAACTCGACGAAGATGCGTCAATCACGGTGGCTTCTTTCACAGCGCTATTCCACACGCTTGCGCGCGCCTCGCTGACGCTGGAATTCCAACAGACCTAGCCAACCTGCACCGTTTGAAACTTGGGCGACGTGAGGCACCCGGTCTACACTATTCGGGTGCTTCACGTCATCTTTTTTGAGCCCCGCATCCCCGGCAATACCGGCGCCGCCATTCGCCTATCGGCATGCTCGGGGTCGCAACTGCACGTAGTTAATCCCCTATTCGATATGACCGATGATACGAAACTTAAACGCGCCGGACTCGACTACCACGATCTCGCCCACGTATGCACCCACGACAGTTTTAACGATGCGTTAGCCGCCGTACCAGGCCGCGTATGGGCGTTTACTGGGCACGCCGATACGTATCATACAGATGTCACTTATGCCGACGGCGACGGCCTCCTATTCGGCCCCGAACCGACCGGCTTACCCCCAGAGATCCTCAACGATACGCGGCTGGCAGGACTGGTACGCATTCCCATGATGCCGACAGTGCGATCGCTTAATCTGGCAAACTCCGCATCAATCGGCCTGTACGAAGCCTGGCGCCAACTCGGCTTTAGCGGTGGAGTTTAGGGATTTAAGGACGGCGTTCGGCAAACCTAAGCGGCCTCGGTGGGTTTAATGCCGGCTTCAACAGCATATTTGCCCGCGGTGGGCTGTGCCGCACTAAATCACCAATCGCTACACAGAGCCTCTAAAACTAAACAGCGGCTACACGCACTCGTTACAGGTACTCAAACTCGATGCCCCAACCAGGCTGAACACATCCGAAACCTAGAACTCAAGGCGCTCAGAAATTTCAACGATTCTTCGCGGATCAGACCACCACAACCAGATCAGACCGAGTATCGGAAGCAGGAGCGGAAGATAGTAGTATTCTGCTCCGAAATTCCCCCATACGCTACGGATGGCACCGATTTCTTCTACCCCGATTCCCACGAATCCGGTAATGAGCGCCCCCGCGAACTCAAATCCGGTTGCACTCCAGCCAATAATTCGCATCCGGCGGCCATTGTGGGTCAAAGCGGTGGCGGCTGCGATATAACCTGCCGCGGCCAAAACCGAAACCATCCGCGGGCCTATCGGTTCTTGTGGAAAATGAATGTAGTCCGACACTGACGTATAGGTAACCCAGGCAGAAAAAAGCCAGAATGCGGCGATGACGATACGTCCCAGTCCGTGCGCAGATTTTCGTCGATCAGTCGCCGACCCGACGGATGATCGACCGCCCGCAGTCTCGCCTGCGCTCATCTCAGGGACTCCTTCATGTCCGATTATTAGATTGCCGTCCTATTGTATCTCGAATACCGATCTTCCCCGGTTCCCCTCGGGGCCGGGCATCTATATCTGGCGGTAGCCATCTCCCCTCAGCGCGCAACCTGCGGTTCCGTGCTTCGCAAATCGAGACCCGTCCATCTTTTCGCTACCATGGCGCCATGACTACCATTACTTTGACTCAAACAACTCCTGTAGAAATTTCGACCGATGTGCTGGTTGCCTACGTGGACGACAATGGCCCGTCAGTTAACACAGAGCAGATCCAAGCCGCCGTCACCGACCTCGATCCGTCGACGGATGCAGGATCTGCCACCACTTTGCCCTCGTGTGGAACCGGCGCCAAAAAAGTCGTTTTGGTCGGTACCGAAATTTCCGACACAGCACGCAACCGCCGCACTAGTTTGGATGATGGATTAGAGCTGTTCGGCACCGGACGCCACCGCCATTACGCGGCCATTGGGGTACGCGGAAGCAAGGCGCGTCGCGTCGCACTGGCGGGAAATTACCAAACCTTTGATGAGGTCGTGCAAGCCGGAGTCGGAGCCTTGATCGGCGCCTACGAGTTCACGGTTTATGGCAAAGAGGAAGCCCAAGGTCTGGAAGAACTTATTATCGTGGCTCCCGAATCGATCGATGAAAAGGAAGCCATTCAGCGCATCCGCGCCCTCGCCGACGCACAGATCACCGTGATGAATCTGGTCAACCGTGCGCCCAATGACCTCTACCCGCAAACTTTTGCCGCATTCGTCGACAAAGCTGTGAGCGATCTGCCCATCACGGTGGAAGTGTGGGACGAGGATCGCCTCCACGATGAACGCTGTGGTGGAATTCTCGCAGTAGGCGCGGGCTCAACCCACCCACCGCGTCTTATCAAGTTGACTTATACCCCCACCGACGCGCAGCGTTCGATCAGTTTGGTCGGAAAAGGCATTACTTTTGATTCGGGCGGCCTTTCACTGAAGCCATCGAACTCGATGGAAACCATGAAGTCGGATATGACCGGGGCCGCTACCGTTTTAGCCGCCACGATTGCCGCCGCACAGCTTGAACTCCCAGTTGGGCTCACCACTTACTTGGCTCTGGCAGAAAATATGCCCGGCGGTTCTGCCCAACGCCCCTCCGACGTCATCATGATTCGCAACGGAATGAGCGTGGAAGTGCTTAACACCGATGCTGAAGGCCGACTCGTTTTGGCCGATGCTCTCGCCCTGGCTGCGGAAACCAATACCGATGCCATCGTCGACGTGGCAACCTTAACCGGCGCACAAATGGTTGGTCTCGGTGCCCGCACAGCAGGTGTTATGGGAACCGAAGAAGTGCGCGATGTTATCGTGTCCTGCGCCAACGAAGTGGGCGAAGCGATGTGGCCAGCTCCGCTACCGTCCTATCTGCGCGAAAGTCTTAAATCAACGGTGGCTGATATTGCCAATAAGGGGACCCGTTGGGGCGGGATGCTGGTTGCTGGAGTCTTTCTCCAAGAGTTCGTGGGTGACAAACCGTGGGCTCATCTCGATATTGCCGGTCCCTCATTTAATGAGGAGGCTGCCTGGGGCGCCACTAATAAGGGAGCCACCGGCATGAGTTTACTGACCCTTGTCGAATGGATTGAGACACTCGCTTAGCGTTTCTGTGCGGTACTGCCCCCGCACAAAAGCTCCCCAGCGCACCTCGGCATAGGGGAAAATAGATCACCCAATCGTTATTCAATGATTTTTTAACTTCGATTGGGTGATCTTTTTGCTATCTATGGGCCGTCTTTAACGCCTGTCGAAGCGGCACTATGTTTCTGCTCCCAAATCTAACTTTTCACGAGCAATTCACGGCAAACAGTGGGACAATGGGCCTAAGTGTGACCGTTAGGTCTCGCAACGCTGCACAAGGAGAATCACGTGAGTGAAGATATGTATGACATTGTCATTCTTGGTGCCGGTTCGGGTGGCTACGCCGCTGCCCTTCGTGGTGCTCAACTCGGGCTAAAGATCGCCCTCATCGAAGGAGATAAGTTGGGAGGCACCTGCCTCCACCGAGGATGCATCCCGACCAAGGCGTACCTGCACGCCGCAGAAGTCGCCGAATCGGTGAAGAACTCGGAGTTCTTCGGCATTCAAGCCCAGTTTGGTGGCGTTGATATGAATCGCGTCAGCGACTATCGCGACGAGGTCGTCAACAAACTGTATAAGGGACTGCAGGGACTGGTGAAGGCCCGCAAAATCGATTACATCGAAGGCTGGGGCAAACTCACCGCGAAAGATACCGTCACCGTTGACGGCAAAGAATACCGGGGTAAGAATATTCTCCTCGCTTCAGGCTCATACTCCAAGACCATCCCGGGCCTCGAAATTGAAGGGCGCGTTATTACTTCTGAACAAGCGCTCCAAATGAATTGGGTTCCCTCTAAAGTCGTCATTCTCGGTGGCGGCGTCATCGGTGTGGAGTTCGCCTCCGTATGGGCATCCTTTGGTACCGATGTCACCATCATCGAGGGTTTGCCGCACCTGGTTCCCAACGAAGACGAATCGATTTCCAAGAATCTTGAACGCGCCTTCCGCAAGCGCAAGATCACCTTCAAGACGAAGACCATGTTTAAGTCCGTCAGCCAAAGCGACGAGGGCGTTTCCGTCGAAACTGACGATGGTAAGACATACGACGCGGATCTCCTCCTGGTTGCCATTGGACGCGGTCCGGCCACCGCAAATCTCGGCTACGAAGAGCAGGGCATCCCGATGGATCGCGGATTCGTGCTGACAAATGAACGCCTCCATACCGGTGTCGGCAATATTTACGCAGTAGGTGACATCGTGCCCGGCCTGCAGCTTGCTCACCGTGGATTCCTGCAGGGTATTTTCGTGGCTGAAGAAATTGCCGGCCTCACCCCGCAACCCATTGTCGAGTCCGGCATTCCGCGGGTAACGTTCTGTGAACCTGAAATCGCTTCCGTTGGCCTGACCGAAAAAGAAGCGAAAGAAGAGTACGGAGCGGATAAAATCAAGTCCGTCGAGTTCAACCTCGCGGGCAACGGCAAATCGCAGATTCTCGACACCACCGGCTTCGTCAAGCTCGTTAGTGTTGAAGATGGCCCCATCGTCGGCTTCCACGCCATCGGCGCTCGCATGGGCGAACAGGTCGGAGAAGGTGAACTCATGGTTAACTGGGAAGCGTATCCGGAGGATGTTGCTAACCTAATTCATGCACACCCGACCCAAAACGAAGCGATTGGCGAAGCCGCACTGGCTTTGGCCGGTAAGCCTCTTCACTCGCATAACTAACACCCACTATCTGTAAGGAGACATCATGGCACAAGCTGTCAAAATGCCAGCTCTCGGCGAATCCGTCACCGAGGGAACTGTGACGAGTTGGCTAAAGCAGGTGGGTGACACCGTTGAGGTCGACGAACCCATCGTGGAAGTCGCCACCGACAAGGTCGATTCCGAAGTCCCATCGCCTATCGCCGGCACCATTACCAAGATCCTCGTGGAAGAGGATGAAACTGTAGAGGTCGGTACCGATCTGTGTCTCATCGGCGATGCGGATGAAGCAGATTCTGGATCCGACGAGCCCGCTGCCGAAGCACCTCAGGCAGAAGCACCTGCGGAAGAGAAGCCGGCGGAAGATTCTGGCTCATCCGATAGCGGTGAAACCGTTGAGGTTCGCATGCCGGCCCTGGGTGAATCCGTCACCGAAGGCACCATTACTTCGTGGCTGAAGCAAGTTGGCGACCAAGTAGAAGCCGATGAGCCACTTTTGGAGGTTGCCACCGACAAGGTCGATTCCGAGGTTCCCTCCCCCGTTGCTGGCTACCTGGCTGAAATCAAGGCCGAAGAAGATGAAACCGTTGACGTTGACACCGTCATCGCCGTTATCTCCACCGGCAAGCCCGGATCGGCCCCCGCACAGGAAGAATCCAAGCCAGCACCCCAGGCAGAAGCACCTGCGGAAGAGAAGCCGGCGGAAGATTCTGGCTCATCCGATAGCGGTGAAACCGTTGAGGTTCGCATGCCGGCCCTGGGTGAATCCGTCACCGAAGGCACCATTACTTCGTGGCTGAAGCAAGTTGGCGACCAAGTAGAAGCCGATGAGCCACTTTTGGAGGTTGCCACCGACAAGGTCGATTCCGAGGTTCCCTCCCCCGTTGCTGGCTACCTGGCTGAAATCAAGGCCGAAGAAGATGAAACCGTTGACGTTGACACCGTCATCGCCGTTATCTCCACCGGCAAGCCCGGATCGGCCCCCGCACAGGAAGAATCCAAGCCAGCACCCCAGGCAGAAGAGCCCAAGGCGGAGGCACCCAAGCCAGCACCTCAGGCCGAAAAGCCGAAGGAGCAACCACAACCGGCTCCGGCTCCTCAGGCGGCAGCTTCAGGCGCCTACGTCACTCCCATCGTGCGTAAGCTAGCTAAGGATAAAGGCGTAGACCTGGCCAACGTTGAGGGCACCGGTATCGGCGGACGCATCCGTAAGGAAGATGTCCTGGCAGCCGCCCGCCAGGCTGAGGAAGCCAAGAAGGCCGCTGAGGCGCAACCGGCCGCCGCTACGGCAGCTCCCGCTGCCGCACCGCGTCAAGTTGAAGCTGATACGACCCTTCGTGGTACCACCCAGAAGATGTCGCGTTTGCGTCAAACCATCGCCAAGCGTATGCACTCCTCGCTGCAGGAGTCGGCACAGCTGACCACGGTGGTGGAAGTCGACGTCACCAAAGTTGCTCAATTGCGTGCACGCGCAAAGAATGGATTCCTTGAGCGTGAAGGCACCAAGCTCACCTTCCTTCCCTTCTTCGTCAAGGCGGCGACAGAAGCATTGAAGATGCATCCGAAGCTCAACGCCGCGATTAATGGCAAGGAAGTGACCTACTTTGACTACGAGCACATCGGCATTGCCGTAGACACGCCGCGCGGTCTACTGGTACCGGTTATTAAGAATGCCGGCGATCTCACCATTTCGGGTATTGCCAAGGCGATTAACGACCTTGCCGCTCGCACCCGCGATTCGAAGATTGGAGCAGATGAGCTCTCTGGTTCGACCTTCACCATCACCAATACCGGCTCGGGCGGCGCTCTATTCGACACTCCAGTTCTCAACGCTCCCGAGGTCGGAATCCTCGGCGTGGGAACTATCGTTAAGCGCCCAGTCGTTGTCAAAGACGCGGATGGTAATGAGACCATTGGTATCCGCTCAATGGTGTACCTGGCACTGTCCTATGACCACCAGCTGGTCGACGGCGCCGACGCTGCTCGCTACCTGATGACGGTTAAACAACGTCTAGAAGAAGGCGAGTTTGAGGCCGAACTGGGGCTTTAAATAGTATTCGCTGACCTCGTGTAGCGTGACGCGGGGGTGAGGTGACGTCCTCACCTCCGCGTTACTGTATCAACACGCCACGGTGGCCCCGCCAATTCCACAATAATCTCATGGAGTTGCTGCGCTTCCACCGGAGTACATATTTCACCTAAACATCGGGTATGGGCATCTTGCGCCACCGTGGCCCGCAATTTCACATATTCCGCACATTCCTCCACTGTGACGGCGGCTATCGACGTGGAGAGATTGTGAACTCTGATTTCTTGCGCCTGCATACCCTCAATAAGCGCCATATCCTCGGCTTTTGTCGGAGAATCCGGCGTGTATACGGCGGCAAGACCTTCCTTGTCGGTAGCCATCACCGCGAGCGCCCTACGTCTGGTTAGATCCTGCACGATATGCATTGCAGTACTGCGCGTGGGACATATTGGCTTGAGATCCATCGCCGTCGGTGCCGCATCAGCCGATGATGAAGTGACCGAATCGGTATGAATTACATACATCAACGCCAGGGTGATCGCGGCAGCGACGATGGCGACGGTAGCGGTGATTGTGCCTCCTCCACGCGCACCCGAGCGACGGTGGCGGGCTGGTGCTCGTCGATGCTGGGTGCGTTCCCGATCAACTTCGCAGCGCAGTAGTGCGGCCACCGATGCTTTGCGTAAAGAAGCATCACACGGCGGTATATCCTCTCGGCGCCCAACCGCTGCTTCCACTGACTCAACCGGGGCTTCCTCACCCGCTCCTACGCCCACTGTCCCAGGGGCTTCTAATAACTCATCGAGGATGCGCACAATTTCATCAATCGACGGTCTCATATGGGGATCTTCACTCAGCGCCTGCTCGGTGACTGGCGTATGCGCACCTATCGCTAAGACAATCTTCCCCCACGACCAGATATCGCATTGACACTGCCGCGCGAAGGATAACTCGGCTCCACAATCGTTATCGGCCGTCAGTTCGGGAGCCGCAAATGAGGGGGTGATACCCGAATCAATGAGATCAATAATGACCGCTTTTGATCCCACAATGACATTGGCCGGCGACAAATCCGTATGCGCCACTGCCGCGTGATGCAAAGCCTGTATTCCTCGCGCCAAGTCCCGCGCAATCGCCAGTGCTCGACGCGGAGTGATAGCACCCGGTTGGGTTAGCAGGGTATCGAGGGTAGTGCCTTCGACCTCTTGACATATCACCGCCCAGCGGCCTCCTTGTGCCATTACGTCAAGAATACGCATTACGTTGTCATGCCGGATGGCAGCAATTTTTTCCAACCGATCTGACTGTGCGCGAAGAACCTCATCACTCAAAAAACGCACAATACGCGGCCGCCCAGCAGCATCCACTGCCCGCCACAGCGGACCGCTCCCCGTTAAAACGAGCGGTTCAGTCAGACGATAGCGTGCACCCTCCATAGATTAAGGAAAACACGTACAAACTCACCTGCCAACCATCCGTGCGAACCTGTGGATAATACGGTCTGCGAAATCACATAACAGTGGCTAGAGCCGCCTCCTGCAAGGGTGTACAGTAAAGGAGCCGCCCAGTTTACTGGCCGGCCACCTATCTGCTCTTCACGGGGTAACCCCGCACCTGCTAGTGCGAGTGCCGGCACATCGTCACCGGCCGGTTGGAACGATGAAGACCCTGATGGGTACGACTCACGGGAAGCAAACCAATGCAGACTTCTCCTTTTCGTGCGTTAACGCACTATCGGGTACTCCCCCAGATTGCCGGCTGGAAGGCCCTGGTGGTCGCCTTTGCCGCACGCGCTCCCTACGCCATGATTCCGCTAGGAACGATGACCTCAGTCACCGCCTCGACAGGATCGGTGGCCGAGGGCGGATTAGCCACCGCCACCGTTGCTCTCTCAACTGCTATTGCGGGGCCGCTGATTGGGAAATGGGCAGACTCTTCGGGGCAGAACTATCCGTTAAAAACCCTCACCCCGATCAATGCGCTTGCCGTGCTCGCTTTATTCGGCGCCGTCTACTGGGGATTTTCCGGTATCGCTCTGTATGCCGTATGCGTCGGCGTCGGAGTCACCTCTATGCCAATTGGTTCATTCACCCGCTCCAGGTGGATTAGCCAAACCTCGATGCCACGCGAATTAGCGGCAGCGCTGTCGTATGAGTCCACCGCCGACGAATTGGTTTTCGTTTTGGGACCGGCACTCGTCGGCATAGCAGCCTCAGCTGCTGAGCCATCGGCTCCACTGGTTCTGGCTTTTAGTCTGATTGCCTCGGCAGGAATGCTATTCGCCTACGGGTCGCCGCGCCTTCGGGCGCCCTCCAGCGCTCCAGCAACAACGGATAAACCCGGTGTCCTTTCGGTGGTGCGGTCCGTGATTCCCTCGGTTATCGTGATGGCCGCCATCGGCACCTTCTTCGGCGCCACCCAAGCGGCCACAACCATGCGATCCGAGTTACTTGGCTCCCCCACCTCGGCGGGACTGGTCTATGCCGCCATGGGATTGGGGTCAGCTGTGATGGCTATCCTGACCGTCGCCATTCCGCAGACTATTACACTGCCGGTGCGTTTGGTAGTCAGTGGCACCGGCATGACGCTGATTATGCTGCTCGCCACCGCTATGCCATCACTGTGGCTTACCGCTATCGCGCTCACCGCCTGCGGTCTTTTTGTCGGCCCTTCCATGGTGACGGCATTCTCGCTGACCGAAATACTGGCTCCTAAACGCGGAATCGCTATCGCCATGACCTCAATGCAATCATCCGTCACCGTCGGAGTTTCACTCGGATCAGCCCTCAACGGCGCCATCGCTGAGTCATACGGTGATGTTCCTGCCTACCTTTTTGCCTCCGCAGTCGCCGTAGTCGTCGCCGCCGTTGGTTTAGGATTAGTTTTAGGAAGACCGTCATTCAACAGGTAGTCTGGACTCATTATGGCTAAAGAAGACAGATCGCAGAAAAAAGCCCCCGCTAAGCGCCGGTGGTATCACAATTTCGCTGATGCCTACCGAATCACCAAGAGAACATACCCGTATATCGGGTGGGTGCTACTGGCTGCCACCGTTGGCGCCGCCGCTTTGATGATTGCCCTCGGCATGTGGTTGAAGATGCATATCGTTTTCCTCGTGCTCTTAACCATTTCCACCGCCCTGCTAGTGCCGATGCTTATTCTTGCCTCCCTCGTTAAGAAGGCGATGTACCGGCAAATCGAAGGCACCATGGGAGCTGTATACGGAGTGATTTCGCAAATTAAACGCGGGTGGACAGTGGAAGAACAACCCATCGCCACCAACTCCAACCGTGATCTCGTGTGGCGACTGATCGGTCGTCCCGGCGTTGTCCTTATTACCGAGGGGCCGACTTCCCGAGTGCGTGAGTTAGCTAATAAAGAAAGAAAAATGGCTAGCCGCGTGGTATCGAATGTGCCCGTACACGTCATTAATGTGGGACTCGACGAGGGACAAACTCGTCTAGAAGAACTGGAAAAAGCTCTGCGGAAACTCCCTAAAACTCTGCGTAGCAATGAGGTTCCGCTGGTGGTTAATCGACTTCAGGCGGTTGCCGCCAAACAGGCGCCCACTATACCGAGAGGTGTAGATCCGGCCCGTATGAAGATCTCTCGACGGGCTCTGCGCGGTCGTTAAACGCGGATTCGCCCTCGCTGGTCCCACCTTCGGGTGGGGCCATTTTTTGTCTCCGTGCGGTAGCCGATTCTCGGTGCGTAATAAATCACACCACATAACCATTCATTCATTTGCATAATCATTCATTGTCATTGCATACTGGATTGACACGACACAGTATGGAGAGGATTCCATCATGAAAAAGCCCGTAGCATTGGCTGCTATAGCAGCTCTCGCCACCATGTCTCTGGCGGCATGTTCCGACCCGGAACCGACCTCAAACAGTTCCGAATCAACTGACAGCTCCGACACCCAAGTCGCTGAAGGCTTCGATATCGATTCGTTGGAATCTGTTGAAGAGATTGCCGCACTGGTACCTCAGTCGGTTAAGGATCGAGGCGTATTGCGCAACGGTGCTTCCACTGACTACGCACCGGCCGAATTCCGCGCCGAAGACGGACACACCCCGATCGGTTACGATATTGAAATCGTCAAGGCTTTGGCCAAAGTCATGGGCCTCGAAGAAGGTGAAACCCAGCACGCCGAGTTCCCCACCATTATTCCGTCACTTGGCACCAAGTTCGACATCGGCGCCTCATCATTCACCATCACGCCGGAACGTCTCGAACAGGTGAATATGGTTTCCTACGTGGAAGTTGGATCATCGTATGCCGTGAAGAAGGGCAATCCCTCTGACTTCAACCCGGAAGACCCCTGCGGCACCACTATTGGCGTTCAGACCGGTACCTACCAGCATGACTACGCCAATGAACTATCCGAGCAGTGCCAAGCTGACGGTAAAGAAGCCATTACCGTCATGCCGCACGACCTCAACACCGATTCGGTGACCAAACTAATCGGCGGCCAGTATGACGCGGTTCTTTCTGACTCCACCGTCACCGGCTATGCTATTTCGCAAAAGAAAGATGACCTCGAACAAGTTGGCGACGTTATCGAATCTGAACCGCAGGGCATTGCCATCGCGCAAAGCGACATGGAACTGACCGAAGCCATCCACCTCGCCCTCCAGTACCTCATGGATGAGGGCGTACTCGAAGAAATTCTCGCCGATTACGGCGCTGAATCAGCCGCCTTGTCGACCTCCGAAATCAATCCCGGAAAGTAATCAATGACTCAGTCCGACATTGAGTTAATCCAGCTCCGGCCGGTCCCCCGGCCGGGGCGCTGGGCATCCGCGGCTATCGTAGCTGTCCTGGCAGCAATGGCGATCAACTCCCTGATCACCAACCCGAATTTCCAGTGGCCGGTGGTATGGCAATGGCTGTTTTCACGCACCATTATGATCGGCGTGGCCTTTACCCTCATACTCACCGTCGGCGCCATGGCAATCGGTACGATTCTGGCCATCACCATGGCGGTTATGCGGCAATCTCCCAACCCCATTTTGCGCGCAGTCGCATGGTTCTACATTTGGTTTTTCCGGGGCACACCGATTTACACCCAGCTCATCTTCTGGTCACTACTTCCCACCCTGTATCCACGATTGTCACTGGGGATCCCATTCGGCCCCGAATTCGTGCAGTTTGCTACGGCAGACTACTTCACTCCTTTTTGGATGGCGATCGTCGGTTTATCTCTCAACGAAGGCGCCTACCTATCAGAGATTATCCGCTCGGGTTTAAACTCGGTGGATAAAGGACAGTGGGAAGCCGCCACCGCCCTGGGGATGGGACGAAGTAAAATCTTGCGGCGCATTGTACTTCCGCAGGCAATGCGAGTCATTATTCCGCCGCTGGGTAACGAAACTATTTCCATGCTGAAAACTACCTCACTGGTGGCAGCTATTCCGTTCATCCTCGAACTCACCTGGGCAGCTAAAGACAAGGGGCAGCAACTGTTTGCACCGGTGCCGCTCTTGCTTGATGCGGCCATCTGGTACCTGGTCATTACCTCCATCCTGATGGTGGGACAGATGTATCTGGAACGCTATTTCGGACGCGGATTCACCTCCGATACCCCTAAAACTACAAACCAAACCAAGCGCACTCTTTCCAAGCGGCAACAGGCCGTCCTGTCGGCTGGAACCGTTCAAGCAGACCCATTCTTGGATGTAACACCATGACACAACCCATGATTTCCATTGAAGGCGTCCACAAGCTCTTTGGTGAACTTCACGTGCTTAAAGGCGTCGATATGACGGTTACCCCCGGAGAAGTATGTGTTCTCCTCGGCCCCTCAGGGTCGGGGAAATCCACCTTGCTGCGGTGCATCAATGGTTTAGAAACTATTTCTGCTGGACGCATCTACCTGGAGGGCGAACTGATGGGGATGCGTGAACAAAAGAAAGGCGACCGTGTCATTTTGCACGAGCTCGCCGACAAGCAGGTAGCCGCCCAGCGAGCTCGCATCGGCATGGTTTTCCAGCGGTTTAACCTATTCCCGCATATGACTGCCCTAGAAAATGTGATGGAAGCACCTGTGCAGGTTAAGGGCATCCCGCGAGAACAGGCCGTGGAACAAGCCGAAATGCTACTGGATAAAGTCGGAATCGCGGACCGTCAAGACCACTATCCAGCGCAACTTTCCGGCGGTCAGCAACAGCGCGTTGCAATTGCGCGAGCCATGGCCATGGAACCGGATCTCATGCTCTTTGATGAGCCGACATCGGCTCTCGATCCGGAGCTAGTCGGCGAAGTATTATCGGTGATGCGCGATCTGGCCAATGACGGAATGACGATGATAGTGGTTACGCACGAAACCGGTTTTGCGCGTGAAGTTGGAGATCATCTCGTCTTCATGGACGACGGCATGATTGTCGAACAGGGTAAACCACTTGAAGTAATGGAAAATCCGCAACATTCGCGAACCGTCGACTTCTTCTCTAAAGTGCTCTAACCCTCTGCGTTGCTTCGCAATCCCGATGCGGTGGGTTCATCGCTCAACTGAGAAGTATCGATGGAATCAATCGACTCACCACCCCAAGTCAGGGCCTTCCAGTTCTTATCATCGCCCACCCAGGGAGCGTCTGCACCGCACCAGTCGAGCACCGTCGTGGTGGCATTGTGCATCGGATAGGTGGCTACGATTTCCGGCGTAATATCAGCCGATAAAGTCGCCGCCATTACCCGACTGAGAGCACCGTGAGTTACTAACCCCACCACCGCGTTTTCCCCGCTGTCTTCTTGCGCTATGGAACAGGCCTGCGAAATCACCGACCCGAAGCGCGCACGCACCTGCCAGCCATCTTCACCACCTGGCATGCGCACATCAAGCTCACCGCGCACCCACGCCATCGTCGCATGGAGATAGGTTTCGATGGCGGCCTGGCTGGTCTGCATTTCAAGATCGCCCGCTATGAGTTCGCGAATGCCGTCGGCGACTTCCGCAGTTAAACCGAATCGTTCTTCAATAGGTGCCGCTGTTTGGCGCGTTCGCGCCAGCGGTGAGACGAAGAGATGGGTTGGAACGGCGCCGACACGTTGCTCGAAATGCTCCGCCAGATCCTTTGCCTGTTTACGTCCGGTTTCATCAAGGTCGGCTCCCGGCGGTGCGGTATCCAATGCTCGCACAATATTCGAGGGCGTTTGACCGTGCCTGATGAGCACGAGGCGCATATCTTCTCCTTCTATTAAATATTGAGGCGGTCCTCAAAAACACGTCGGGCACGTCGGGCCAGGCGCAGATAATCATCGCTGGCCTGCGTGGCTTTGCGCGGAGAGTACCCGAGAATAGCCGCTACCTGCGATGCTACCTTGTGATCGCGTGGAAGGACGTCCATGCCGCGGGTGCGCCCGGTTGCCAGCACATGTGCAGCGCGAATACGCGACGCTGATATCCACGCCGCTCGAAGTACGGCGGCTTCTGCTGTTGACATGATGGCGGCGTTTTCAAGGGAGTCTAAAGCTGCGAGAGTTGAGGTCGTGCGCAGATCGGCAAGCGCGTGACCGTGGCGCATCTGCTCCACCTGCACCAGCCATTCCACATCCGACAGTCCACCGGGCCCCAGTTTAACGTGATGGGTCGGCTGCACTCCGCGCGGCAGTCGCTCATTCTCCATGCGGGCTTTGAGTAAACGAATATTCTTTAACATATCGGCGTCAAAACTGGGTGTATAGCGCACCGCATCTGCCGCCTGATTGAAAGCGCGTGCCAAGGGCGTATCACCGAGAGCTCGCGCCCGTATCAGCGCTTGCTTTTCCCAGGTCTGCGCCCACGAATGCCAATAGTCGATATATCCCGCTAGCGTACGCGACAGCGGCCCGTGTTTTCCTTCCGGCCGCAAATCCGTATCCACAGCAATAGGAGGAGTTGACCCGTACCGGGTGAGCAATGCGGTTACCTGTTTCACGATGCGGGTTGCTAGGTCATAGGCGGCGCCCTCATCCATCTCGCCGCATTCGTGAACGAACATAACGTCAGCATCCGACCCGTAGGACGCTTCAGCGCCGCCGTACCGTCCCATCGCGATGATGGCCATGGTGAAACCGCTATCGGAGGCCACGTGTGCATTCAACGCAATCGACAGTGCCGCGATAAGGGCGGCATCGGTCGCCGGCGTCATCATCGTACTGGCACGAGTATGATCCAGATCGAGACTAATATCGGCAATAGCCGAGCGGGTCACCTCCCGGTTACGTACGTAGCGAATCCGTTCGAAAGCTGTTTCCCCGTATTCGTGCCGTTCTAAAAGCGCCTGGCATTCGCGTGTAATGGTACTGAATCCTACCGGCGCAAGAAGGGCATTATCATCAAGCCACTTGACACATTCGGGTTGCTGCATGAGAGCTTCGACTGTGAATGTGGAAGTCGGCAAAATATCGCACAGGCGCTTGGCGGCAACAGCCGAATCACGGAGCAAAGCCAGATACCAGTGCGATGATCCAATCTCCTCCGATAAGAGCCGGAAATTCAGCAGCCCCATATCGGGATCGGCACCATTAGCCAACCAGCCAATCATCACCGGCAACAGATGACGTTGAATAGTGGCGCGACGACTCGTGCCCTGCGTCAGCGCCTCCACGTGGCGTCGCGCTCGCGCCGGATCCAGATAGCCGAAAGCCGCCAGCCTATCTGCCACCGACGCATCCGTCATTAATACGTGGTCGGTACTCAATTGCGCGGTGGCCTCCACCAGCGGGCGGTAGAAAACAGCTTCGTGTAGCTGACGAACTCGCAATCGGGTGTGGGACCAGGCTTCTTCGAGGCTCTGAGCGGTGGGATAGGTATCGCGGTCAATGGCTCGTCCCAATGCGCGCACCTGTTCAGCCTGGGTGGGAAGCAGGTGCGTGCGACGCATACGCATCAGTTGTGCGCGGTGTTCGATGGTGCGCAAAAATCGGTAGCACTGCGCCAGGTCAGCAGCATCGGAACGGGCAATATACCCCGCTGAAGCTAAACGTTGGATAGCCAAAAGCGTATTGCGTACGCGAAGCGACTCATCGGTT
This sequence comes from Actinomycetaceae bacterium, assembly GCA_030537795.1. GTDB lineage: Bacteria > Actinomycetota > Actinomycetes > Actinomycetales > Actinomycetaceae > Gleimia. Next base: position 23,121 of record JAUNVE010000001.1, read on the forward strand.
CGTCCGTGCACCAACTGTAGCAGCTGTACGGTGAACTCGACATCACGCAAACCGCCTCGACCCAGCTTGATTTCTCGACTCGCGCGTTTAAGCGGAATATGGTTTTCCACGGTTTGTCTCATCGAACGAACATTGTCGACGAATCCCGGTGCGGTTGCCGCCTGCCACACGAGCGGGTCCACCAGTTGAAGAAACTCCGCACCCAGTTGCATGTGGCCGGCACAGGGTCGAGCTTTCATCAACGCTTGAAACTCCCAGTTCTTTGCCCACTGGCGATAGTACGATGCGCATGACTCAATCGTTCTTACCATGGCGCCGTCACGGCCTTCGGGGCGCAGCCCGGCATCAAGTGTCCACAGCGGAGGTTCTTCACCCGGTCCCGAACATACCGATGCCAAGGCGGCGGCAACTTGACTTCCGATTGCCGCGGCTTCCAGATCCGACAGCGTATCATCGCGCGATTTCATCACATAGATGACATCGACGTCCGAAATATAGTTGAGTTCTTGCCCACCGGTTTTCCCCATTGCGATAATAGATAAGTCGATAGCTTCTGCGCCATCCACCTGTGACCGGGCGTTTTCGTAGGCCAGTTGCAAAGTAGCATCAACCAGGTCGCTCATCATGCGCGTCAAGGTATCGGTATGGCCGACTCGATCACTGGACGTCATATCTTCCGCCGCAATCAATAGCAGAGCTTGCCAATAGGCTGCTCGAATCGAATCCGAATCGCGGGCGCCACGTCGGCGCATCCACCGAATCATATTGGAAGCCTCGGGCATCGATTGCGCCCACGGTTCTGCGGCACTGCCCCATGCTTCGCGAGGTCGTGGCAGCGGCGGAATGTCTAAGGTTATGAGTTCGGGATGAGCCTGCAAATATCGCGCCAGGGCGCCGGAGGCTCCCACAATAGCCAATACCGAATCCCGTATCGCCGGCTCCGTCAGCACGCAGCGGGTGCGGGTCGGATCTACTTCCGAAAATCTAACCAATGAAAGCAGAGCCGAGTCGGGGTCTGCACAGCGCTCAAACCAGGTCACGACCTCCTGGGCGCGACAATCCAGCTCACAGTTATCAAGCAGTTGTTGTATCAGCGCGCCGGTGCGTCTGAAGTCAGAAAAACCTATGCGAATCGACGCGGTGGTAGTAATCACGTCATCCGCCACGACTACATCAACCTAATCGATTTCAGTCGCTCCCACGGAGTGACCTGGGCACGGTATTCGCGCCACTCTTGGTTCTTATCTCGAATCACAAAATCGAACGCCTCTTCACCCAGCGTAGTGGCCACTAAATCCGAATCGGCAAGTGCTTCGATGGCATCTTTAAGCGAATGTGGAAGAGCCCTAATACCGAGTGCTTTACGTTCGAAATCAGTCAGTTGCCAAACGTCGTCCTCGGCTTCCTCGGGAAGGTCGTATTTCCCTTCGATGCCAGCCAATCCAGCAGCTACCAAACAGGCAATCGCCAGATACGGATTTGCCGCTGAATCGAGGCCGCGATATTCGATACGCGCGGACTTCCCCTTATCCGGCTTATACAGCGGTACGCGCACCAGTGCCGAGCGGTTATTATGCCCCCAGCACACATAACTCGGGGCTTCGCCTCCACCCCACAGACGTTTATAAGAGTTCACGTGCTGGTTGACGACTGCGCTGATTTCTCGCGCGTGGCGCAGCAGCCCGGCGATGAACTGCCGGCCAGTTTTCGACAGCTGATATTGGCCCGAGGCATCGAAAAAGGCATTCGATTCACCCTCAAATAAGGACAGGTGCATATGCATTCCCGACCCGGGATGTTCAACGAAAGGCTTGGGCATGAAGGTGGCGATCTGATTTTCCGATAGCGCTATTTCTTCCACCACCGTGCGAAGGGTCATGATGTTATCTGCCCCGCGCAGCGCCTCGGTGGCTCGCAAATCGATTTCGTTTTGCCCCGGCCCTCCCTCGTGATGCGAAAACTCCACGGAAATTCCCATATCTTCAAGAGTGCGAACGGCTCGACGTCGAAAATCATTTGAGCCATCGCGAGCCACGTGGTCAAAATACCCGGCCGAATCGACCGGCTCTATCGACAGTGGGTCATCGGTCGCCTTCAGCAGGTAGAACTCGACCTCGGGATGCACCATCACGGTGAAGCCTACGTCGCGTGCGCGCGCGAGAGTCCGCTCCAGCACTCCTCGCGGATCGGATAGTGCCGGCTGCCCGTCGGGGGTTAGTACATCGCAGAACATACGGGCCACCGGCTCGTCTCCCGACCGACGCGGCAACAACGCGAAAGTAGAGGCATCCGGGCGCAACAGCATATCCGATTCGTAGACGCGCGTCAGCCCCTCGATTGACGAGCCATCAAATCCAATGCCTTCGGCGAATGCTGATTCCAGTTCACCGGGGTCAATAGCTACCGCTTTTAGGACTCCGGATACATCGGTAAACCACAGCCGAATAAAGCGGATATTCTGTTCGGCAACGTCTCGCAGCACCTGCTCCTGCTGGGCGTCCATAGTCACTTATTCTTCAGCGCCGGTAAAACCGGAGGAGATTGATTTCAAAGCCGCCGTAAGTTCAGTGGGAACAACCCACACCTTCGAACCTTCACCCTCGGAAAGCTGCGGCAGCATCTGCAGGTACTTGTAGGCCAATAGCTTCGGATCGGCATCGCCTTCGTGAATGGCATGAAAGACCTGATGAATAGCTTTTGCTTCTGCCTCTGCTTCCAGTATCTTCGCCTTCGCTACACCTTCGGCACGCAGGACGCTCGACTGCTTTTCGCCCTCTGCCTGCAGAATCTGCGACTGACGCACGCCCTCGGCGGTAAGGATTGCGGCGCGCTTATCACGCTCGGCACGCAACTGCTGCTCCATCGCCTGCTGGATGGTTGGAGGCGGATCAATGGCTTTTAATTCGACACGGTTGACGCGAATTCCCCATCGACCCGTGGCTTCATCAAGCACCCCGCGTAACTGCGCGTTGATTTGATCACGAGAGGTGAGCGTCTGCTCCAAATCCATCGAACCAATCACATTACGTAAAGTTGTGACCGTCAACTGCTCAATGGCCTGGATATAGTTGGCGATCTCGTAAGTCACTGCTTTCGGATCAGTCACTTGATGGTAGATCACCGAGTCGATCGACACCACCACGTTATCCGCGGTGATCACCGGTTGGGGCGGAAAGGACGTCACCTGTTCGCGCAAATCCACCTGGGAGGCGATTCGATCGACAAAGGGAATAATCAAGTGGAGGCCGGCGAACATCTCGGAATGAAATTTCCCCAGACGCTCGATAACAAGAGCTCTCGACTGCGGAACAATACGGACGGCCCGAGCAACGGTAATAACGGCAAACCCGAGTATGAGGAAACCGATAACGGAAGGGACGAAATTCAACATCGTGTAATCCTAGCTGTGAGGTGCCGAACGCTATTGGCCGGCTATATCCGGTTTTTCCGGATCGTAATTGGTAGTGGGATTAGACAGCGATACCACGGCGGTGGCACCATCGATAGACTCCACAAACACGTGGGAACCGGCGGCAAAACTGTCATTACTCGCCGAGCGCGCCGACCAGATTTCACCGTCGAGGCGCACCCGCCCACCCGCCGGCGTAACTAATTCGGTAACTAGCGCAGTACGGCCCGGCAGAGCCTGCGCATTGGTCTGAATATTCGGCGTATGTTTAGTCAAAACACGTTTTCCCCACGGCCTCACCGTGAAAAGAAGCACCAGTGCGCTGACTGCAAATGCTGCCATCTGGGCGACAAACCCGGCTCCCAGGGCAGACACGCCACCGGCAACCAGTGCTGCTATAGCAAGCATGAGAAAAATAAGGTCTACTGAGATAACCTCAACAACCCCCAGTGCGATCGCTATTGCTATCCACCAAAAAATACTCATCGATTTATCCTATTCCGCACGGGCCCACCAACGACCGTTTTCTACACCAACTACCAGCGGCATTCCGAAACCGGAGGAAATCACATCGTCGACGAGAATGTCCTCAATGGGGCCGGCAGCCACAATTGACCCGGCATTCATAACCGCCGCATGAGTGAATCCACGAGGGATTTCCTCAACGTGGTGAGTGACCAGGACCAGGGCGGGAGCGCGGCGATCCTTGGCGATTTCTTCCAGTGCCATCATCAGTAGTTCACGAGCCCCCATATCGAGCCCCGCGGTGGGTTCATCCAATATCAGCACTTGTGGATCAGCCATTAGGGCGCGCGCAATCTGCACGCGCTGGCGCTCTCCTTCCGACAGCGTGCCAAACCGACGTTCCGCGAGTTGGCCGATGCCGAAAATATGGAGTAGGTCGGAAGCTCGTTGACGGTCTTGATCCTCGTATGCTTCACGCCCACGCACTGTTTTTCCATACAGTGTCGACAACAACAGGTCGATCACTGTTTCTTGCTGCGGGAGAAAGTGTTCCTCCCCGGCCGAACACATGCCCACCACAGTACGCAGGTCAGTCAGATCTACCCTGCCTAAGCGGTATCCGAGCACTGTCGCAGAGGACGGAGAATTTTCGGAATAGGACGGGAACACACGCCCCGTAAGCAGTTTAACCAACGTTGTTTTTCCCGCCCCGTTAGGGCCGAGAATAACCCAGTTTTGGCCGGCATCAACCGTCCAGTTCACAGCCGAAAGGATTTCCTTTCCCGCGCGACGAACGTCAACATCTTGTAACTGCACAACGTGTTCCATGACATTGATCTTATCGCGCGGGTGTGACACTTACCTACCTGTGTCTCAGAAACCTAATTCTGCGCCAAGATTTGTCGATAAACCTCAACCGTCTTATCACCGATCGTCGACCACGCGAACTTATCCTCCACACGTTGACGTCCCGCCTTGCCCATACGGGCGGCCAGGTCGGTGTCAGTTAGTAGCGCCGTCAAACGTTCAGCCAAATCAGCGTGGAACTGCTCCGGATTCAAAGGAGTTCCAGTACCGTCATCCATCTGGTCGATCGGCACTAAGTAGCCGGTTTCACCATCCACAATCACATCCGGAATACCACCGGTGGCGGTACCGACGACAGGCAGATCAACCGCCATTGCTTCCAGGTTTACAATACCGAGTGGCTCATATACCGAAGGCGTGACAAAAACAGTGGCGGCATCGAGGATCGCAACCAGCTGATCGCGCGGAAGCATCTCAGTAATGAAGTGAACGTGATCGCGTTCTTTTTTCAGCTCCCCTACCAGGCCTTCGACCTCCTGCATGATCTCCTTTGTGTCGGGGGCACCGGCACACAGAACAATCTGCGAGTCCTTAGGAATATCACGCAAAGCGCGCAACAGGTGAGGCAGGCCCTTTTGACGGGTTATACGCCCAACGAAAACCACCGTTGGGATGGATGGATCGATACCGAACTTCTTCAGTGTCTTGGCGGCTTCAGCCTTCTGCTCGTCGGTTGTCGGTTTCGTCCAATCGGTTAAATCAATACCGTTATGGACAACGTAGACTTTGTCAGGATCAATCGCCGGATAGGAACGCAAAATGTCATCGCGCATCCCATTCGACACGGCGATAATGCCCTGGGCGCCCTCATACGCCGTCTTTTCAGCAAAAGACGATAGGTTGTATCCGCCCGCTAGCTGTTCGGCTTTCCAAGGACGCAGCGGTTCGAGCGAATGGGCCGAAATAACGTGCGGAACCTCGTGAAGCAGGTGGGCAAGGTGACCACCGAAGTTGGCGTACCAGGTATGCGAATGCACCAGGTCGGTGCCTTCGACACCCTGTGCCATCAGGAGATCAACGCCGAAAGTCCGTAAAGCGGCGTTGGCCTGATCCAGCTGCGGCAGGTAATCGTAACCGATGACACCGTCGTCGGCTCCGGGCTGGCCCGGTTCGCGTGGCCCGTCGAAAGCGTGGACCCGAACGTCTACAAGTTTGCGTAGGACGCGCGCAAGTTCGTTCACATGAACACCAGCTCCACCGTAAATATTTGGTGGATACTCTCGCGTCAGCAGATCAACGCGCATGAAAACAACCTCCCGTGGTTAAAAAGTTCACTCACCAATACACTAGCCGACCCAATGAGCACACGAGATAGGTTCGTCACAGCTATTCTTAAGGTATGACTACTCCACATGTTCTAGCAATTGTTCTGGCCGGAGGCGAAGGCAAACGCCTGATGCCCTTAACTGATGATCGCGCGAAGCCCGCCGTACCTTTCGGCGGCCACTTCCGACTCATCGATTTCGCTCTTTCTAACATCACGAACTCGGGTTATTTGCGGGTAGTGGTGCTGACGCAGTATAAATCCCACTCGCTGGACCGCCACATTACCAAGACGTGGCGCATGTCCACGCTTCTGGGTAACTACGTGGCTCCCGTACCCGCGCAGCAGCGTCGCGGCCCCCACTGGTTCCTCGGATCCGCTGACGCGATCTACCAGTCGTTAAATATCGTGGATGATGAAAAGCCCGACTACGTTGTCATCGTCGGTGCGGACAATATTTACCGCATGGACTTCTCCCAGATGGTTGAGCACCACATCAAATCGGGATTGCCATGCACAGTTGCCGGTATCCGCCAGCCCCTCGAACTGTCCCCCGCATTTGGAGTGATCAAAGCCAAGGACGGACGAATTCAAGAGTTCATTGAAAAACCGCCGACAACCGAAGGGTTGCCGGATGATCCCAACTCCTTCTTGGCCTCAATGGGTAACTACGTATTCACCACTGACGCCCTCGTCGAAGCACTGCGAATCGACGCGAAAAACGAGGACTCGAACCACGATATGGGCGGTGACATCGTTCCGTGGTTCGTTGAAAACGGTGGTTGCGGAATCTACGACTTCATCGACAACGTCGTTCCCGGCTCCACCGAGCGCGACGCCGACTACTGGCGTGACGTCGGTACGCTCGACGCCTTCTATGAGGCGAATATGGACCTCATTTCCGTCCACCCCATCTTCAACCTATACAACCTGCGGTGGCCCACGCTCACGCAGATCCCAGGACACCTACCTCCGGCGAAATTCGTTTATGGAGACACGGGTTCGCGGCTAGGCCACGCCATCGACTCTTTGGTATCCCCCGGCGTCATTATCTCCGGCGGTGAAGTCGTTCGATCGGTGCTGTCACCGCGCGTCTATATCCACTCGTGGGCCAAGGTGGAAGATTCAGTCCTCATGGACGGATGCCGCATCGGACGAAATGCCGTGGTGTCGAAGGCAATCCTCGATAAGAACGTGATTGTGAAAGAAGGCGCCGAAGTCGGTATCGATCTCGAACGCGATCGCGAACGAGGCCTTACCGTCACCGAATCCGGCATTACTGTGGCACCCAAGGGTTTCGTCATCGAACCCTAACCCCTCAAAATCGGGTGGGGCATGGG
>JAUNVE010000001.1:30565-108836 GCA_030537795.1 Actinomycetaceae bacterium
CCGCCCCTTAACTATTGCCCAACAACTATTGGGTGGCCTCTATCGAGCTGATCTAGCTAGTCTGCCTCAGCGTTTACTGGTGGCTCAGCAACCAGAACCGTCGCGTACTTCAGTAGCGCCACCACAGTCCAAGGCTCTACGGGTTATTTTTACGCTCGTCCCATTTGCGTTGCTGTTTTTCCATAAAACTGGAGCTGGAGCTGGAGCGACGGGTAGGCTTTTTCGCCGCTCCCGGATTCTCAACGGTGGGGATAGCTATGAAAAGCACGCCTGTCAGCATGAGAGCAAAGCCAAGAACACCAATCAGAACCGTTATCCACAAAGAACTGGCGGATATGCCGATAATCGGAATCAACAGACCCACGACGGCCAGGCTAATGCCCAATGCGACGCGCCTGGGAGCGTAGGTTTTCTTCGTCGATGTTTTACTCGCCTGCTGGGAGGACAGTGTCGAAGCAAGAGCAGGATCATCTTCGCGTAGCTGAAGCTCAAGTTGCTCCAGGATCTGTCGGTCTTGTTCTGATAACGCCACTGTTTTCACCCCCGTTACCGATTGTTAACTCGTGCGCGGTTAGATAAGACGGTCCTTCCGTCAACTCCAGTTTAAAACGTCGAAGGCAATTTTCCTATTCGGGGCGACCATCATCTTGTGCAGGCGGTTGATCATGAGCCAGTAACGAAGCGGGTCGGAGGGCGTCTAAACCGTATTTCAAATGAACAGCGTCCATGGTGCGTTCAGCATGCTCATTTCTTAAATCATCGTCAAGCGTGACGGGAATACCCTGATCGCGCGATTGCAGGTTTTCTACCCGCACACCAATCAGCCGCACTCCTCCACGCGGAACCCCGTAGCTATCGAATAGATCATATGCCGACTGCGCAATATCTCGCCCTAAATCTGTTGGGCCCGGTAGCGTGACAGATCGCGACACCGTGGTGAAATCCGCGGCCCGCACTTTAATAGCAATAGTCCACCCCACCAGGTTGCCGTCTCGTAACCGCTTGGCGCATTCGTGGGATTGTTCAAGCAATACCGATTTTAAAGTGTTCGGGTCAAGAATATCCTCGCCAAATGTGGTTTCTGTGCCAATCGATTTTTCCACCCGCTGCACTGTGACCACCCGCGGGTCCTTTCCCCACGCTAAATCGTGTAGCCGCCTCGCATGAGCAACTCCCAATAGGGTGTCGAGCCGCGTTAAAGAGTAGTGGGCCAGATCCCCCACCGTATCGATACCGGCGCGCTCAAGGACCGCTTGGGTTCGCCCTCCTACTCCCCACAGTGCGCCAACTGGCAGACAGTGCAAAAACTCCACGGTTGCATCGCGCGGAATCAGGAGTAAGCCATCCGGCTTAGCATGCGAAGAGGCAATTTTCGCCACCGATTTCACCGACGCAATACCCACCGACGCCACCAGCCCGGTTTCCTCACGCACCCGTCGGCGGATCAACGTACCAATCTCAACGGGGCTACCAAGCCGTCGAAGCGCTCCCGACACATCGAGAAACGCCTCATCAATACTGAGTTTTTCAACCACCGGCGTAATCGATGCAAGTACCTCCATCACCCGACGCGAAAACTCAACATATCGTTCGTGCCGACCGGGGACGATGAGGGCGTGCGGAGCCAACCGGCGCGCCCGAGCCATCGGCATTCCGGCGCTCACCCCCAGTGCCCGCACCTCGTAGGTTGCCGAGGTGACCACCCCGCGGTTACTGCGACCTCCCACAATCAGCGGTTTGCCGCGCAAATCAGGATTGAGTATGACCTCCACCGAAGCGTAAAACGAATCCATATCGACGTGAAGGATGGTACAGCCGGTGTCATCACTACCCCAGTCACGTTTAGCAGACGCCAGCCGCGGTGCTTTTGACATGGCGCCTCCTCAATAATTATTCCCGGTTGTCTCTAGCGCACATCTTCTAGATGCGCACCCTAGGCGTTGATTTTCCACCACACACCGCCAAAATGTTGCCCCTTCGGGGTGTGCTGACCTAGCGTCGCAGATATGGCGAAGAATAGATCTACCCACCACTCTAATCGGCGCAACCGACAAAGCGACTCAGATCTGAGGCTACGCGACGGGTTAGAGATTCCCGTTGGCGACACCACCATGACTATTCGCGTGGACCAGCAACGCGCCACCATTTTTCTCGGCGACTACGAATCATCGGGTATTAACCTACTCGATCCGGGTGATCTCGACTTTGAATACATGCAGCAAATGACCTGCGCGCTCGATGCCTTTATTCCCCGGCCGCGTAAGGTCCACGCACTTCATTTGGGAGGGTGCGCATGCGCCTTACCGTGGGCCTGGGAAACACACCGGCCCGGCTCATCCCAAGTCGCTGTCGAAATCAACAGCGATATCGCACAAGCGTGCCGCGCACTCTTTGATTTACCGCGGTCGCCGCGCCTGCGTATACGGGTTGATGATGCCCACCGCGTGATCAGTAGCGCCAAGGCGCGAAACTACGATGTTATCGTGCGTGATGTTTTCAACGGTCCGCACACTCCGCGGCGTTTACGCAGCGCACAGTTCTATCGACGCGCCCACGCCGCCCTCGCCGACGACGGAATCCTGCTGGTCAACTGCGGCCACGGCCGCGGCTTTGACGCCCGCGGGGACGTCGCCGCCGCGCTTGCCGAATTTGCTCACGTGGCGATGGTGGCAGAAGGAAAGACCCTCGCGGGAGGGCGTCGCGGCAATCTCGTTCTCATCGCGGTCGGCGCCGGTCACCCGCATATCAACCGAGGGTGGGCCGAGTGCCAACGCCGGCTACGATCTTTACCACTATCTGTTCGGTTCCTTCCGCGCGCGGACGTCGAACGCTGGGTGGGAACCACCCAACCAATTCACGATGAGTAAGCGTTAATCCAATTCCCACGGACGGGGGGCACGGTGCCTCGGCTTAGGCTGGGTATCATCTGGATCCTCCGGTTTAGGCGGTGATTCAGAGCCTGTTGTTCTAGCCAAAAACTGTTCGATAGCGTCAGTTAAAGCCTCGACATCAACTGTGTCTTTACTTGCATTAACCGCCTGCGCTCCCGCGTTTTGGTGGAAATCTTCCGGCGACGGGAATTCTCCAATGGCTTTCGCGGCATCGCTTACCTGTTCATCGAAATGCTTTTCAAGCATTCCAACCAGCGCACCGTTATCCGACGCTTCAGCAACCATGGCCGCAAGCTGCGCTTGAATATCTTGCGAACCAGCTTCCATATTGCCTGTGGGCAGAGATAGATCCAGTACGCTCGACATACGTTCAAGCAGTGCCAGTGAGGCCGTTGGGTAGTCTATCTCCGCGAGATAATACGGCACGGCTGCAAGGAAGTTAAGACCTTCAATCCCACCGGTGGAAAGTTTATGCTGCAAAAATGTATTCGCCGACGAGCTGAACTGAATCGCCCCGCCCATTTCCGGTTGCCCTTGCACCAAAGAAGAATCAGTGGACTGCAGATGCACCAAAGTTTCGCGCGTATGGGGAACCGCCGCCGGCATTCCCATCATTGAGACGCAAATCTCCACGCCGGCTTCCTGAACAAATTCTTCTACCGCCTGCGCAAACCGTTGCCACTTTGCATCTGGTTCTGGCCCGTGCAACACCAGGATCGGGGTACCCGAATCGTCCTGCACCAGATCAATCGCAATTTCGGGAACATCGACATCAACTACCGACCAGTTTTCGATGGTGACAGTTGGCCGGTGTGAACGGTAGTCAATGAGCATATCGGTATCAAAGGTGGCCACGCGGCGGACAGGGAGCGAAGCAAGTAGTTGCTCAACTGCCAGGGCACTGGCATGTCCAGCATCGGTGGCTCCTGACAAATGCGATAGCAAAATAGGTGCGTGATATGGCGCGTCCTTATCGATATCGATTAGTTCATTCGGTTCCATTGCTCCCCCTTCCCTACTCGCGAGCCGGATCCCTTTACTATTACTAGCCTAGCAACCTTCTGTGACATCAGGCTGAAAGGCTCGACCACTGACAATAACATCAGCAGTTAGGTTTTTATTCCCGCGCTTTATTGTCGCCCTCTGGCACCGCAGGAATAGCTGCTCTCGAGCGCGCAACGATCAGGTATTTGACCACCCCTAGAGTGCGCCACCGCCTTTTCAACAGGTGCCGGTGGCAAACATACGGCATAATTGTATGTTGCTTTAGTTGAACATCCCACTCGTTGACCCGGAGAGGAAAGGCCGTGACACACGTCGAATCGTATAGCGACGGAGCAACACGCCGCGACGCAGAAATAGCCCGCGAGCAAAAACGAGTCGATATTGCCTACGCGGCCCTGGATTCATTGCGTCAACGCTACCGTGAGCATCAACGGGCAGCGGAATCATCGCAGTGGCGAAATACACCGCAAGCGCTCACCGAACGAGACGCTTTCGCCGCCCACTGGGGCGATGAAGCATCGCGACTTGAACAGGTTGGCGATCGCCTCGTCTTTGGCCGCATTGACATGAGCGCTGGCGGCAGCCGGTACATCGGCCGCATCGGTTTAATGGATGATGAGGGCGAACAAGTGCTCATTGACTGGCGCGCCCCGGCGGCCCAACCGTTTTATCAGGCCACGGGCGCATATCCGCAAGGCGTTATACGACGTCGCCATATTCAAACCCGCTCGCGCACAGTCACAGATATCGAAGATGAGCTACTGGATGTCGATCATTCCTCTACGGATATATCTTTTCAAGGTGAAGGCGCGCTGATGGCTGCCTTGACGCGCGCTCGCGACGGACGCATGTCCGATATTGTGTCCACCATCCAAGCCGAGCAGGACGAGATTATTCGACGCGATTTAGATGGCATGCTCGTCATCCAGGGTGGTCCCGGTACCGGTAAAACCGCCGTCGCGCTCCACCGTGCCGCCTATCTGCTATACGCCGAACGAGCGCGGTTAGAACGTTCGGGGGTACTGGTGATCGGACCGTCACGGGTATTCTTGCAATATATTGACCGTGTTTTACCTTCCCTGGGGGAAACCGGAGTGGTGTCGACAACTATTGGCGATTTGCTCCCCCATGTCACCGCATCTGCGCACGATAGTGAAACCGTGCGAGAAATTAAAGGGCGACTCGATTGGGTGTCCATCGCCAAAGCCGCGGTGCGCTCACTCGAGCGAGTGCCGGAAGATATCCCGCTGGCGATTTCTTCCTATCGTGTCGTACTGCGATCGCAAGATGTGCGACAGGCGCGCACTCGGGCTCGTCGAAGCGGTAAGCCCCATAATGAGGCGTGGAAGAATTTCGCCCTCGAGCTGATGGATTCTCTGGCCCAACAGATGAATGAACAGGTTTCACTGAAACAAGATTTGACCTGGTATTACGACTATATTCGCGGCTCGAAACAGGCTCGCCGGGCGATTAACCTCCAGTGGCTACCCATGAGTGCGCTGGCACTTCTCGAACGACTCTATGCGGATCCCGAGTTTCTACGTGCCTGCGCCCCCTCACTCACCCGCGCAGAGCGTGAACTGCTGTGGCGGCCACGCGGTAGCGCCCTCACCGACAGTGACATTCCCATACTCGATGAACTGGAGGAACTGCTCGGTGAGCTACCCACCGCATCGGCGGCTGCACGTGAACGCGAAGCCCAACGCGCACGGGAAATCGCGGCGGCAGGTGACGCGATTGAATCTATGGGGCTAGGAGATGGACTCGTCGATGCCGAAACGCTGGCAGCTCGCGCCGCCGGGGGTGGCCCCGATCTATCGCTTTCGGAGCGCGCTTTACGCGACCGCACCTGGGCTTATGGCCACATCATCGTTGACGAAGCACAGGAGCTCAGCCAGATGGCCTGGCATATTCTCATGCGCCGGTGCCCGTCGCGTTCATTCACCGTCACGGGGGATCTAGAGCAGCGGTCAGGTGCTGCTACCGACGCCTCTTGGGAGGATCTGCTCGGCCCCGCCAAGCGTGCCTTCGCGGGAGAGGCCGTCCTCACCGTGTCTTACCGAACACCCGCTAGCGTCCTTAATCGCGCCCAGAATCTCATGCGTTTCCTTGGGATCCGTTCGCGCTATCCGCTTGTCGCTGCCCGTGATAGCGAGGATGCCTACGCCCTCACCCAGTGCGAACCAGCAGAGCTGTCGCAGATAGTTCCGCGGATTATCCGCACGGCAGTCGAGGCCGTCAACACGCTGGCTTCGGAGGGAGAAGGCCGCATCGCCGTAATTGTCCCGGCAGACGACATCAGCCGTTGGGACGATGAACTCGACGCGGGGCATACCCTCGATGATCGCATCGCACTGATGACGCCGACGCAGTCCAAGGGCCTCGAATTCGACATTGTTATTGTCGTCGATCCCACCCGGATTCTCACGCGCAGCCCCGGCGATCTGTATGTGGCGATGACCCGCCCCACTCATCAACTGCATCTGGTGGCAACCGGCGAAGTCCCCGCACCACTTCGCGGGTAATCGGCGTGCTCAAGATCTCAACGGGAGTGTTTCACTTTCTGGCCGTTAGCTCTTCTTTTGCTTGTGAAAGTGACAGTATGGATTTATGACTCGTGCACTTTTACTGGAAAACCCACATGCCGAAGCAGATGACATTTTTGCAGATAACGGCATCGACGTTATTCGACGCGACGGAGCACTCGACGAGGGCGAACTTATCGACGCCCTCAAGGGATGCGAAATCTTGGGTATTCGATCGAAAACGACCGTAACCCAGCGGGTATTGGACGCTAATCCGCAACTGATGGCGATCGGGGCTTTTTGTATTGGCACCAACCAAATTGACCTGGATGCAGCAAGTAGTCGCGGCGTCGCCGTATTTAATGCGCCCTACTCGAATACGCGGTCGGTGGTGGAACTCGCCATCGCAGAGATTATCGCGCTGACTCGACGACTGACGGTACGCAATTCAATGCTTCATCGCGGGATTTGGGATAAGTCTGCTTCCGGCTCTCACGAGGTGCGCGGACGCACGCTCGGCATCATCGGTTACGGCAATATTGGAACCCAACTGTCGGTATTAGCCGAAGCGATGGGAATGCACGTCGTTTTTTATGATATTGCTGAACGTCTCGCGCTCGGTAATGCGCGACGAATGACCAGCCTGGACGAACTGCTTAAAGTTGCCGACGTGGTCTCACTTCACGTCGATGGCAGTCCGCAGAATCAGGCATTTTTTGGTGAGCGAGAGTTTTCACTGATGAAACCGGGAAGCTTGTTCATCAACTTGTCTCGCGGCTTTGTGACCGATCTTGATGCGCTTGTCGGCCATCTCAAATCCGGACATTTGGCTGGCGCCGCCGTCGACGTATTCCCGGCTGAACCGAAAGCTACCGGAGATTCTTTTTCTTCGCCGCTGGCAAAGATGGACAATGTGATTTTAACGCCGCACGTGGGGGGTTCCACGGTGGAGGCGCAGATCGATATCGGCCATTTCGTGGCCCATAAGATCTCCGATTATATTCGGTCGGCTTCAACGGATATGTCCGTGAATATTCCCAATCTCACTCTTGTCCCCTCCCAGGCGTCTCGCTATCGTGTGGCTCTGGTTCACCGCAACACTCCCGGTGTGCTGGCCCTGATTAACCAGAGCTTTGCCGAACATGGCGCTAATATCGACGGGCAGATTCTCGGCACCCACGGCAGTATCGGTTATGCCATCACCGACATTTCTTCCGAGCTGCCAGTCGAGGCTATCCACGCAATCGATGGGATGGAAGACACTATTCGGCTACGTGTTCTTCGCCGACCTGCTCACTAATTCCTCGTCGAACGCCGGGCTCGAAAGGCCCGGCGTTTTCGAATTCCGATAGCCGCTCAGCAGCACAATCAACATAAACAGTGTTGCGTCAGCTGACACACAGTCATAACTTACGCTATCGTAAGTAACGGTATTGCCCTGATTTATGGAGTTCACTTTGACGCTCACCGAAAAGCTCCGGGAACAGTATGCTCCTGGCGTAGCCTTTACTGTTCCGCTGGAGAAGCGATCCTTTCCCGATATCTTATTTGAAGTTGCAGGCAGATACCCCGAGCGGGTGGCCATTGACTTCCTCGGCCAACAAACCACCTATTCTCAACTCGTGCGGCAGATCCGGCAAGCGGCTCGCGCCCTGCACCGGGTGGGTGTTCGCCAAGGCGACCGAGTGGGCATAACACTTCCCAACTGTACCCAGCACGTGGTCGCTCTCTATGCGATTATGACGCTGGGCGCGATTGCCGTGGAAACCAATCCGCTGTCGCCACGCAGTGAATTGACCGAAGCGTTGAAACGAAGCGGTTCGGAAGTTCTCGTGGTGTGGGAAAACTCCCTGGATCAAATCGACGTTGAAGAAGTGAAGCCGCGGGCAGTATTCACTGTCGATATGACTAAAGCTCTTCCGCTTGGTTCGCGCCTGCTCATCAACTTACCGATTGCGGCGGCACGCAAAAAGAAGTCCCAGATGTCGAAAAAACCGCCTGCGTGGACGCGGGACTGGGATACCAAGGTGAGTAAGGAATCTCCGTGGCGCGGCCAATGCCCGGCTAAGCCAGATGACGTAGCCGTTCTCTTGCATACCGGTGGCACTACCGGCACTCCTAAAGCGGTGATGATCACTCACCAGTCGATGGGGACGAATACCGCACAGGACGTGGCTTGGGTTCCCGCTTTGCACGAAGGCGCAGAAGTCTTCTATGCCGTCCTACCGTTCTTCCACGCATTTGGTCTGTCGGTGACGTTGGGCGCCGGATTCCGTCTGGGCGGAACGCAGGTCATTTTCCCCAAGTTCGACGTCGACATGGTACTCGAAGCGCAAAAGCGTATTCCCTGCACATTTTTCCTCGGTGTCCCCCCAATTTTCGACCGCATCCTCAAGGGACTCAAAACTCATCCGGTCGATATGTCCTCGATTCGATTTACCCTATGCGGCGCTATGCCCATTGAAAAGGAACTCGCCGATGCCTGGGAGGAGGCAACTGGCGGCCTCCTCGTTGAAGGCTACGGAATGACGGAAGCATCCCCCATTATTCTGGGTTGCCCGCTGGGTGAAACGCGCCGCCGTGGCGCGCTCGGCATTCCATTTCCTTCCACCGAAATTCGTATTGTCGATCCCGATAATCCCGATGTTGACGTTCCCGAAGGTGAAGTTGGCGAACTGCTAGCCCGCGGCCCCCAGGTTTTTAAGGGCTACTGGGAAAATGAAGAAGAAACCAAAAATGCTTTCCATGACGGCTGGTTACGTACCGGTGACCTGGTCCGCCTGGATGACGGTTTCGTGGTGATGGCAGATCGGCGTAAAGAACTCATTATTTCCGGCGGCTTCAACGTCTATCCGTCGCAGGTTGAGGAAGCCGTTCGCACCATGCCCGATGTTGAAGACGTGGCTGTGGTGGGAGTGCCTGGCGGCTCTCGGGGTGAATCAGTGGTAGCGGCTTTGATTCTTAAATCCGGCGCCACCGTCACACTCGATGACGTCCGTCGTTGGGCGGAAAAGTCGATTGCTCATTACGCGCTGCCGCGACGCATCGTGGTGATGTCTGAACTGCCGCGTTCCCAGCTGGGGAAGGTTATGCGCCGACGCGTCAAGGAGTATTTGCTTAATGCCGGCGAACGTCTGGCTGATTCCGGAGACGATTTGAAGAAACAGCTACGTGCCAGCTCTGCCTCGGCGCGCCAACAGATCCGCGAGGGGTCGGCGGTTGCTCGCGAACAACTGCGAGACCTGTCGGAGCATTTGTCGGAGCAAGTAGAGACGACGACGCAGGCGGCGGGCGAACGTATCCAAACAATCCGACGCCAAATCCAAAATCGAGCCGATCAAGAAGAAGACACCGCCACTGCCCGCACCGCGGAAGCAGACGGCGATGACGAAGCAAATTCTCCCTGCCACGAGAACGATAACGATTTACCGACCGCACAGAACAGTTAGTGCAGATAACTAACGTACGAACGTGCTGAGGGCGCCGAAGGCGTTAGGATTCCGAGCTATGTGAGCGGTTTTCTCGGTCAGCACGCAAGCTGGCGATGGCTTTTTCAAAGTCGCTAAGCGACTGGAAGCCCGAGTAGACGGAGGCAAAACGCAAATAAGCCACTTCGTCGAGTTCTCGTAAGAAGGGCTGAATCGCTTTGCCCACTTCATCAGTGGATACCACCGCGGCTCCGGATGAACGCAATTGCTCTTCCACCCGTTGCGCCAGCAGAGCAAGCGAATGATCGTCGACCGGGCGCCCCTGGCAAGCTTTGCGCACGCCGGAAATAATCTTGTCCCGAGAAAACGGTTCCACCACTCCCGAGCGTTTGACCACCGAGAAACTAGATGTTTCCACGGTGGTGAATCGCCTTTTACAGCTAACACATTCGCGGCGACGTCGGATAGATAGCCCATCATCGGATAGACGGGTGTCAACAACCCGTGAATCATCGTGATGACAGAACGGGCAGTGCATAGATGCCTCCCAGTGTCGCGAACAGAACTGACGTATCTGATGTAAATCATATACACATCTGGCGTTCGCAACATGAGGACCGGCCCCCGGCCTGCTGGGTGCTCCAATAGGAGCTATCTTTGATTGCCCGACGCTACCGCCGAGAAGCCGTTACGGGGCGGGAATTACCAGCGGTTGACCAACGTCTAAATGATTGGATTCAAGCCCGTTGAGATCACGAATATCATTGACGACTTGGTCCACCGAGCGACCGTGAATATCAAGCTCAGCGGCAATGCTCCACAGGGATTGCCCGGGCGCAACCGATGTCACCGTAGTTTGACCAGAATACGGATCAGGCTGGGCTAACCAGCCGCCGAAGCCACCAATACTTACCGCGAGTATCAGTCCGATCACACCGGTGACGGCAGTTCGCCTGAACGAAGCCGAAGTTTCCGCCGGGACATCATGCACCTTGGGGGGCCGTACAGATGCCCCGGCGGAGCTTTGTTCGTGCCGCGATAAGCTCGCTGGCACCACGTACAAGTGCCCTTTACTGCGTATGCGCTGCGTACACGGACGGTCAATAAAATCGGGAAAAGCCAATTCTTCGCTCGCATCGCGCGGCTGAACTGTTACAACACTCATCTTTACCCTTTCGAACACCTGTTCGTCGAACACTTGTACGATACACTGTTTTGAGACCAAAGTCGAGACGCGCTCGAACATATGTTCCACTTTTCGATATTTCGGTCTAAACTGACTACAACTATTGAAACGCCACCCACTGACATCTGGCGTTTGTGAGAGGGATTTCTGATGAGTACAGCGAGTAAAGATATCGAGAGAACCGCGTTAACGCAGCGGCAAAACCAAGTTCTTGCGGTTGTCTCGCGCGCCATCAAAGAAAAGGGATTCCCACCCTCGGTCCGCGAAATTGCACAATCGGTCGGCCTGTCATCGCCCTCCTCCGTTAAGCATCAACTCGACGCCCTGGAAGCAAAGGGATATATTCGCCGCTTCCCCGGCCTGCCGCGCGCACTGGAGGTCGTCGACCCCACCGATCAAGCAGATGTGACGACGCCCGATCCAGATAGCGTTTTTATCCCGATTTCGACAGTATCCGACGCGGAAACCACCGATGCCCCTCTGGTTGGTCGAATTGCTGCCGGCTCCCCCATCACCGCTGAACAGAGCGTCGAAGACGTACTGACCCTCCCCCAACGATTCACCGGTCGCGGCAACCTCTTCGTATTGGAGGTATCCGGCGATTCCATGGTCGACGCGGCGATCTGCGACGGCGATTACGTGGTAATTCGTCAACAACCCACCGCCGAAGATGGGGAAATAGTGGCCGCTATGATCGACGGAGAAGCCACCGTCAAAGTCCTATCCCACCGCGACGATCACGTGTGGTTACTACCGCGTAATCACAACTATCCGCCGATTCCAGCGGACGATGTCACCATTCTCGGAAAAGTCGTCACCGTCATCCGTTCCCTGTAACTACGGCGCGGCCAAATTCACGCGGCTTCGTCCGCCTAGCAACAGTCAGCGGCGCACCCGTGAGCAGATGCGCCGCCACTATTCACTACGATTTATTATTCGATGCGCCGCCTGGCAGCCTCATCGAATAACCGCTGTTTTCTACAGGCCCAGATCGCGGGCAACTTCTCGCAGTCGCTGGGCCGACTCGGTCAACCCGTCGCGCTCGCGCAAAGTCAACGGAGGCTCCAGCACCCGTCCGGCTCCCTGACGGTCAACCAGAGTGGGAGCTGCCATAACGACACCCGAGATGCCGTTCCAATCTTCCAGCAGTGAAGAGATGGTAAGCACTCGATTTTCATCACGTAAAACCGCCGTGGCAATATTGGCGGCCGCCAATCCGATGGCGTAGTTGGTGGCGCCTTTCCCATCGATGATCTTATAGGCGGAGTTCACCACTTCTTCCGCTATTTGATTGCGCAGTTCAGCATCAAAAAGGCGGCCGTCAACAGTGGGGCCCCAATGCCGCACAGGCACATTGCCGATTTCCGCACTCGACCACAAGGCAACCTCAGAATCACCGTGTTCGCCAGCAATATAGGCATGAATATTACGGGTGGCTACACCGGTTTGTCGAGAAACCAGATAGCGAAGTCGCGACGTGTCCAAGACGGTTCCCGAACCGAAAACCTGGTTACGCGGTAAACCGGAAATCTGGAGGGCGGCATAGGTCACAATATCAACCGGGTTGGTGATATACATGTGACGAGCTTCGGGAGCAACCTCGCAGATCTGCGGCACGATTGTTTTCATAAGTGAAACCGTTGATTCCGCCAGATCGAGGCGTGTTTGACCCGGCTTTTGCTTCGCCCCCGCGGTGACAATGACGAGGTCAGCTCCGCGAATAATCTCAATGTCATCGGAGCCTTCCACCGATCCACAGGGGGTGAACTGGATGCCGTGTGCAATATCCAGTGCTTCAGCTTCAACCTTGTCTTTATTGATGTCATATAGCGCGATGTCACGTGCGTCGCCGCGCATCGCGCATGCATAAGCAACTGCCGTGCCCACTGCTCCCGCACCGATGACGGCAATTTTTGAAGGGTGTCCCGCCGTTGCTGACGGGTAAAGTGGCTTCGCAGAAGAGTTCGTCATTTTTCCCATTCCTGTTAGATACTCAACACTCCTAATTCAAGCACCATTCCATATCAAAAAAGCAAGTGCGAGGGTCTTTCGACCCGACCTCCGCCCCCGCAGAAAGCAAATACCGGTATGCACGCTTAACCGGCTACGTTTCCGCAGCTGAGGATCTAGCGGACGTATCCGGGTTACTCCCGAGCTCAGCAGAGTTGTGACAAGAACGCAGGCGCCGCAAACTGGCAAGGGCAACATCGCGATTTTGGGTCGGCCACAGCTTCGGCAAAGTACGCATAATGAAGGAACCGTAGGATTTACTTGCTACCCGAGAATCGAGAATCGCGATCATTCCTCGATCCGAAGAACTACGTAATAGACGGCCGGCAGCTTGACTCATAAGCAAAGCCGCACTGTTGAGCGAAATCTCTACGAAAGCATTTCGCCCCTGTTTGGCAACGTGACGAGTGCGAGCGGCGATAATGGGATCTGACGGTACCGGAAATGGAATCCGATCAATCGTCACCAGACGACACGCCCTGCCCGCCACATCTATCCCCTGCCACAGAGACATCGTCCCCACCAAACACGCATCTTCATCCGCGGCGAACTGCGCCACCAGTGTTGATAGTTGGTCTTCTCCCTGCACCAAAACGGGCAAATCGAGAGCCTCTCGCAATGCTTCAGCACCCTGTTCGGCACCTTTGCGAGAAGAAAATAGTGCCAGCACACCCCCGCCAGAAGCCTCCGCCAAAGCCACTAGCTCATCGAGTTGCGCATCGCTAACACCGGAACGCTGGGGCGCGGGTAGCTGCCCAGCCACGTACACGATTCCTTGGCGTTCCAAGTCAAAAGGTGTGCCAACATCTGCGGTGACGGTCGTGTGATCAGACAGATTCATACCCGTATCAATCACAATGGCGTCGAATCGCCCTCCCACTTGCAAAGTTGCCGACGTCAAAACAGCGGGAACATCACTTAAGAGGCGATCCGCAATCGGACGTGAAACGTCTAGCGGCGCGCAATTGACATACGTGGGGGAATCTTCCGATCGTGAAATCCAAGTAATCGTGTCATCCGGTTTCCGATTCCACATTTCTAAAAAATCGGTGATATCGGCCAACGTTGCACCAGCGAGTTTCTTTTCAGCGGCCTCCGCAGTAGAAGAATGACGTATCTCGCGGTCAATATTTCGCACCTGTGTGCCCAGCAGGTCGAGCCCCTCGACCAGCTCCTGCGGTCGGACCGCCATAAGCCCTTCATCTAAACCGTCGAGGATATCTTCTACGGTTTGCGCGCACTGTTCCAACGTCTGCGTGTTCACGCCGGTGATGCGCCGAATTTTGCGGGCACGGTAGGTGATTGTCGGCGCGCTAATGCGGCGAGTGGCTTGGGAGCGAATAATGCGCGTCAGGTCGTGGGCTTCGTCGACAATGAGAGCGTCGAAATCACCGAGAATAGCGTTGTCGGTGGCGGCGTGTATTCCCAGCATGGCATGGTTTGTGACCACCACATGCGCTTCTTTCGCATCTTCTCGCGCAAGGTTGGGGAAGCACTCATCGCGCATAGGACACGATGGCCCAATGCACTCGAGTGTATTGACGCTCACCTGCTGCCAGGCCCTATCTGATACGCCGGGCACCAGGTCGTCCCGGTCACCGGTGTCGGTTTCTTCCGCCCAGGTACGCAGGCGAATAATTTCCCGTCCCACCTCGGTCGGCGCATCATCAAAAAGCGCTTCCTGATCGGGGTATCCACCGTGCACCTTATGCAAGCACAAGTAATTCGACCACCCTTTCAGTAGGGCTACTCGCGCTGGCGTATCGAGCTGGCCATTAACTTGCGGAGCGTCCTTGGTCACGATTTGGCGCTGCAGGGCAACAGATGCGGTCGAAACCACCACGCGGTAACCGGCCTCTACCGCGCGTCGCATGGCGGGAACCAGATACCCCAGTGACTTGCCGGTGCCTGTGCCCGCTTGGACAACCACATGTTCGTTTTCATCCAGGGCGTGAGCAACCAGGTCGACCATCCGCTCTTGGCCCTCGCGTCGTGCCCCGCCGAAGCGACTAACGACTCGCGTGAGAAGCTGCAGATCCTCACTGCTCATCAGAGACGTCGACCTGCGCTAAGTCGTGTGCCAAACCAGGATCGACACGCCCCACCAGTCGCGTTCCACTGGGCAGGTACTCTTGCGTGTCGATTTCACCGTCGGTGTGGAAACGGTGGACAAGTTCGCCGTATTCATACGGAACGATAACGTCAACCGCATGGGCCGGTCGCGGCAATCTCAGAGCAATGAGTTGCCGCAGTTCATCAAAACCTGCTCCGGTTCTTGCCGAAACGGCAACCGAATCAGGAACCTGTGATCTCAGATAGGCTACTTCTTCCGCGGGGGCGATATCGGATTTGTTAAATACAATGATTTCCGGAATTTGGCGGGCGCCCTCGATCGTGTCGAATACGTTGTGTACCGCCTGAATCTGCCCCAACGGATCAGGATGAGCGGCATCGACGACGTGGACGATGAGGTCAGCGTCGCCCACTTCTTCCAATGTGGAGCGAAAAGCCTCCACTAGCTGAGTGGGAAGATTGCGCACAAAACCAACGGTGTCTGAAACGGTATAGGCACGCCCATCGGGTGTTTCTGTTTGCCGAACAGTCGGGTCAAGTGTGGCAAATAAAGCATCTTCGACCATGACAGAGGCACCCGTTAACCGATTGAGTAATGTCGACTTCCCCGCATTCGTGTAGCCGGCAATAGCCACCGACGGGATGGCCCCCTTGCGACGGCTGGCGCGCTGCTGCTCGCGGGCTGGTTTCATATGCGCAATTTCTCGCTTCAATTTAGCCATGCGCCTGCGAATGCGTCGCCTATCCAACTCGATCTTGGTTTCACCCGGACCGCGAGAACCGATACCCTCGCCGCCGGCGACGCGGCCTCCTGCCTGTCGTGACATGGATTCACCCCAACCGCGCAAACGCGGCAACAGGTACTCCAGCTGGGCCAGCTCAACCTGCGCCTTCCCTTCGCGTGACTGAGCATGTTGGGCAAAAATATCAAGGATGAGGGCGGTGCGGTCAACGACTTTTACGCGCACCACATCCTCTAAACCGCGACGTTGAGAAGGAGCCAATTCTGTATCAACTATCACCGTGTCAGCTCCGCAGTCGGCAACGATCTGCGCCAATTCACGCGCCTTACCCGACCCCAAATAGGTAGCTGGATCCGGGGTATCACGGCGTTGCATAACCCCATCCAATACCTGAGAGCCCGCCGTCTGCGCTAAGGCCGCTAGTTCGTGAAGTGAGTTTTCAGCTTCTACGGCATCGCTTTGATATACCCCCACCAGCACAACGCGCTCTAGCCGAACCTGTCGATATTCGACTTCCGAAACATCCTCCAACTCCGTACTCAGGCTCGCCACCCGGCGTAACCCAGCGCGAGCCTCACGCTCAAGTGACCCGGCGTCACTTTCGTAACGACCAGATGTCGACTGCAACGAGGGCGCCCGATGAGCGGTTGGACGCGCACTTTCGCCTTCCGCGGATGGTTCGGAAAAAGTATAGGTGGTGGATTTTCTCTCATTCTGGCGAGCAAGTACACGCGCGGCAACATCTTGAGCGCGTGCGATATCCGGCTCGTTATTAGTGTCGTTCAATCATTCTCCTCAAAGGTTCACCACCTATTTTCTCAAAGGACGCGCGCTGGCGCCATGAGATGAAAAATCGGTGTGGACACGCAGGGTAACTGCCAAGTGCAGAACAGGCGCAGGCGAGTATCAACCCAGCCGCTGGCACAACCGACCGACCATGTATCGGCAAACCTTGCGGTGTCGTAACCTCGGCGAAATTCCTTTACCCTAAATATGTGACCGACCATTATTTTTCATCCAGCACCGCACCAACATCCGATGAACTGATCCCCGTGACGATGGAAGTTCGCGGACGTACCTTCGATATGGTGACGGCCGACCGAGTCTTTTCCTCTCACCGACTAGATACCGGCACGAAAGCTCTCCTCACCGAAATTGCCGCGCCGACCGGTGGCCGCATTCTCGACCTCGGTTGCGGCTGGGGGCCGATCGCCGTATCACTGGCCAGCGAATGCCCCGACTGCGAGATATGGGCAGTAGATATCAACAAGCGAGCGCTCGCCCTCACCTCCAAAAACGCCAAACGTAATAACTGCCCTCAAATTCGCGTCATGGAAGCTGACATTGCACTAGAAACAGCATTGAAGAACGGTGTGACCTTCGACTCCATCTGGTCTAACCCACCGGTTCGCATCGGCAAACGCGCGCTGCGTCAGATGCTCACCGCCTGGCTTCAGCTACTGTCGGATGACGGTACTGCCTGGCTCGTCGTAGCACGAAATCTAGGCGCAGACTCTTTGATCAAATGGCTCAATATTGAAGGCTGGCAGGCGCGTAAAGAGCATTCCAAGAAGGGCTACCGCATCATTTCGGTCAGGCGCACGGCCTCATCTGCCACCTGAGTATCATCATATCCGGTGGCGTCAACCCAGTGAATACGTGGGTCGCGGCGGAACCACTTAATCTGGCGACGGACCAGACGACGCGTTTGTAGGCAGACATCTTCGCGCGCTTCGCGCTCACTACAACGGCCGCGAATGAAGTTGATGACGGAAGGATACCCGGTAGCCCGGGATGCCGTCGGAGCGTGCTCCAGGCCCTGTGCCATCAAGTGTCGCACCTCATCGACAAATCCCTCCGCAAACATCGCCTCAGTGCGACGTTCAATACGAGCGTCCAAATCATCGTTATCCCGCCGAATCCCAATGAGAAAGGCCGGACGGGCGAATTCATATGACGGCAGAGTGGCTGTAAACGGTTTCCCCGTGATCTCAATGACTTCCAAAGCACGCACAACCCGTCGCGTGTTATTGGGATGGACCGCGTTGGCAGCCCGCGGATCAACCTGTCGCAGGCGCTCATATAGAGCTTCCGCTCCCTCGGATTCAGCTTCACGCATTAACCGCTCGCGCACCAACGGATCTGTGCCGGGAAACTCCATGCGGTCGAATAGTGCGCGTGCATACAGTCCCGATCCTCCAACCGCAATAGGCGTGTTGCCGCGTTTCTCAATGGCGTCAACGTCGCCGCGGGCAGCCTGCTGATAGCGCGCAACCGACGCCACCTGGGAGATATCTAAGACGTCTATTTGATGATGCGCAATGGCATTGCGCTGGCTCGCGGGTGGTTTGGCTGTGCCAATATCCATCCCGCGATACAGGGCAAACGCATCCATAGATACGATTTCGCCAGCACCATCGGACCACTGCTGTGCCCGCTGTGCAAGCGTAAATGCGACAGTGGATTTCCCTGACGCGCTCGGTCCCACAATGCCTATCATCACGGCTTCACCCTAATGCTCTCGGACTCGAGGAGCAACGTCGGTTGAAAAATCGTTACACTACTAGCATGACTTCGCGCACCGTCACTTTAACTCCGGTAACCGGAGCGACTGTGCGCGAATGCCTACAATCGATGGAGCTCACCTTCGCCACCTTTGAAGAAGACGCCTTCATCATCCCCTTCCGCCAGCATTCGGTGGTCATATCACGCGACACCGACCAACCTCGTCCATCCGAATGGACCGCGCACACCTCGTGGAACCGCCGACTCAATATTTCCTATATGGCATTGGCCAAAAATGCGGTGCAGGGGCATAACGCAACCTCATACGCCCCCCTCATGACGCTGGTGGTTCCCGATGACGGCTACATTTATTTTTCACTATCCTGGGTATTTGGGTGGCGTGCAGGCGCAACGCGCGAGCAGATGGTTGCCGAAATCGGCATGTTGTTATCGTCGGTGGGGATGGCTTTTTCAACCTTGAACTCAACTTTTCACGATCCTTGGATGGAAGATGAGGAGTCCCCGTGAATAAGTGGAATCCTCTTAATCGCATTGTCAACACCGTCAAAAATGCGTGGGATACCGCTCAAAAATCGACCGTTTTCAAATCGCGAATCCGCCGGTTCACGACCTCGCAAAACCGTCAATCGAGTGGACCGCAAGCGGGAAGTTCACCAAGGCCACCAGCGCGGGCCACACAGTCCGAAACCGCCGGTAACCGGGCCAATAATAACCCGGCAAAAGGACCGGGTAATAGCAGTGGGGCCGCAAGTTTAGTGCGCCAAGAAGAGCTCCAGTTTCCCTTCACTTTTGACGACCTGCTGAAATTCGCTGAACGCGCCGATCTGACGATTACGGCTCAACACGAACCCTATATTCACGCAATCGTTGATGATCTGGCACTTGCCATCTCTGTTTCACAGGACAATACCTGGCTGCTAGTGAAATCAGAGTTTCCGGTTCCACCGCCTGGCCTTCACAATCTGGAGCATATCGATACTGACCCGTCAACCGAAGAAATTGATCGTCAACTCCACGTGCTCATCGATGCAACAAATGAATGGAACTCCGCAACGATGTATCCCACAGCCTACGTTGACCGCACCGGCCACCAGTGGGTTATTCGCCTCGATACCACGTTCTTTATTGCCGGTGGTCTCACGCTCAGCCAATTTCAAAGTCACATCGACACAGCCCGCTTCTACACCCGCGGAGCAATAACCCAACTGCCCACCCTGATTCCACCCGTATAAACCACCCCGAGGTTCACCGCATCCGGCAGTTGACGGTGTCGAGCAGGCAATATTACGCCTGCGCCCCCTCCGGCACGCACGCGGCACTCATACGCCCTCCGTCGACGTTAAGAGAGTCTACCCGCGGCAGGCGGAGCCCTGCGGCGGTGGAGGATTCTGTGGATCTAAGCGCGGCGCAGTACGGGAATGCCGAGGCTTACCGTATTGGGATCCGATTGGGTATGTGCCTGTTTCCAGGCATCCCCCGCACGAGTTCGACGCACGGAGAACAAGCCACCGTTTAATCCTGAATCTGCAACCAGGTGATGCGGGGCCGCGTACGTTACCCGCGCGCGTACCATGTCGCCCGGTCGCACATCCTCGCCAAACGTATAACCGTACGGTAAACCGATATGAACCAGTCGATTATCACGTGCCCGCCCCGAAATCCGCTGCGACTCGTGGTCTTTGCGTCCGTCGGATTCTCCAATTAGCACTTCGACCTCGCGGCCATTCCAGCGGGCGGCGTCCTCCTCGCTAATGCGTTCTTGAAGCCTCACCAACCGCTCGTAACGATCCTGCATGACGTCCGGAGGAATCTGATCCGCCATATCAGCAGCCGGCGTGCCCGGACGCGGAGAATACTGGAAAGTATATGCCGACGTGAACCGCGATTTTTCAACGGCATCCAGAGTTTGCTGGAAATCTTCTTCGGTTTCACCGGGGAATCCGACGATAATATCAGTGGTGATAGCCGCTTCCGGTATCGCCTCACGAACGCGAGAAAGAATACCGTCAAATTTACTCATCCGATACGACCGACGCATCTTCCGCAAAATCCGATCCGAACCAGATTGCAAAGGCATATGCAGGCTTGGCATCACAGTCGGAGTTTCTGCCATCGCCTCAATCACGTCATCGGAGAAGGCAGCTGGATGCGGGCTAGTAAACCGAACTCGCTCGAGACCATCAACTCGACCCACTGCTCGTAGCAGTTGCGCAAACGCTCCGCGCTCACCAAAACTCACGCCATAGGAGTTCACGTTCTGCCCCAAAAGCGTCACCTCTATCGCTCCCTGCGCGACGACGGCTTCGACCTCGGCCAAAATATCGCCGGGGCGGCGATCTCGTTCTTTGCCGCGCAGATGCGGCACGATGCAAAACGTACAGGTGTTATTGCAGCCGACAGAAATCGACACCCACGCGGCATAGGCAGACTCGCGGCGAGTCGGAAGCGTCGACGGAAAGACCTTGAGCGATTCTTCAATTTCAACCGCTGCTTCACGGTTATGCGCGGCCCGTTTGAGCAGGGCGGGCAATACGTCAATATTGTGGGTACCAAACACTACGTCCACCCAGGGCGCCCTCTTGACGATATCTTCACGCATCTGCTGAGCTAGACACCCGCCCACAGCGATCTGCATATCGGGCCGTTCGCGCTTAACCTGCGCGAGTTGCCCCAGGTTGCCGAATAGCCGGTTGGCGGCATTTTCCCTTACCGAACAGGTGTTGATGACAACGACGTCGGCTCCCCCGTCGCCCGCCGACGTGGCGCGCGACGCCGCTTGCGGCACTTCATCGACGGGACGGAGTCCCTCAACTTCCAACAGGCCCGCCATACGCTCAGAATCGTGCACATTCATTTGGCACCCCAGCGTACGCACAAGGTATGTGCGTGGAATATCATTCATTGCTGTCATTGAGGTGTCACCTCATCCTTCAGTGAAATCAATACGCCGAGTCCGGTGCTCCAACTTGCCTACACATCGTTTCACACGTGTTTCGGTGCGGCAAAACGGTCTTCTGCCGTGTTCGCCACATGCGGGTATTCTGTTTCTCACACCAAGAGGAGTTGTTATGCACGAGGTTTTCACCACCACGGGACCAGTGAAAGGCCACCGCCATCCCGCTGAGCCATCGTGTATCCGCTTCATTGGCATCCCCTACGCGGCTGCGCCAATTGACGACCTGTGGCTCAAAGAGCCCGTCCCGCATCCGGGGTGGACTAAGCCGCGCGACTGCTCGCATCCCGGCCCAACGCCGCAGCGGCGCCCATACAGAGAAGACGCCGTGCTAGTCGACGAGTCAATACCGGGAGACGAAATTCTCAACCTCAATATTTTTGCTCCCGACGGCGCCAACAAGGCACCGGTACTCGTGTGGATACACGGGGGTGGTTTCAAAGCGGGCGTCGCATTTTCGCCGCTATCTGATGGCCGCGAATTCACACGCCAAGGCATTGTGGTGGTATCGATCTCCTATCGCCTGGGATTTGAAGGATTTGGGTGGGTTGAAGATGCCCCCGCGAATCGGGGACTACTGGACCAGCAGGCAGCCTTGCAATGGGTCCAGGACAATATCGCAGCTTTCGGCGCAGACCCGACACGCGTCACCATCGCCGGTCAAAGCGCCGGCGGAGGTTCGGTGTTGGCGCACCTGGTGATGACGCGATCACAGCCCTTGTTTTCTCGCGCAATCTCAATGTCGGGAGTGCTCCCTCCCCTACTCGAAAGCGAAGCCCACCGTCGCGCAGGCATCGTGGCGGATGAGCTCAACACAGGTTTAACCATCGAGCAGCTTCGCCCCTATCGCAGCAGACTTATCGACGCGGAAATAGTAGCCGAAAAAATGATCTTCTCGCGGTGGCCAGGACCGGTAGAATTCGTGCGAGAGCGGCTCTCCATGATCCCCATGAGTGACCTGCCCTTTATCCCGTGGCAAGATTCATCGGTGCTACCAGTATCGATTATGGAGGGCGCCCAACGTGGCCTGGGGGCAGATAAACCTCTCCTCATGACGTCGACGCGTGAGGAATTCACCGGCGACATGGAATTTCTGGCCGATAACTTCAATCACCTTGACGCGGTTGATTTACTAACAGCCGCGGGAATGGAAAATGCAAAGGCATATCTGGCCGCCCATCCGCGCGCGGTATCGACCTGCGAAATAGTGGGACAGATCGTAACAGACGCATTTTTTACCTGGCCTGTCCAAGACCTTAAACATATTCGCGACAGCTTCAATGCGCAGACCGAAACTCAGATTTTCACCTGGTGTCCGGGGCTCGACAATCCGGCAGCACCTCAACAGTTGCAATGGGCTCGTCACTGCATTGATATTCCCTTTGCGTGGAATCTTCTCGACACACCCATGGCACGTCTACTTGTTGGTGAAGCCCCGCCCTCCGACCTGGCGTATCAAACACACCGTATGTGGGTGGACTTTATCACCGGTTAGAATAGACAAATACTGATTACGCATGGTGGAGGTTTGCAATGGGACCACAGATGTACTTTTGGCCCGCGCTGGGAAGCCTTCTTCTAGCCACCGGCCTATCGGGACTAGTCGGACTGGAACGACAGTTGCGTCACAAAAACGCCGGCATCCGCACCATTGCGCTGGTAGGTTTTGGTGCCTGCCTGTTCACCATCTCCGGCAAATACGGTTTCGAAACAGGGTTTGGTCGCGGCGCCGATATGTCGCGTATCGCCGCACAAGTGGTATCAGGAGTCGGCTTTCTTGGTGCCGGCCTGATTTTTGTTCATAAGGACTCGGTGCGGGGGTTGACGACAGCCGCTTCCATCTGGGTTTCCGCAGCCATCGGAGTGGCCTGTGGCGCTGGGCTCGAAGCAATCGCCCTCGCCGGCACGGGGGTCTATTTTGTCCTCACGTTCCTATTGCCGCCGGTCATTAAGTACCTGCCCGACGGTTCAGAAAACCGTGCGGTAACAGTTGACTACATCGAACACAAAGGCATGCTGCGCAAGATTCTGTTTAGCGCAACCAATCTCGGCTATGAAGCCCAGATTCTTTCATCCCGACGTATACCGGAAACCTCTCCGAAGCAAGTACGCGTAGCATTCCGCTTTAGCGGCCGCCGCAACCTCGATGACCTGGTATCCGATATCGGTTCCATTCCCGGCGTTGAAACGGTACTCATCGAGCCGCTCGAAGAGATCGACTAAAGCAAGCCACGCGCTGCGCGAACTCTGCGCGGCAGTCCGCTGAAATCACAGTGGCATCTCGCGCTACCGGTCACTGACTGCGTCCGTTAGCCTAGCGGACACGGCGGGATTCATAGGCCTGGGCTTCCCCCTTCATGATTGCCAGGACGATGGTCAATATCTGTGACACTGCGCATCTGCGGACGTGAGAGCGGTCACCGCTGAAATGGTAGTGATATGTGCGAGATAAGTCATCTGCGCGTCGATAAACCGACAGAAACACGGTGCCGGCTTCATGGCCATCAGCCGGACCGGGCCCGGCAACGCCGGTGGTTGCCACTGCGTAGTCCGCATCGTATAGGCGGCACGCGCCGCGCGCCATCATGGTCGCCGTATCGGGATCAACCGGGCCTGCCGTCCGCAAGTGCCCGGCATCGACTCCCAAAACCGAGTTTTTCGTATCTGTGGCATAGGTACACGCCCCGCCCCTCACGCATGTGGATGCGCCCGGCGTATCAACCAAGGTTGCACACACCAAACCTCCGGTTAATGATTCGGCAGTCGCGATAGTGTGGCCGGATCGTGTTAGGTGCTCGACGACTGCGCGCGAAAGCTGCGCAAGTGACTCGTCATTCAACGCCGTCACCTTCCTCTAAAAGTTCCGTCACCACCGATATTGCCAGCCCGGGAGAATAACCTTTACGCGCCAGCATCGACACCAGCCGACGAAACTTCCTATCTCGTTCAACCGATGCCATCGACCGTATCCGCCGCTGCGCGAAATCCATCGCCACCGACCTTATCGATTCTTCATCGACTTCTTCCATGGCCACTTCAATAATGTGCGGTGGAATCTGTTTGCGGTGCAATTGTTCGACGAGGGCGCGTCCCACCAGTCCCCTTTCGGCGTGGCGGGTGCGAACGAGCATACGGGCATATCGTTCATCATTTAACAGGTCGAGTTCGACGAGTCGATCAAGGGCGGCATCAATGGCTTCTTCGTGAAAGCCTCGTTCATCAAGTTTCGCCCGGCACTCTCCCACCGACCGATCTTGACGGTCGAGAAGCCGTAGCGCGGCTTCTTTTGCCGCCTCACGCGCTTCGTCTCCCCGGAGGCTAGCTGCCCATTCGCGTCGCGCTTGGCGTCGTTCCTGCCGTCGAATCGCTGCCTGACGCCGGTCACGGTTTTTCTTCGGCCGATCGCCTAAGTCATCACCGTAATACACCATTAGAATCCGGCATCCTCAGCGGGATCGATGGCCGGTTTCTTTGCTCGGCCTTTTTTCTTGCCCTTATTACCCGCGCTGCTGGCTCCTTCTTTTACGGAGTCTGCATCTGCGTCACCATCGGCGTGTGATGCCGGTGCCTCGCGGATGCCGAGTTCGACAAGGATGCGATCTTCGATCTCATCGGCGAGTTCAGGATTATCTTTGAGGAAATTCCTCACATTCTCTTTCCCTTGGCCCAGTTGATCGGAACCGTAGGTGTACCACGATCCTGACTTCTTAATGATCTTGGTATCCGTTCCCATATCGATAATGGAGCCCTCGCGGGAAATGCCCTGACCGTAAAGAATATCGAATTCCGCCTGCTTAAACGGGGGTGCCATCTTGTTTTTAACAATCTTCGCCCGCGTGCGGTTACCGACCGGATTGCCCTGTTCTTTCAGAGTCTCGATTCGACGCACATCAATACGCACTGAAGAGTAGAACTTCAGAGCTTTACCACCGGTGGTCGTCTCCGGAGACCCGAAGAACACCCCGATTTTTTCCCGTAATTGGTTAATGAAGATGGCGCTCGTTCCAGTGCCAGATAGCGCGCCCGTGATTTTCCGCAGTGCTTGGGACATCAAACGCGCCTGCAAGCCCACGTGCGAGTCCCCCATTTCGCCCTCAATCTCCGCTTTGGGTACCAGCGCTGCAACCGAGTCGATAACAATAATGTCAATGCCACCCGAGCGAATGAGCATATCCGCAATCTCGAGCGCTTGCTCCCCGGTATCCGGTTGTGAAACGAGAAGTTCGTCGGTGTTAACCCCCAGTTTTTTCGCATATTCGGGGTCGAGGGCATGCTCGGCATCAATGAAGGCGGCATTACCCCCCATTTTTTGCGCCGACGCCACGGCGTGCAGGGCAACCGTAGTTTTACCCGAAGATTCAGGACCGTAGATTTCGATTACGCGGCCGCGTGGCAGGCCACCTACTCCGAGAGCAACGTCAAGCGCCAATGACCCGGTGGGAATTACTTTGACCGCCGGGCGGGAGTCATCTCCTAGCCTCATCACGGAACCTTTACCGAATTGCTTATCGATCTGGCTCAGTGCAAGTTCCAGTGCCTTATTGCGGTCTTTAGTGACAGCCATAGTATTCCTCCATAGGTCGGGCGCGCTCTCCGCACGCGTATATGTGCTGGTTTAGTATCAGCGTGTAGTCCCTCTCCGGGCACGCTCATCATGCTATGTCCAACCACCGACATATCAGTGCTGTCACCACCGCTGTGGATAACCAGCCCTGTGCATAACACAGCCAGCATAGTACGAACACGTGTTCGAAGCATAAGTTATACGCGCGTGTCTATGACTGCACCGACAAAGCCGGTGGTGTTGGCCACCGAAATGGTCGCGCTATCAGAAGTGCTCGCGCGCACACCTCCACCTGCAATTCGCGCGTATACACCCCCTGGCCGTCGAGGGTCAGGACAAGCTCACTGTCCCCCAGGGCTGAAAAACGAAACTCGCGGCCACTGAATTCTTGGACATAGTCAGCCGGAAGTTTATCGCCGCGTCGGAATTTCCCAATCAGTCGCGCAATGTCGAGCAGTTGTAGTTCGCGACTGAGAATAACTTCGATAACACCATCGTTGAGGATGGCTTGAGGATTGGGTTCAAATCCACCACCGTAATGGGAAGCATTTGCCACCGCACACACGGTGTATCGCTGCGATTCACTACGCGTGACGTTTCCGTCGCGCCAGGTAAGCGCCAGTTCAAAGTTGCGTTGCTTCGTCAGTTCAGTCAAGACGCTGAGCGGATAACTCATTCCCAACAGCCACGGAACTTTACGATGCAAAGCATCTGCAGAGATACCAATAACGGAATCAAATCCCATGGAAATGACATTGATGGCATAGCGGTCAAGCTGGTGTTTACGCGTCCCATCCGGCAGCCGATAACGCGGCGCCCTCGTTCGCATGGCGTCAATAGCAGTGACCGAAACGGTCGGTTGCCCCAGTTTGGTAGCTGTAACCAAAGCAGCAAGAATCTCCTGTGGTTCCCGTGACATTCCACGGTAAACAGCTCGGCTGAAGTCATTACCGGTACCGTACGGCAGTACCAGTAACGGCGTCTGTGTACCGATGAGACCATTGGCTGTCTCCGATACAGAACCATCTCCCCCGGCGATAATGACAAGCGCTCGCTCATTCCACTGCCTACTAATATGCGCAGCAATCGTCGTCGCATCGTGAGGGCCGGTGGTGGGACGCACACCGATCTGGGCGGTTGGGAAAGCCAAGTTGAGGTGAGCCATAATCATATTCAGATCGCGGCTCACCCGCCTATTACCGGCTTGCGCGTTGTAAATCAGTTGAACGTAGTCAAACCCTACGGACGATGCCGATGTTTTCATCGCACACCCGACCTAAAATAGGTAACCCGGCGGCATGGCGCTCACCCTAAGCGAAGGGGCTAACGGTTCGCCCGCAAAGACTCTTGGCGGTGTATCCATCGGGCTTCCTCACCCATATCTGTTTCTCGAATAAGTTCATCCCATATCTTATCCGGGGCGATGCCCTGTTTGAGAGCCTGTTCAGCGGTACCCCCTAATTTTGGGAGAAAAAGGTCGCCTACTAAAGAACGGCCATAGCAGGAGCCGTATACGGCTTCGAGGGAGGACCAGAATTCAGAAACAGTCACACAGCATCAGCTCAATAGGGTAACGCCGTCATCAAAAGGAGCATCGATTAAGTTGTCAGGCACGGTATCGGGAATATTGACGCCTTCAATGGCGGAGATACGGTCCGCAACCTCACGCAATACAAAAGAAAGCGGCACTCCCAGTGCGTAGCAAATCGCAACCAAAAGTTCGGAAGAAGCTTCCTTTTGGCCCCGCTCCACCTCCGATAGATATCCGAGTGATACCTGGGCGCCGGCAGAAACTTCACGCAGGGTCCGTCCTTGACTGCGGCGAACCTGCCGCAGGACATCCCCGATATGCTCTCGGAGAGAAAGTGTGTGAAGTGTAGTGGTCAGCATGGTTTCACCGTATCGAAAATTTGGGTGCAGTGACATTTCGTCTTGAGCCGGCACGTCGTTTTGAGCCCGTTTGCGGGGAGCAACCCGACCGTCCGCACGCATAGTTTTGACTGTCATATCAAGGTAAACACGTAGAGATAGCGTTTTATTCCATCCTCGTTGACGTGGCCAATGCCACGTTTAGCGGCAATCCTGATGGCCGCTGCCTCAACTGTCGTAAATGAATCCGAAGTGAGGCGCACAGTCAGATAACGCCGCTATTATTGGGGGCCGTCGCCGTCTACAGTACCGCGCATCTTAATGGCACCGATGACGTACACCATGCCCGACCACACCGTCAGTGCCAGTGCAATCGCCAGCAGAATAATCTTCATAAGCCACAAAGCCGTCAGCGAAGACAGCGGATCTGCCGGAGCTAATATGGCATGCCACGGAATGAGAAGAAATATGATCAGCACCATTTGTGACACAGTTTTCGCCTTTCCTCCCGAAGAGGCGGCCACCACGATATTTTTCTTCAACAAATAGGCACGCAACCAGGTGATTCCCAGTTCACGCACGGCCACGATAATCGTGAACCACCACGGTATGAGCCCAACCACAGATAAAACGACAAATGCTCCAAGTGTCAGTGCTTTATCGGCAATCGGATCCCATATTTTTCCAAAATCGGTAATGAGGTTACGCGCCCGCGCGATTTGCCCATCGTAGTGGTCGGTAATGGCGGCGATGACAAAAACAGCGAGGGCGAGCCATTGACTCCACGTATTTCCCAGGAGAAGAAGAATGACGAAAACCGGAACCAGTGCCAGCCGTATCATCGTGAGAATATTGGGAATATTCCAGATTTCTTCGTGCGAATGAGCGGCGGAGACATGGTCGCTGTTAGTGGTGCTCATTGCGCACCTCCTTTCATGACCGTCCGGTCAGGTTCCACGCGTCAGCTGACTCTTCTCCATCCTCCCATGAATCGTCATTTTCAGCTAAGTTCGCGGCCGGTTCCGGCGGAGGGTCTTCCCCTCGCAGCATAGCCAGAACTCGTGGAAGTTCTTCGGGTGGTACCAGTACCTCGCGCGCCTTCGATCCCTCCGAAGGGCCTACAATGTCACGAGATTCAAGCAGGTCCATCAGTCGTCCGGCGCGAGCAAAACCAATCCGCAATTTACGCTGAAGCATTGATGTCGATCCCAGCTGGGTTGAGATGACGAGCTCAGCGGCCTCAAGCAAATCATCGAGGTCGTCGCCAATATCCTCCGCGATTTTAACGGATTTCGCCGGAGCCGTGACATCTTCTCGGTACACCGGCTTCATCTGTGACTTCACGTGGTCAACGATATGGCGAATCTCCGATTCATTAACCCACGCCCCTTGTACGCGCAAAGGCTTACTAGCCCCCTGCGCAAGATAGAGGGCGTCACCAGCACCTATGAGCTTATCCGCACCCGGCTGATCAAGAATCACGCGCGAGTCAGCCATCGATGAGGTTGCAAAGGCTAAGCGTGAAGGAATATTTGATTTGATGAGACCGGTAACGACATCAACCGACGGGCGCTGGGTAGCGAGTACCAAATGAATACCGGCCGCCCGCGCTAACTGGGTGATGCGCTGAATAGAGGCTTCAACATCCCGCGGCGCCACCATCATCAGATCTGCGAGTTCGTCCACCACAACAAGCAAATACGGATAGGGTGCCAAAGTGCGTTGCGAACCTTCGCGTGGTTTCACCTGCCCTGCGATTACAGCATTGTTGAAATCGTCGACATGTTTAAATCCGTAATTTTCGAGGTCGTCATAGCGCATATCCATCTCTTTAACGACCCATTCGAGTGCTTCGGCGGCCTTCTTCGGATTGGTGATAATGGGGGTGATGAGATGAGGGATGCCTTCGTAAATTGACAGCTCCACCCGCTTAGGATCAACCAGCACCATTCGCACTTGCGCGGGAGTGGCACGCATCATAATCGATGTGATCATGGAGTTAATAAAAGATGACTTACCGGAGCCGGTGGCACCGGCAACAAGCAGGTGCGGAGTTTTAGCAATATTGGTCACCACATACCCGCCTTCGACGTCTTTGCCAACTCCTACCACCAGCGGGTGCTGGTTGCGTTTAGCCGCCGCTGAGCGAAGCACATCGCCCAATGCGACGGTTTCTCGGTCACTGTTGGGGATTTCCACACCGATGGCAGATTTGCCGGGAATGGGTGACAGGATACGCACATCAGCGGATGCAACCGCATAGGCAATATTCTTCGACAGTTGGGTAATGCGTTCGACTTTGACGCCCGGTCCCAGCGTCACTTCATAGCGAGTGACCGTAGGGCCGCGTGAAAACCCGGTTACTTCCGCATCGACGTTGAATTCTTTCAGCACCGACGTCAGTGCTTCCACAACGCGATCATTTGCTGCCGAGCGCGTCTTATGAGGGGCCCCGCGAATGAGGAGCTCTTCTGCGGGAAGCTCGTAGGTTAAGCCTTCTTCCAGTTCCGGTTGGATAACGAGGGCGGGAAGGGTGGTGGTTTCGGTAGCTTCCAGCTCAGAAGGAGACGGGGCCTGCGGAATCTCCTCTTTGGCTTCGGCATCCTCCTCGCTGAACACCGGAGCCGGGTCGAGTAGGTTAGTTTCGTCCTCCGGTTCGATGTCATGGGGCGTGCGGAAGGCCTCATCACCGTCGTAGGATTCGAGTTGGGTGGTCTCATTTTGGGTAGCGGTTTCTCTTCTGCGCCGAGACTCCCCGCGAATGCGCCCTGCGAACTCTCGCAAGCGGGTAGGAACTTCGTTGATAGATGTTTGCGTAGCAAGCAAAATCGAGTAGGCACATACCAGTGCCAAGACGATGACTCCGCCCCAGGCGGAAAGCAACGTTGCTAGCGGATAGCCAAAAAACCAGCCGAGTACACCACCGGCTGATTCAACAGCTTCAATATCCGCTATCGGAGGGTTACCCGACGTGATCTGCGTAATACCGGTGACGGTGGCCGCTATTCCCGCAGTACCGGCAAATCGATGAGGTATTCGATAGTTTTTGCGCGCACTGATGAGATTTGCCGCCCACAGCACAAGCACCACCGGAATAATGACGGAATACAGGCCGACAAATCCGGCGCCAATATGGTGAATGACGTGACCTGCGGAACCGGAGATATGGAACCATTCGCGCAAGGCAAAAATGGCAGCTAATGCAATCAGGGCAACGGCAAAACCGTCACGACGCAGCTGAGCATCCATCGCCGCAAAGGAACGCCCCGCATTTGCGATTCCTCGACCAATACCGAGGAAGATCTTCATCAGTGGAGAGGGGCCACCCTGTTTCTGCAACTGGGTTTTACCGCGAGAAGATGAGGTTTTCCGCGCACGTGAACGGGTAGAAGTTTTTTTAGCCATAACAATTTAGACATTACCCGCTCCGTGCACACCTCTACACTCAACGCGCCGTTACCCGTCGAAGGTCATCACCGACGCAATTTGGGACATAGTCGGCACCGGGAAGGTAAAGGAATGCGAGATCATGACGGCACCGGCCGCATTTGCGATGAGGATGGCATCTTCAATATCTTGTCCTTGCGCAATCGCCCCGCACATAACGGCAATATGGGTGTCGCCTACTCCCGAGGTATCGACGATATCGGAGCGGAATGCTGGGACCATGACGCGTTCGCCTGCTGCGCCCACCCGGTATTCACACCCCATAGCTCCCATACGACGCACGTGGATGCAGTCCTCGCGCAGGTAATCATCGACGCCGCGGGAAGTATCGACCTGTTTCAGCACGCGCGGAAGAATGGAGGCTTCACGCAGGTTAACGGTGAGAATATCAGCGCGTGAAAGTAGTGCCGGCCACACCTGCGGATCCACCTGATCCACCATCGGTGAGGGACTAAGAACTACGGTAATATCGTCATCTATTGACGCAATCCACTCGGCATAGTCGCGCGCCACCGACTCAACTGCCAGAGCTGACCCGTGCGCGAGAAGCACGTCTCCGGCCTGCAGTGGAACTGCCGCGAGTTCCTCAATAGAAGGTTCCAGTTCGATGCCACCGGATACGATGACGGTGGTATTTCCATCATCCTCCACCATTTGAATCGCCACACCGATATCTCCCACCACTTCGTGAGTCAGAATATCGACACCGTGCTTTTGCAGTTCTTGGCGCACAACAAATGAATTCGGACCGGTCCCAAGCACTGAGAGCATCCCGGTTTCGACTCCCATTTGTCGCACGGAAGCCAAGCCAATGAAACCTCCGCCAGGGCTCGCCAGCACCGAACGCGCTAGTACCATGGCTCCCCTATTAGGTAGGGCCGGAATGACCGTCGGCAAGTTAAGCACCACCGGCTGTGTCGAGAGGAATCGTCCCATGATGCTCCTTTCCAGTTCTTCGTTCAGCCTATCAACGGCATCTAGGTACCGCGTGGCTCGGATACCGGTTTCACGTATGGGAATGCGAGCAGCTGGCGAATATTGACGCCGGTCAAAAGCATACACAGCCGATCAACTCCCAGTCCCAGGCCGCCTGTGGGGACTAAACCCAACTCCAGGTCGGAAAGGAATTGCTCATCAATGCTCATCGCTTCGGGATCTCCCGCTGCTGCCGCAAGCGACTGCGCGGTAAAACGATCGCGCTGATCGCGCGGGTCGGTTAGCTCGGTATACGCGGTACCCAATTCCATGCCGAAAGCCACCAGATCCCAGCGTTCAGCCAGCAAAGGATTGTGCCGGTGTTGGCGAGTGAGTGGAGACGTGGCGGCGGGAAAGTCGGTGTAGAACGTGGGGTGCACGGTGCGAGCTTCAACTAAATCATCATAGAGAGCACCTATCAGATTCGCGTGATCGAGGGTATGCGGCAGTTCCACTGCGTGACTACGAGCTAAGGCCGCCAGTTCCTCCGCGGGTGTTTGCGTCGTAATCGTGTGCTCGAGGGCGGAACTGATCGCATCGTAAACGCGCACCACCGGCCACTGACCCGCGAGTGAGTATGCGGCGAGACTGACGCCGTCAAGCGTTGTCACTGGCGCGGCATTTTCAACTCCGGGGCTCCCGGCGGGACGGAGGGCGATTTCGCTTCCGTGCATGGCGCGCGCCATGGACTTGATGAGATGCTCGGTTAGTTCTCGCATGGTGGTGTAGTCTCCACCGGCGCGGTAGGCCTCGATCGAGGTGAACTCGGGATTATGGGTGGCGTCAGCCCCCTCATTACGGAAGCTGCGCCCCATTTCGTAGATTGCCCCCATGCCGGCAACGGCGAGGCGTTTAAGGTACAGTTCAGGGGCAATACGCAAGAATACGTCGGTTGAATACGCATTCATATGAGTAACGAAGGGGCGAGCGTTGGCGCCTCCATGAATAGCGTGAAGCATCGGAGTTTCAACTTCAACGAATCCTTCGTCAGCCATCACCTGCCGTATCTGAGCTACGCCGCGCGCGCGTAGATTGAGCAGTTCAATAGCGGTAGGGGTAGCGAGTAAATGAGTGACGCGCTCACGCGCACGAGTTGTGGCATCGAGGTCTACCCCCGGCTTCACCACCGGACGCAGACTCTTGGCAGCCATGTGCCAGTCGGTAATATCAATCGATAGCTCGCCGCGTCGCGTACGAATCACTTCCCCGCTAACTGCGATTGAATCACCCAGGTCGCATAGTGACAGCAACTCAAATAGTTCCTCGGCTAGGTGGGAGCGGTCGGCAACCACCTGAATGGAGTGGTTATCGCGGGCCAGATCAATGAAAATAACTCCGCCGTGATCGCGATATCCGGTGATTCGGCCGCCACTTTCAATCGTGGTACCAGTTCTCTGCGATGCGTGAGTGGTGCCGTAGTCGGCGATAATCCGAGCGGGAGAAGTTCCTAGCGATACCGAAGGTGGATACGGGTCCATTCCCGCCGCCTGCAAACGCTGAGCTTTATCGCGTCGCACCTGTTCCTGATCCGACAGGCGGCGCTGCGGCATGGCCGCCAGAATAGCCGCTCGATCAATATCGTCAATGGCTTTGAGATAATCCGGAGTCGGCTTCCATTCCAACTGAGTGCGGTGCCCGAACTGCGGTAAGAATCCCTCGAGGGAAGCAGCCGCTAGGGATATTTGGGATAGTTCGGTAATTCCGGGGAAACACATATAGCGCGCCACCCACAGCGGGCTGTAGCGCGCATTCGATTCGTAGAGGCTTTCGAGCTGCCACACTCGGGAAGCAACTCGCATCATGGCGTATACGATTCGGTCCCAGGCACTCGCGTCGACGGCCTCCCCCTGTTCAAAGATCCGTCGGAACATGGCAAAGTTCAGAGAAATGCGGTCGATGCCGCTGGCCGCCGACTCCCTGATGAGCTCGACAACCATTGCCTCAATAATGCCGTTAACTGACTGCGGATTACGACGCATCAGGGATAGTGAAATGCCGTGACGCCCCCAGGGAATAAAGGACAGCATGGCTTGAAGTGTGCCGGCCTCGTCGCGTGCCCACACGATTAAGGTACGCGCATCGACGTCCTCCAAAATCCGGTCAAGTGACATGGAAAAGCCACGTTCCTCACCGCGTCTAAACTGATGAGCGGCGGCGCGCAGTTCGTTTAGCTCATCGGCGTCAATATCGGATAGTCGAGCGATGCTGATGTCGATATGGTGGCGACGCACGCGACGCACGGCGGCGGCCAACGGCTTGGCGGTGGGAGTATTGAGGTCAAATGTGCGGGTGTCGATTATCGCTTCATCGCCCATGAGGCGAACCGAGAATCCGGCCTCACGATAGGCCTCCGCTCCCTTCTGGGATACTGATATAGCGCCCGGCATCCAACCGTATGTGGCACATAGTGCAAGCCATTGAGAAATCGCTTTAGACCAGGACTGCGGGTCTCCAAGCGGATCTCCACCCGCGATGGCCACCCCGTTAGCAACGCCGTAGGAGATGGCTGCCAGCCCATCTTGACTGCGCACTATTGAACGGTCGTTGCGAGTGGCGAAGTAGCCGAGGGAATCGTCACCCCATCGCGCCAGTAGTTCACGTGCGAAGAGATCATCATGCATACGCCGACCCGGCATTCGTTGGCCTCGCATGAAAAATAGCACC
This sequence comes from Actinomycetaceae bacterium, assembly GCA_030537795.1. Lineage (GTDB taxonomy): Bacteria > Actinomycetota > Actinomycetes > Actinomycetales > Actinomycetaceae > Gleimia. The sequence continues at coordinate 65,425 of JAUNVE010000001.1, forward strand.
GCCGCTACGGTGGTCAGTGCCGATAGTAGCCCCAGTGGGTAGCGGATCCACAGCGGTACGTTACGGGGTGGCTCAACGTAGATCAGCGTGGAAAAATAATCGCCCAGCGTAGAAGCTAGCACCCAGCGCGTCGATTCATCGGTGATGGGGCCTGGCCGCGCAATATCGACGACAGTCATCCCGATAGCAATGGTGGCACCGAAGCCGACGAGGAGGATAAATGCGGCGCCAAACAAAGAACCCGGTAGCACTCGCCCGGGGAAAGCGCGACGCATGGAGAGAGCGCCCAGTCCCAGACCCACCGCGGTTACACACTTAATAATTGCGAAAGCTATTGCCCAGCCGGTTGACCTATCGGGAATTTGCATGAGGGCGCTGAGCGAGGTGATACCGAAAAATAGGCCGATCCCTTGTAGGAAGAGAAAAACCCACCAGGCGATGCGTTTGCGCGTCATGATGGCGAATCCGAAAACCACTAGAAAAAGGGATTCCACCAGGGTCGCGCCAACGGGTAGGTTAACGAGGAAGAAGGCGAGGCTAATCACTCGCAAGGCGGTGTGGAAATGCCCTCCGCCGATGGTTAGTAGAACAGATAGCAGGGCTCCGAAGTAGATGAAGCGCGCGAGCGAGCGAATAACACGTGCCCGCCAGCCGTGAAACATTTTGAGCTGGTCGCTCAAATCGGAATCTTCCCTGACTACAGAAAGAGTCTCGCTCATGGATGTCCTATTCGGCGACGACAACCGGCACAATCATGGGCCTGCGACGCAGGCGGCGGAAAACCCAGCGGCCGATGACGCGACGCATGGCTTGTTGACAGGTATACGGGTCGGCTTCCGGATTCGTCAGAGCCCGCGCAAGCGCGTCGGCGACATCGTCGTGGATATCATCGAAGACGCTGTCTTCTTCTGCCATGCCGACGGCGCGAATAATTGGGCCCGACAGAATCGTCTGGTTTTCCAGATCAACCACCGCGAAAATCGAAATGAAGCCTTCTGATCCAAGGACCAGTCGTCCGCGTAGTTCCTCATCGGATATTTCTCCAATGCTGCGCCCGTCTACATATACGTAGTCGCAGGGAACTTGCCCGACGACGGTGGCTTCACCATCGACCAGATCGACCACCACACCGTCTTCGGCTAAAGCGACGCGCTCGGCCGGTAGTCCCGTTTTAACGGCTAGTTGACCATTCGCCACCAGGTGGCGAATTTCTCCGTGAATGGGCATCACGTTCTTCGGTTGCACGATGTTGTAGCAGTAGATCAGCTCTCCAGCAGCCGCGTGGCCGGAAACGTGAACTTTGGCATTGGCTTGGTGCACCACGCGGGCTCCCAGCTTAGTTAAGCCGTTAATGACGCGGTATACCGAGTTTTCGTTGCCGGGGATAAGCGAGGAAGCGAAAACCACCGTGTCCTCCGGTCCGACCTCGACAAAACGATGGTGATTTTGGGCGATGCGAGCCAGCGCCGCCATCGGCTCTCCTTGGGAACCGGTAGCCATATATACGCGTTGCTCTGCGGGAAGATCCGCGATTTCACGATGAGATACCAGCACGTCGTGGGGAATATCCAGGTATTCCAACTCCTGTGCAATCCTCATATTCCGTTCCATTGAACGCCCGATAAGAGTCACCTTTCGCCCGGTGGCTACCGCAGCATCAAAGACTTGCTGCACACGATGGACGTGGGAGGCAAAAGATGCCACCACGATTTGTCCGCTGGCGTGTTCAAATACTTCGTTGAGAACCGGGCCGATTTCACGCTCCGGGGTGACGAATCCGGGAACCTCCGCATTAGTGGAATCAACCAGGAATAAATCGACGCCTTCTTCCCCAAAACGGGCAAATGATCGCAGATCTGTTAGTCGCCCATCGAGGGGTAGCTGATCCATTTTGAAGTCGCCGGTGATCAAGGCGGTGCCCACTCGTGTGCGAATGAATACGGCGAGCGCATCCGGAATCGAGTGCGTCACCGACACGAATTCGCAGTTAAAAGGGGCCAGGTCGATGCGGTCGCCCTCTGAAACCGAGTGGAGCTGGCGATTTTTGATGCGGTGCTCATCTAGTTTTGGTTCCAGGAATGCCAGCGTTAGTTCCGAACCATAAATCGGAATATCGGCGCGGTGTTTTAACAGGTACGGTACCGCACCAATATGGTCTTCGTGACCATGCGTAAGCACCAGGGCCACGACATCGTCGAGTCGATCTTCAACGGCGCTGAAATCCGGCAGAATGAGGTCGACTCCCGGCTGAGTTTCTTCCGGGAACAGGACGCCACAATCGATGATGAGGAGCTTGCCATCGACCTCAAAAACAGTCATATTTCGGCCGATTTCTCCCAGTCCCCCCAAGGGAGTTATTCGCATTCCATCCTGTGGAGCTGGAGGTGGCTGGGGAAGATCAGAGTACAAAGGCATCATAAAAAACATTGTGTCATGAGTTGTTGCGAACAGTTAAGTTCAGCCGACGCGGCGTTTTTGTGCCCTTGCCCACGCGCAGGGTGGTGCGAGTTCAAAGCTCCTAGAGCAGATCGAGATCTGCCATGGCTTTCTTCAGCCTCTCCAGCTGCTGCGGTTCGGCCTCAACAAGCGGTAAACGCACCGTCGGTTGCGGTATAACTCCCTGCAAGTGGAGGGCGTGCTTGGCCAGTACCGCCCCTTGCCCCGTGCCCATAATGGCGCTGACCAGTGGTCGTAGTTGACGGTGGATCTCAAGTGCCGAGGCCGTATCCCCCGCGCGAATGGCATCAACCATCTGCCGGTAATAGCTGCCCGCTACGTGGCCAACCACTGAGATGACGCCACTGGCACCGCCGTTGAGGAAGCTAAAGTTCAATGCGTCATCACCCGAATACCAGGCCATTGCGGTGCGGTCCATCCGTTCCAGTCCCTGTTCGAGGTTGCCGGTGGCATCTTTAACCGCCACTACGCGGTCGTTTTGCGCCAGGTAATCAAGCGTTTCGTCGGAAAATGCCAAGCCGGTGCGTCCGGGAATGTCATAGAGGGTAACAGGCAAACTAGTCGCCTCGATAATGGCGTCGACGTGGGCGCGCAAACCGCGCTGCGATGGACGATTGTAGTAGGGCGACACCACAAGCAGGCCATCGGCGCCGCAGTTTTCCGCGCTTTTCGCGATCCGTACCGCGTGGGCGGTGTCGTTGGATCCGGCGCCGGCCAAAACATATGCGTCATCTCCGACAGCTTCAACCACGGCGCGCGTCAATTCATCTTTTTCCGGCTGATAAGTAGTCGGCGCCTCTCCGGTCGTACCCGATACAAGAATCGAATCGACTCCCAAATTCACCAGGTGTCGCGCAAGCGACTGAGCCGTCGCAATATCGACAGACCCCTCGGCGGTGAAGGGCGTAACCATGGCGACACAAACGGTACCTATTGGAGCTGTGACTGTATTCATATACTCATGGTAGCGTCAATATCGCCAACAGGTCCTCTCCGTCCGGGGGTTGATCGACAAGCCGGTCTCTGCGACCGCCTCCGGCGTAAGATTTCGCCGCCGCTACTGCCCCAGTTGCGCCCACCACAGGTGTTGCGAAATGCGGTGAGGTCCAACTGGCAGCACGCGCTGGAGCCCGCCGGGCCGCAAACCGGCTTCGTGAAAAAGACGAATCCGTGCATCATCACCGGCAATAATCCAGGTGGAAACGATGTGTGCGCCCTCTTCGATCGCTAGGTCCGTACAGGCTGCCAGCAGGCGCGAGCGGTGCCCTTCACCCACCGCTGACGCTTCGACCTCCAAAGCGATAATCTCAATCCCCGGTTGCGACAGCCACTCATTTCCCTCTACCGGTTGAGATGGGACGGTGGCGCTGAAACCGACTACTCGTCCACCATTCAGTGCGCTCAGTACGCGATACCCCGGTTGCGCAGGCCGCGCAATGGTTTGTTCCCAGGTGCGCGTCATGGCATCAGTGTCGAGTTGCAAGTCACCGCCGAGTGGGCCGTCGACGCCCTGTTGGAGAGAGTCAAGCATGGCGGCTGTTTGGATCCGGGTAATGATGGAAGCGTCAGCAATCACTGCTGGGCGTACCGAACGATCCGGGGTCGGATGCGCATGCGTATCAGACAGGTCAATCAGCTCCTATCGCAGTGAAATCAGTTGTTCAAGCCCCACGGTCAAACCGGGTCGTTTACCCACTTCGCGCACAGCCATCAGCACGCCGGGCATAAACGAAATGCGATCAAAAGAGTCGGTGCGGATCGTCAGTGTTTCTCCCGCGTTGCCGAATAAAATCTCTTCGTGAGCAACCAGTCCGCGCAGGCGAACCGCATGGACTGGCACACCGTCAATGGTGCCGCCGCGTGTGCCGTGGGGGTCGGTCTCGGTGGCATCCGGAGCGGGGTCAACTCCCGCTGCTGATCGAGCCTTCGCAATTTTTGAGGCCGTAGTGGCAGCGGTTCCCGACGGTGCATCAACCTTGTTTGGGTGGTGAAGTTCGATGACCTCAACGGACTCAAATAACGGTGCGGCCAGTGCCGCAAATTCCATCGCCACCACGGCCGACAGCGCGAAGTTCGGGGCGATGAATACATTCGCCTGCCCATCCGCAATAGCCTGTCTTACTCGTGCGTACCTCTCTTCATCCCATCCGGTTGTTCCCACCACCACGTGGACGCCGAGTTCGACCAGTGCCAATACGTTGTTCAGCGTTTGGCTTGGCACCGTAAAATCTACCGCCACCTGCGCATCATTCAGCGTATCTTTCGAAATAGCATCGCCTTCATCTAGGCGCGCTACCAACTCCAGGTCCTCGGCGGCCTCAACCGCTTCACACACTGTCTGTCCCATGCGCCCGCGGGCACCAATTACTGCAACTTTAGTCATATACCTACCCTAAAGGATGGTTACTGTATCGCGCGCAATATAGCCACCGGAGAGGCATCGCTACCGGCTGGCTACCGCGAGTTGAGGACTGAATATGATCTGGATTTAGAGGATCAGCGGAGGCTCACAGCGGAGACACAACCGATCGACACCACGGTTCAGCCAACAAATCGCGAGCCATCTGGGCAACATCCGCAGCGGTGATTTCACGGATACGGTTTAAGGTCACTTCCAGTGGCATAAAGCGTCCGTGAATAATCTCCGAACGACCTAGTCGCGTCATCCGCGCGCTGGAATCCTCCAACCCCAGTGCCACCGCACCGCGCAACTGCCCCTGCACGCGCCGAAGTTCCGCATCGGTAGCTCCAGCTTCGGCGAGATCCTCCAACTGGGCGCGCATCAGTTTCTCTACCTCCCCTATATGCTGGGGTGCGCATCCGGCATACATGCCAAAATAGCCGGTGTCGGTATAGGCCGTATCGAATGCGTAGGTGGTGTAGGCCAGTCCGCGACGTTCACGAATCTCCTGGAAGAGTCGAGACGACATTGAACTTCCGAGGATCGATAGAAGAACGGATAAAGCTGGACGTCGGTCATCATTGGCATTAATGCAGCGACTTCCGACAATAATATGTGCCTGTTCACCCGGTTTACGCTGGATTTCTTCACGTGAATCAAAAGTGGGGGCGTAATCGGCGGGCTCGCTCGGGCGAGTAGCGGTAGGCACCGCACCGGCTGCTTGCGACCAATGGGTTTGAGCCAGCGATTGGCTGACGAGTTCGCATAGCGAATCGTGGTTGACTGCGCCGGCTGCCGCAATAACGAGGGAAGTTGAACGGTAACTATTGTGGTAAAACTGCAGGACTCCGTCACGGGTGGCAGCTGAAACGGTTTCACTAGTTCCGCCGATGGGGCGTCCCAACGGGTGGTCACCAAAGACAGCGCGCGCAAAGTTTTCGTGGACGACCTCCATAGGATCGTCATTTCCCATTGCGATTTCGTCGAGAATCACACCGCGTTCTCGCTCAAATTCGCGCTGGTCCAAAGAGGACGAAGTAATCATATCGATTAATACTTCGACGGCCATAGGCAAGTCAGAGCCGAGAACTCGCGCCCAGTAATACGTGTATTCTTTAGTGGTTCCGGCATTGGATTCGCCGCCAACTTCATCGAAGGCGTTGGCAATATCCTGAGCTGAGCGCGTCGGTGTGCCCTTAAATAAGAGGTGTTCAAGAAAGTGGGTCGAACCGGCCTCCCCGTCCGTCTCATCGCGAGACCCAGCCGGGCACCATGCGGAAATACTGACCGACCGTTGGGCGGGCACATGCTGAGTCAGCACGCGCACACCCCCCGGTAGGATCGTTCGCTTGATCGTTGTATCGTCGTCAAGCAGGGTAAGTGTCGCCAGCTTACTCGTTGAAGCAACGAGTGGTAGCGACTGGATGTTACTCATCCGTGTCGGATTCACCTTTCACGCGGCGAGGGGCCGCTTTAATATCACCGCTGCCACCGAGCATGGGTTCTTCATCTGGGGAGTGGTGATGCTCTTCGCCAACATAAGGGGTTTCTTTGTCATCGCGAGCCTTTTCGTGCCCGATATAGGGGGTTTCTTTCCCGGTTGCTTTCATGTCCTCTGCACTCCTTACAGTATTTTCTCGGGAAGAGTGAGTCACTGCCAGGGTACCCCTTTCATCATCGGTTTCGGAATTGCTAACCGCCCGTGATTGTATTGCAGAATCCGAATCAACAGAACGCGCTTGCGACTGCGTCGCAGAGCTTGTTTTCAGCTCCGGCGAGGCGGTAGCTGGCTCCTGCGGCCGGGATTGGGTTTCCTGCTGCTTTTGTACTTGAGTGACCTTCTTGGCCGCAGTTGGTACGGCTCCAGTCAGGCCGAGAATAAGTGCAATAAACATGGCCACCGCCACGGCCCCGAATTGAAATACCGGAAGCGACAGCTGCGCCGGGGTGGCCTGCTGTCCAAAAGCTAAAGAAATCGCCCAAATCAATGTCGCAGAGGCGGCAGATGCTATGAGCAACACGAGATAGAACAGGCGCGGCGCGATATTCCAGATGCCGCGTACCAAGGCAACAAACATAGCCAGTACGAGCGCCGGAAGTGCAATAAAACCAAGGTTGAGCAAAGCGAAACTCATGTTGAAAGAATTCGGATTCATGGTGGACAGCTCGGGACTATAGAGCAAATACACCATCACGAAATCAATGATGAGCATGGCAGCAAAGACGAAGAAATCGGTAAAGCGGCGCATAAAACTTCCTTGTGTCAATTGGGTGCTAACAGTCTAACGGTTCGATATGCAACACGCGGGGCCAACCGTGTGGCTGGCCCCGCGCCTCAGCATCAACGAGTGTTAGTCGTCGTCTCGGTTGCGACGTGTACGTGAACGCTGCCGGCGTTGGCGGCCTCGTCCACGGTCGTTACCATCATTGTCTTTGCGGTCGTTGCGATCATTGCGATCGCCTCGCCCACGGCCTCGTCCGCGAGAAGAACGCTGTTCGTTTTCCTCGGAATTGTGCGAATCGCCGTTCTCGTCTGCATCGCCATCGTCTTCGACGACAGCGTGGAGAGAGAGTTTACCTCGCGAATCAACTTCTGCGATTTCAACTTCCAGCTGCTGCCCGACCTGGACGACGTCGTCGACCGAGTCGATGCGCTTACCACCGACGAGACGGCGGACCTGGCTAATATGCAGAAGCCCGTCCTTGCCGGGAGTGAGCGAAACGAACGCACCGAAGGAGGTCGTCTTAACGACGGTTCCCACATAGCGCTCCCCCACCTCGGGTAGCTGCGGATTAGCGATGGCGTTAACCATATTGCGCGCCGCTTCGGCAGATTCGCCGGTTTCGGCTCCGATGTAGACGGTGCCGTCGTCCTCGATGGTGAGATCTGCTCCGGTGTCTTCCTGGATCTGGTTAATCATCTTGCCCTTGGGGCCGATCACTTCACCAATCTTTTCAACAGGTACCTGGACGGTGATGATCCGCGGAGCATGCTTCGACATAGCGTCGGGCTCTGGGATCGCCTGGTTAATGAGATCAAGAATCGCGAACCGGGCATCGCGCGCCTGGGCGAGCGCTCCCTTGAGAACTTCGGAGTCAATGCCATCCAGCTTAGTATCGAGTTGTAGCGCAGTGATGAAGTCGCGAGTGCCGGCTACCTTGAAGTCCATATCGCCAAAGCCGTCCTCGATGCCGAGAATATCGGTGAGGGTGACTGACTTCTGTTCGCCGTCGACTGCTCCCGTGATGAGCCCCATGGCGATGCCGGCTACGGCGGCACGCAGCGGCACACCTGCCTGCAGAAGCGACAGGGTGGATGCGCATACCGAGCCCATTGACGTCGAACCATTTGACCCCAGAGCTTCCGATACCTGACGGATCGCATAGGGGAAGTCGGTGCGGCTCGGTAGGACGGGTACGAGAGCACGTTCAGCCAGAGCGCCGTGACCGATTTCGCGGCGCTTGGGTGACCCCACGCGGCCGGTTTCACCGGTGGAGTACGGCGGGAAGTTGTACTGGTGCATATAGCGCTTCGAATCCACCGGAGAGAGGTTATCGAGCTGCTGTTCCATGCGCAGCATATTCAGCGTGGTAACACCGAGAATCTGGGTTTCACCGCGTTGGAATAGGGCTGAGCCATGCACTCGAGGAAGAACTTCAACTTCCGCAGACAAAGAGCGAATATCGGTGGGCTGGCGTCCATCAATGCGGATTCCTTCACGCAGAACGCGTGAACGCACGAGTTCCTTTTCCAGGGCGCGGAAAGCAGCCTTCAGATCCTTCTCCTGCTCTTCAAACTTTTCTTCCAAAGATTCGAGCATCTGGGTCTGGATTTCATCGATGCGGTCTTCCCGCTCAAGCTTGCCAGCAATGGTCAAAGCCTTGGCGAGATCGTCCTTAACGGCCTTCTCGACAGCTTCATAGTGTTCATCTTGGAAATCAAGGAACAGCGGGAACTCAACGGTTTCCTTGGCGGCCTTTTCCGCTACTTCGCGCTGGGCTTCGCACAGTTGGCGAATAATGGGTTTGGCGGCTTCGAGACCATCGGCCACAACGTCCTCTGTAGGCGCGGTGCCACCGTTAGCGATGAGGTCCACCATTTCGTCGCCGCCACCGGCCTCCACCATCATAATGGCAACGTCATCTTCAACGACGCGTCCGGCGACAACGATATTGAAGGTCGAGCGCTCCATTTCGGAGTAGCGCGGGAATGCTACCCACTGCCCGTCAATGAGGGCGAGGCGGGTGCCACCGATCGGACCCGAAAACGGAAGCCCGGAAATCTGTGTCGACATCGATGCCGCGTTAATTGCAAGCACGTCGTACGCATCGTCAGGGTTGATCGCAAGGATTGTCTCGACAACCTGGACCTCGTTACGCAATCCCTTAACGAAGGCGGGACGCAGAGGCCGGTCAATGAGACGGCAGGCAAGAATTGCATCGGTACCGGGCCGGCCTTCGCGGCGGAAGAATGAGCCGGGAATCTTGCCGGCGGCATACTGACGTTCCTCGACGTCAACGGTCAGCGGGAAGAAATCGAACTGATCCTTGGGGTGCTTACCAACGGTGGTAGCGGAAAGGATCGCGGTTTCATCATCGAGGTAGGCCATCGCTGAACCGGCGGCCTGACGAGCCAAACGACCCGTTTCAAAGCGGACAACACGCTTGCCGAATTTACCGTTATCAATTACGGCTTCGGCTGCGGTGATGTCATCTCCTTCCATCATGGAAGTCTCCTATCTGTAGGTTCTATCGTGACTATCGCGCGCGTCGGCCATCGATTGAGACCCACAGACACTCTGTTCCGGAGGCCACCACCGAAGACCGCTCGCACTGCGAGATGATCACGCTGTTACGTGTGTGGTGAATGCGAAAGCGGCCCGGCTCCAATGTGGAGTCGGGCCGATCGTAATCAGCGACGCAGACCCAGGCGGGCGATCAGTGAACGGTAGCGTTCAATATCGATATCCGCGAGGTATCCGAGCAAACGACGACGCTTACCCACCAGCAGCATCAATCCGCGGCGAGAATGGTGGTCGTGCTTATGAGTCTTGAAGTGTTCGGTCAGGTCCTTGATCCTCTGAGTGAGTAGCGCGACCTGTACTTCTGGGGACCCCGTGTCGCCCTCGTGAGTTGCGTACTCTTTGATGATTTGTTCTTTGACATCTTTACTAAGCGCCATGGGTTCTCCATCTACTCGTTGCACGGAGCACCGGGGCATGTTCTCCCGGGCATGAGGCATCCGTGGCCGATCTACGGCACCACTCAGGCTATCACGAAGCGCCGATTGACTCCGATTTAGCACGAGCAAAAACCCGCCACTAGCGGGTGATATTCCACACGTCATACGGGTGGGCTCTGCCCGGCATAGGTAGGCTCTGCCTCATCACTGTCCGCTAGCGCCACGAATGCCAGTCCAGTAGCTCATGGCAGTCAGTTCGCAGTGACCGCTTGCGGATCAACACGGCCTGACACAGCCACCCCCAAAATTGCGGCGGCCTTGCGAATATCGTCATCCATTTGGGAAAGCAGCTCCTCAACGCTGTTGAACTTCTGCATGCCGCGCAATCGTTCAATGAAGGTAATGGAAACTTCTTCCCCGTACAGGTGCAGATCTGCGCGGCCAAGCACATGCGCTTCAACCGTGCGGTGATCCCCATCAAACTGAGGATTCGTACCGACCGAAATCGCCGCAGGCAGGAAAACGTCGGCGGGAGCGCCCTCCACTTTCTGAATGAGCCAACCCGCGTATACGCCGTCGGCAGGAATCACTCCGTCACAATCATCATCTAGATTCGCAGTTGGAAATCCCAGTTCGCGACCGCGCTTATGCCCATGCTTGACAATTCCTCGAATTCGGTGAGGCCGTCCCAATACCTTGGTGGCCTGCGCCACCTCGCCGGTGCTCAGTAGCTCACGAATCCATGAGGAGGACCAGCGGCGCCCTGCCTCGGACATAATGTCACTGACCATGGTGACATCGAATCCAAAATCGCTTCCCAGGGCGCGCATGGTGTCGATATCGCCGGAGTTACCGGCTCCAAACTTAACGTCTTCGCCGACCACCACCACGCGCGCGCCCAAATGATTGACCAGCACGTCCTCGACAAACTCTCGCGGAGTCATCGAATACAGTGACTCGTTATAGTCCAAGACGAGCGTCGCATCTAGCCCCCGGCCAGCTAAAGCATCGAGCCGATCTTCCAAAGTCGTGATCAGTTTGAGGTCCGTTTCCGGGGCATGCACCTGCACCGGATGTGGGAAGAAGGTAATGGCTACAGCGGGTAAATCCCGCTGGCGAGCCTGCTGAATACAGGTGGCAATAACTTGCTGGTGGCCACGGTGGACGCCGTCATAATTGCCCATAGTGACCGCTGATTGACAAGCTTCGGGAACTTCACCGAGCCCGCGCCAAACCTGCATAACCATAACGTTGAGGATTTCCTTCGATTAATTTGCTTCAGTGAGAGCCGCAGCCGCATTCTTTGGTGTCGCGCTCTTTGTCTTGGTGCTTGCCACAACCACACCCGTGCTGTCCGCGGCCTTTACCCCCGCAGCCGCAACCGCCCCGACGGTGGCCTTTGCCGCCATGACGACGACCGTGGCCGCGATGCTTACCACCGCATCCGCAACCAGCCGGTTCCGCCTCGTGTTTAGCCTCGGAGCAACCGCAAGTCGAGTCTGCTTGATCTTGTGTGTCATCCTCATCCGCACACGCGCAGTTGGACTCATCCGTACAGCAGCTCTGCGAGTTACCCGTATTCTCTGCGCATCCGCATTCCGACGTGCCGGTTTCTTGTTCCTCGGCACATCCGCATTCCGAGGTGCCGGCTTCTTCTCGGCAGGCGCATTGACCTTTGGAATCAGCACACCCGCATTCTCCGCTGGCGTTTTGATCGCGTAAGCCGAGCTCATTGCGTTCTTCCAGGAATTCGCCTTTATCTGCACATTCAGTCATATTTGCTCCTTAAATCCTCATTCATCTTAGCCGTTGTTGGTATCGAATACGACGAGGGGTTTGTACCCATTTTCCCGCAGTTCGATCAGGGCGGTTACGCGACCTTCATAGAGTGCTGCTATCGGGATATTAGCGGCTGTTCTCGGTTGAATACGGGTTGCATTTCCGTATCGGAGGGCGCGTGCCTCGCCCTCCTCAAGTTCAAGAGAATCGAATATGCGGGTACAGGCGTCGGTCAGTGAAATCACGGGTAGAGCTCCACCCGCCGGTTCGCCATCACCGTTTTCAACCAGCGCATTGAGTTGCTCAATAGTCTGTGCCTGCTCAATTCGCCAATGCCCCACTCGGGTGCGTCGCAAGGCGCGTAAATGCCCTCCGGTACCCAGCTGTACTCCAAGGTCGCGCGCTAAACAACGCACGTAGGTGCCTGCTGAGCAATCAACTTCCACCTCAAATTCCGCAATGGGGACATTCGTCGTGGAATCGGAGTATTCTCGCCACCTTACTTCGCTCACGCGTTCAAACCGCGTGATTGTCACCGGCCGCGCCTCCAGCTGGATATTTTTTCCGGCGCGGTGGAGGGCGTGCGCGCGCTGGCCATTTACTTTAATAGCGGAGACGGTGGCGGGCACCTGCTCAATTGAGCCGGTCAATTGCCTAATTTCCCGGTCAATATCGGCGACGTCGATGGTATTGCAACCGGGTCGTTCGGTGATGGTGCCATCGGCATCGTCGGAATCGGTGGCGATTCCCAAACACACGGTTGCGCGGTAGCTTTTATCGGCGCCGCTGATGTAGCGCAACAGTCGGGTGGCTTTCCCTATCCCCAGCACAAGTACGCCTGTCGCCATCGGGTCGAGCGTTCCCGCGTGGCCAACTTTGCGGGTAGCGGCAAGTCGACGCATAGCGCCAACTACATCGTGACTGGTGAAGCCAGCAGGCTTGTCGACGACGATAATGCCGTCATCGGCGCTTATGCTAGCGCGAACAGTTTCGATGCGGGGGCGCGGCCTCACTCCTCGGGCTCATCCTGTTTGTACGGGTTGGCTTCTCCTGCCGGTTGAGCTTTTTGGGCCAATGCGGCCACTCGCTCATCCTCGGCTTTTGCCCGGGCAAGTGCATCCTCAATCCGAGCCGCACTTTGGGGCAACGCATCGGGTTGGAATTCGATTGTCGGTGTCAACCGAATACCGAGAGCTTTGCCCACTTCCGATCGAATGAGACCCTTGGCGGACTGTAGCGCCTGAGCTGAGCGCCGAGCGTCATCTTCAGAACCGAGGACGGTATAGAACACAGTCGCCTGTTGCAGGTCACCTGTAACACGCACGTCTGTAATCGTCACAAATCCCAGGCGCGGATCTTTAATGCGCCGTTCCAACATTCTGGCAACTGTCTGGTGGATACGGTCAGCCACTTTGCGTTGCCGCGTTTCGTCGGCCATTGGTTCTCCTTACCCTCGCTGCGCGAGTATTCTCCTACCGTTTAACGCGGAAAGGCGGCCCCGCTATATTGTTGGGGCCGCCTCACCGGTGTTAGTCACGCGGTTTTTCGCGCAGCTCCCACGTTTCGATAATGTCGCCTTCAGCGATGTCCTTCCAGCCGAGTGTCATACCGCACTCGTAACCTTCGCGAACTTCGGTGACATCATCCTTCTCGCGTCGAAGTGACTTGATTTCCAGCTCTTCTTGCAGAACCACGCCGTCTCGGATGAGGCGAGCGTTGGTTCCGCGCTTAATCGTGCCCTTACGGACGATACAGCCGGCAATATTGCCGAATTTACCGGAGCGGAACACCTGACGGATTTCCGCGGTGCCAAGCTGCACTTCTTCGTAAATCGGTTTCAGCATGCCCTTCATGGCTGCTTCAACTTCTTCGAGGGCGGAGTAAATCACCGAGTAGTACTTAATCTCGACGCCTTCTTCATCAGCCAGCTTCGCAACTTGCTCAGCCGGTCGGACGTTGAAGCCGATAATCACCGCATTATCAACGGTTGCGAGATTGACATCATTTTGCGTAATGGCACCGACGCCGCGGTGAATGATCCGCAACGCGACCTCGTCACCCACATCGATCTTAAGGAGCGAGTCTTCAAGCGCTTCAACAGCACCGGAAACATCACCCTTGATAATGAGGTTAAGAGTGTCAACTTTGCCTTCTTTGAGGACCTTGTCGAAGTCCTCCAAAGATACGCGCTTGCGTCGACGCGCCAATTGAGCTTGACGTTCTGCGGATTCGCGCTTATCGGCAATCTGGCGTGCCGTACGGTCATCGGGTGCAACCAGGAAGGCATCGCCTGCACGAGGCACCGAAGTAAGACCAAGCACCTGCACCGGGCGAGACGGTTCAGCCGCCTGTACGTCGTGCCCCCATTCGTCAAACATGGCGCGCACGCGTCCGTAGGCAGAGCCTGCGACAATCGCATCGCCAACCTCGAGGGTACCGCGCTGGATGAGCATGGTAGCCACTGCGCCGCGACCGCGATCAAGGTTCGCTTCAATCGACACGCCACGAGCTTCCGTATCGGGGTTGGCTTCTAGGTCAAGTGCCGCATCCGCGGTGAGGAGGACGGCCTCCAGTAATTCATCGATGCCCTGACGTTGCTTCGCCGAGACATCAACGAACATCACGTCGCCACCGTACTCTTCGGCCACCAGGTTGTATTCGGTCAGCTGCTGACGGATCTTATCCGGATTAGCTTCCGGTTTATCAACCTTGTTCACTGCCACGACGATTGGCACGTCGGCAGCTTGCGCGTGGTTAATAGCTTCCACCGTCTGCGGCATGACACCATCATCTGCGGCCACCACCAAAATGGCTATATCGGTAACCTGCGCACCACGGGCACGCATGGCGGTAAAGGCTTCGTGACCGGGGGTATCAATGAAGGTAATAAGCCGTGGCTCATCCTCATGCTTCACCCGCACCTGGTAGGCACCAATGTGCTGGGTAATACCGCCGTGCTCAGACTCGACTACGTCGGTTCTACGCACCGCATCGAGCAGTTTCGTCTTACCGTGATCGACGTGCCCCATCACTGTAACCACCGGAGGACGCGGCTCTAGATTCTCTTCATCTTCGAGCTCTTCTGCCTCCAGGTCGATATCGAAGGACTCGAGGAGTTCACGATCCTCATCTTCAGGTGATACCACCTCGACCTTGTAGCCGAGTTCTTCGCCCAGCAGTTTAAATGTGTCTTCGTCCAATGATTGGGTTGCCGTCGCCATTTCACCGAGGTGAAGGAGCACGGTAACCAGCGATGCGGGATTAACATCGATCTTATCGGCGAGGTCGGCCAATGAAGCGCCCTGGCGGATGCGAATGACTTTGCCGTTTCCGCGTGGAATCGACACTCCACCGATTACGGGCGCATTCTGTTGCTCAAACTCTTGCCGCTTGGCGCGCTTCGATTTGCGTCGACGACCTCCGCCGCCTCCGCGTCCGAATGCTCCCTGCGTGGAGCCGCGACCACCGCGGCCACCGCGCGGTGGGCCACCCATACCTCCGCGAGGAGGACCGCCAAAGCCACCGGGACCGCCTGGGCCTGATGAACCGGGGCGTCCTCGGCCGCGACCACCGCGGTCGGAACCACGAGGAGGGGCCGGCCGTTCCAGACCGGATTGGCCTGGCATCATCGCCGGATTTGGACGGGGGCCGCGATTCTGCGAGCCGCGCCCCGGACGTCCTTGACCACCACGGCCGCCGACGCCTTGACGTTGGCCGCCACGGCCGCCTCGGCCTTGGCCACCGCCGGGGCGAGGCATTCCTTGGCTGGGTGCAAACGGGTTATTACCCGGTCGCGGCCCAGGTCGCGGTCCTGGGCGCGGTCCTGGACGCGGACCACCTGTGCCACCGGGGCGAGGCATTCCTTGGCTGGGTGCAAACGGGTTATTACCCGGTCGCGGCCCGGGCCGCGGAACATTTTGCCCCGGCTTGGGAGCAGTTTCACGCGCTTTGGCCTCATCCCGTGCTGCCGGGGGTTTCTTCGCCCCTCCCAGCACGTCAGCGGGTGTCGGAATATCGGCGGCAGGCTTAGCCGGTGCCTTCTTAGGCTTGGCATCGCTCTTCTGCTCTTGCGCAGCTGCCGGAGCTTCCGACTGAGTCTTTGCTGATGGTTTCTTCTTGGCGGCAGGTTTCGCCGGTTTGGCGGCCGCCTTCTTTTGAGGCGCTGGTTTGGGAGCAGATTTCTGCTTCGCCGGCGCTTCCTTTTCCGTTGGCTTTTTATCGCCGAGTTGTTCTCGAACGCGACGCACAACCGGTGGTTGAATAGTCGATGACGCCGACTTTACGAATTCACCGTTTTCTTTTAAATGCGTCAGCAATTCCTTGCTGGTGATGCCGAGCTCTTTCGCAAGCTCGTGTACACGCAGTTTTGCCACAATTCTCCTGTTCAGGTCCGTCCCTGAGCAGGACGGACTACTATTTCTGCTGGCAGCTCATCGCTGGGTACTCATCGGGTGCCCATGGGCTTCCAACCCACTTCCATTACTCGTCCGCAGTACGCGACTTGCGCACTGGATGTGACAACTCTTTGAGGCGCAGTAACGCCACCTCATCAAATGCTGTCAGACTTCCATTATTCCCTAGTTTGAGGGCGCGTGTAAAAGCGCGGGATTTAATGGCGCGTATCACACATGTTTCAACCGGGTGCAACCAGGCTCCGCGCCCCGCGTGCCGGCGGTGCGGATCAACCACAATAGACTCGCTAGGGCCATCGTATACGCACCGAATGAGGTCGTCCTTGGGTGCACGCTGCCGGCATCCTACACAGGTACGGATAGGAACGTGAGTCACTGGCTGACCTCTCGTTTCAGTTGGTCCAGGTATCTCGGTGGTTCCGTCTTCGCCTCCGCTGATCGAAATCCGACCTAGTCGGGACGCGACACATCCGAGGGTACGTGTCCGTAGCCGGCCTCGGTGTCGGAATGGATATCGATATGGTATCCGCACAGTCGCGCCGCCAAACGAGCATTCTGCCCTTCGCGGCCAATGGCGAGAGAGAACTGGAAGTCGGGCACAATCACCGTGGCTTTCTTCGCCTCTTCATCGGTGATGGTCACCGACGATACCCGCGCCGGTGACAGCGAGTTGGCTACGTATCGCGCGGGGTCGGAAGAGTAGTCGACAATATCAATCTTCTCGCCCTGCAATTCCGCCATAACGGCCCGCACTCGCCGTCCCATGGGGCCAATACATGCGCCTTTGGCGTTGACGTCGTCCTTATTTGCCGCCACCGCAATCTTGGTCCGGTGCCCAGCTTCTCGCGCAATTGACTTAATCGACACCAGTCCGTCACTGATCTCAGGCACTTCGCGTTCAAAGAGTCCCTCAACGAGGCCGGGGTGGGTACGTGACACCGTAATACGCGCGCCCTTCTCTCCGCGGGTCACATCAACCACATAGGCGCGGATGACCGTGCCGTGTTCATAGGTTTCCCCGGGTACTTTCTCTGACTCGGGAAGAATCGCCTCAAATTCGCCAACGCGTAAGAGCGTGACATGCGGGTTACGGTTTGCCTCTACGGTTCCAACTACCACCGAGCCGGTGCGGTCACGAAACTCACCGAGTACCTTCGAATCATCGGCTTCCCGCAATCTTTGCGCAATGATGGAGCGCGCCGTGGCGGTGGCAATGCGATCAAACTCTTTCGGAGTGTCGTCAAACTCGCCAATGGGATTGTCTTCTTCATCGAACTCGGTAGCCATAACGGTGACGCGGCCAGTGCGCTGATCAATGTTGATTCGCGCCTGCGGAATAGCTCCGGGTCGTTTGTGATACACCTTCAGCAAGGCTTCTTCGATTGCACTAACCAGTGTGTCCCCATCGATTTCCAGGGAAGCGCCAACTTCCCGTAGCGCTCTCATATCTATTTCCATTGCGCTCTCCTCCTAAGAGATCGACCGAAGTTCGACACGGGAGCGGGCTTTCTTCACCCGCTCATATTCAACGACAGTGGGCTCTCCGCCCTCTTTCTTGCTGCGGTTATCAGCTGTATCAACAGTCACAGCCTGGTCGGTCGCCTCAAGTACGCGTCCACGCAGGCGTTTGCCATCCGTGGTTCGAATTTCTACCAGATGTCCGACTGTACGGGAAAAGTGGCGCGGCGTGGTGAGCTGACGTTCCGCGCCGGGAGTGGAGACCTCCAAGGTGTAGGCATTCTCAATAGGATCTGCCTCGTCAAGAGCGTGAGATACCTCGCGCGTCAGTACATCAAGCGCATCCGCCGATACCGACCCGGGACCGTCTATCAGGTCGACGGTGACGCGGACAAGGGCATGGTGGCCTCCGGTAACAGTGACAGTTTCTAAAAATAGGCCGTGAGCGTCGATAATAGGCGCTACGATGTTCTCTATCCGAGCCTCGGCTGGTTTTTTACTCACGCTTTCTCCTCAATATCGCATCAACCATTGTACTCATGCCAAGATCGAAGACGATGATCAGAAAAACTATTATGCAGGATTCAGCCCACTTTTGGCACTCAGCGTCACCTTTTCCCTCTCCTGACACGCCGCGTCGGCGCAGTCGCTGGCTGACGCGCGTAGCCGTATTGGTGTCTTCTTGCGTTCTCGCGGTGGCCGGGTGCGCACCCGTCTACCTCGAGTCTGCGAAGCCAACTTTGCCGCAGTTAAGTGATACCGAGGACGCTTTCCAAAGCGCGGTACGTGTCGACCTCCTCATCGAAAAATCGGCAAATGACGTGGCGCAGGACGGTGTCGAGGGCTGTGAATCATGCCCCCAACTGCTCGAATCTCTGGCCGAACGATCGCAGGAGCGAGCGCGGGTTCTTGGCGGCATGTGGGATCCGTGGCCCGAGGGGGCACCATCTGACGCACCCACTGCGCCCGGATTAGCCGCCCCCTACTCGGAAGCACATATCATCGCGCGCCAGGCCGTTGAAGTTGGACTGGATGATCTGAGAACGGCGGCTACCCTAGAGGAGTTTGATGACCGAATCGCGCTCTCGTCGGTGGCTCTTGGGCGGGTGTCCGATGGGATTAGACTCGCGCGCACTCTCAGTGTGTCCGAGAGTGATGTGCAGTCGTGGTTTGACGGTGCTCTCGAACAGGTCGACACGCCCACCACGTCCCTTTCGGAGACCGAACGTTCAGATCTCGCGCAAGCCGTTCAGGGGTGGGATTGCGGCGCCCAGCTACTCCCCCTTTACACGGCGGGCCCGGATACGGATAAGGGTCCGACAACCGCCGAGCGCATCGGCATGCAGCAGTCCGAAGAACTACTTCGTTTGACGACGGCTGTCTTAGCGCGAGAGGTACCCGATACGCGACTGAGTTCATGCGTCGGCGCGTTCGAGGAGGCATTCGACAGCACCTCTTCAGATCACGATGAGGGTGCCGCCCTCGACGCAGTCGAAGAACAGCTTCTCAGCGTGGCTTTAACCCTCTACGCACAGCATCCTCACCTCAATCTGCCACCGGTTAGCGGTGCGGCTGGTGAAGTAGACGGCGATACCGCGGGCGATGATGGCGATGCTGATAGCGGTACCGATGACGGAACTGGCGGTGTTGCGGAGGAGGAGCCCTCCGACGATTCCGGTTCGGATGATGAAGCCGGCAGCGACGCCAGTGCAGGCAACGCGGAACCCGTGGGAACGCGCCGCTATTCGTTACCAATGGAACAGCTTCTCACCACGCTAATGCACTGGATTCAGGTCGGAACAGTTCCCGCTACACCGGCTATCTCCGTTGCGTCGGTGCCGCCAGCCGAGCAGTAGCGACATCCGGGAGCTGTGGTCGTATTTCAGCTGCCTGACAAATTGGTCGACTACATCACACTGCCAAGATTTGGTGAGAACATCATCATGTTGATAAAGTCGTATCCGCGCAAGCGATCCCGCGTAGCTCAGCGGCAGAGCATCCGACTGTTAATCGGACGGTCGTTGGTTCGAATCCAACCGCGGGAGCATATCAGCCCCGGCCCACCAGGCCGGGTTTTTGCTTTCAAAGCGCATTTTGACCCAACGCACGCTGAAGTCTTCGATCACCATGGTGGTGCGTATCGTTAAAACAGTGTGCCGCAAGCATCGATGGTTGTTTATTGGGTGGTATTTTATCTCCCTCATTCCCCCCACACCGGGGGTATGAAAACGAGGAAACATCGACTTTTCGTTGATATTCCGCGGATATGAAAAGTGCTCCGACTGGGGCTCGAACCCAGGACCGGCGGATTATGAGTCCGCTGCTCTAACCGACTGAGCTATCGGAGCGTTCCCGCTGTAGCAGGCATATTACAGGATGCCAGCCCAACGCCCTCTGAATCAAATAGCCATGCCGATCGCGCTTATCCGATGTGTCATTTAATGTGGAGGTATGTTGTTTTCCTCTCATTCGAGTTTGCCCGCCCCATTCTCCACCGTCGTTACCGCAAAACCTTTTCAACGACAGGACCGGAAACGCCCCGCCCTGAAATTATCGGATGGAAATTGGCTTCTACTTGCCAGCCTTGGCCCCTATGTCATTTCCGAGACCGATGCTCAGTTCGTGGGTCACTGGCACGAAATTCAGCGCGCCAAGTGGGATGGTGAAACACAGACTCTGTCTATCCACTGGGTTGATCCCGCTCGACAAGCAGCTGTTTTCGAGGCGGAAGCAGAGGATCCGCAGTCGCTGATGATGAGCTTCGAAGAATACGTTGAGTACGCGGTGGTCACTACCGGACAACGACAAACCCACTCCGGCACGATCATCACCGCATCGATTCGCCGGCGTCCAGATGGCGAACTATTTTCCGCCCTCGTGGTAGATGGGTCACTTGATGAAGAGGGCGAACAGCTGGCGCATGATCTTGAGTCCAAGCTACGAGAAAGCGTGGGGTTGGACTACTGACGATTCCGCAGTATGCCCGCAGCTTCTGTAATCTGTAGCTGACTTGTAAAGAAAGGCTTTATCGTCGTGCAGGCACAGTCTCCAAATAGTTATCCGTGGTGGCATTCTGCCGTCATCTACCAAATCTATCCGCGCTCTTTCGCTTCCACCGATGGCGCGATAGGCACCATTGCTGGTATTACGTCGAAACTCGACTATCTGCGTACCCTGGGTGTGGATGCAATTTGGATTTCTCCGTTCTATCCGTCTCCGCAACATGATGCCGGATATGACGTGGCCGATTACACCGATATTGATCCGCGTTTTGGAACCCTCGCAGACGCCGATGCCATGATTGCCGCCGCCCACGAGCGCGACATAAAGGTGATTATCGATCTAGTTCCCAATCACACGTCGGATGAACATCGGTGGTTTCGCGAAGCGCTGGCAGCCGGACCCGGCTCCCGTGCGCGTGAGCGGTACTGGTTCCGTGACGGTACTCAGCCACCCACTGATTGGCGATCCGTTTTCGGAGGACCGGCCTGGACCCGCGTATGCGACCGCCCCGACGCCGCAGGATCGCCGTGGGAGAACGATCAACAGTGGTATTTGAACTTGTTTGACTCCACCCAACCGGATCTCAACTGGAATAATCCGCAAGTCCGCGATTATTTCGATTCGATTCTGCGTTTCTGGCTTGATCGCGGTGTTGATGGTTTCCGGGTTGATGTGGCGCACGGCCTGGTCAAAGATCCCGCATTACCGAACTTTTCCGGCGATGTGTCGATGGTCCACGGCGGCACAGAGCGGCCTCCCATGTTCGATCAAGAGGGCGTCCACGAAATCTTCCGCCGCTGGAATGCGGTGCTTTCCGAGTACCCGGGTGATCGCGTACTCGTAGCCGAAGCGTGGGTTGATCCACCGTCTCGTTTGACCCGCTATGTTCGCCCCGATGAAATGCATCAGGCTTTCAATTTCACGTTTTTGGCAACCCCGTGGAATGCCATTCAGATCCGCGAAACAGTGAAAGAGTCGCTCGATGTTTTCGGTCAGGTAGGACGCCCGGCAACATGGGTGCTTTCGAATCACGACGTGGTCCGTCACGCCTCGCGCCTGGGATTGTCGGTGACCGGTAAAGGGCCTAACGGCATCTTTGCCTCCGATGAACAACCCGATGCGCAACTGGGTTTGCGCCGCGCCAAGGCCGCAACTCAACTCATGCTTGCACTTCCGGGGTCAGCGTATATCTATCAGGGCGAGGAGCTGGGACTGCCTGAACACACGTCACTGCCCGACGAGGTACGCGAAGATCCCACCTTCTTCCGCACCCGGGGAGAGCAAGCGGGCCGCGACGGGTGTCGCGTTCCACTCCCGTGGTCTGCCGATGAACCTGCTTACGGGTTCTCGCCCTCCGGCGAGTCCTGGCTCCCCCAGCCTCCCGTGTGGCGAGAGCTAGCAGCCGATCAACAGGTGGGCCGCCCCGATTCGACATTCGCGTTCTACCAGGACTTACTGCTCCGACGTAAAGCCTGGAATCTGGGTGAAGGAGATTTCGAGCTGCTCGACTCCCCCGACCACGTGGTGGCTGGCATTTCAAGGACAGATACCGGTGAGTACCTCTTAGCGACCTGCTTCGACGGGACCTGGGAGTTGCCCTCCGGGTGGTCGGTAGTTGCTCACTCAGCGGAACTGTCGAAGGAAAATAACGCCACCGTCCTAGGCCCAGACACCAGCGTGTGGGCCACCCGGATGTGAGCTAATCAAGGGGTCAGCCGATCGAATGGTTTAGACGGTCGATTAATCGACGGCCGAGAGGTTACGGCGTTTTTCTTCCAAGACAAGGAGTTCGCGGAAGGTGTCTGCATACTGCTGTGAATCCGAATCGAGACGCCCCAGCTGTGCTTTGAGATGCCCCACCTGTCGCGTCAGCCCCATCCGCACCAGCGACGAGACGATGCCGCGCGCGTAATGCGGAATCTTTTCCGGGTCATCCTGCGGTAGCGG
Source organism: Actinomycetaceae bacterium (assembly GCA_030537795.1). Classification (GTDB taxonomy): domain Bacteria; phylum Actinomycetota; class Actinomycetes; order Actinomycetales; family Actinomycetaceae; genus Gleimia. Next base: position 88,064 of record JAUNVE010000001.1, read on the forward strand.
CGCCACCATCAGTTCCGTCAGCACCGGTTTAACGACGTCGGCGGCCTCGTCGAGGATGGAGTCGGTCCACCGTGATGTGGCGACCTGATTGGCTTGTTCACCGGCACCGAATTCGGCTTCCGCAACCTGTAGGTGATCAAGAAATGCTGTCAGACCGCCAACGGATCGAATAACGTCATGAACGGCGCGCAGTGCAGGGACTGTAAAAGTCTCTCCGTCGAGGTCGTCGAAACCGGTGGTCACGACATCGTACGGGTGTTGGAGCAATGCCTCTAGTGCCTGCTGTTCGAGGCGCTGAATCGGGTCGGTTAGGATGTTGCGTCTAGGCTGTGCCGGTTGTGGTGGCACCGGTCCGTTGCTGGCGTTTTGCCGGTTCATGCGTGCCGCTTGAGAGACGGCGGCGAAAACTTCTCGTTCATTCATCCCCAGCCAGCCAGCCAGTTCTCGGGCGTATTCTCGCTGCAAAGCTCGGTCACGGATTCCCGCAACGATGGGGGCGGTAGAACGTAAACCATAAACTCTACCTTCCACCGTGTCGAGGTCGACACTGGCGAGCGTGGAGCGAATGACAAACTCAAATAGTGGTTCACGAGATGAGATCAGCGAGCGAATCGCTTCATCTCCGCGCGCCATCCGCAAATCGCAGGGATCCATACCGGATTGTTCGATGGCGACAAAAGTTTGCGAAGCGAAGTTTTGGTCTTCGGCGAATGCTTTGAGGGCGGCTTTACGTCCTGCTTCATCACCATCAAAAGTAAAGATCACTTCCCCACCGCGCGATTTTCCTGACGCCAGTTGTAAGCCGGCGGCCGGATCTGCAATATCTCCCAATACGCGGCGCATAATCTTGACGTGTTCGGCGCCAAAAGCGGTGCCGCAAGTCGCCACCGCCGTGTCAACGCCCGCCATATGGGCGGCCATTACGTCGGTATATCCTTCCACGATAACGACCTGACGTTTCCGCGCGATCTGGCGTTTAGCCAGGTCAAGTCCGTACAGCACAGTAGATTTTCGGTAGATCGGTGTTTCTGGAGTATTGAGATACTTTGGCCCCGGATCCTCTTCATATAGTTTACGTGCGCCAAATCCGATGGTTGCCCCCGTCAAATCCCGGATCGGCCACATCAGCCGCCCTCGAAAGCGGTCATATACCCCCTGTTTACCCTGACTGACCAAACCGGATCGCACGAGCTCTTCTTCGGTGAAACCGCGTGAGCGAAGCAAATTCGCCATAACACGCCATTCGTTGGGGGCGTAGCCGATAGAGAATTTTTCCGAGGCCTCCTTACCAAAGCCTCGTTGACGCAAGAATGTGCGAGCAATTTCGGCATCGCGGCTTTGCAGACTGTGGGTATAAAACTCCTCCGCAATGGCGTGTGCATCGAGTAGGCGTTGACGACGCCCAAACTCCTGTGGCCGGCGGTTTCCCTCTTCGTATTGCAGAGTAATCCCGGCCTTATGTGCTAAATATTCGACTGCCTCCGTAAACGACAGATGATCAATTGTTTGCAGAAAATTGATGACGTCTCCGCCTTCTCCGCAACCAAAACAGTGGTAGCGATTAATGGAGGGGCGCACGTGGAATGAGGGGGTTTTCTCGTCGTGGAAGGGGCAGAGACCCTTCATCGAATCCACACCTGCTGGCCGCAAAGTAACGTAGTCGCCAACGATATCCTCGATACTGATGGCGTCGCGCACTCGCGCGATATCCTCCTTACGAATCAAACCAGCCATAGTGCCATCTTAGAACGTTTCTGAAAATAGACCGCATAGTCGAGCATGCCACTGGCTCGCAGAGGTGTCAGTTAAGGAAGCTACCTGGTCAATGACCGCGCGTAGGCGGGTAGCATCCGATGTATCGGAATACCAGTGGGAACGGAACGGTTCTTCTAGATGTTCGCCTTTACTTTCCATGAGGGCATCGACTAGATCTGCCAGCAGTGTTCGCTGCTGTAGGTACACGGGTTCGATCTCACGCGGCGCCATCACGTAGTGCACGGCAAGTCCTTTAAGCAGCAGGATTTCGGCATCGGTATCTGCCGGGATCACCAGGTCAGCGGCATAGCGTCCCAGGCCGCCGCGCCGCTTGTCTGGAAGGGTGGCGTTGACCACGGAAGTGGCAAACCGCCCGATCAGCTGCGAGGTCATGTCCTTCAAGCGTGCGCGCGCCGAATAGGAGCCGTCAAACTCCGTCAGCCAATAATCCGTGGCGAGCAAATTTTCGCGAGCGCGTTGCAACTGGTCACCATTAATCGCGCTACCGTACCAGGAGACCGTGTCTTCTACGATCCGCGCAAATGCGGCATCATCAAAAAGGTCGCGTGGATTCATCCGACCGGTAGCCATGGCGTCTTCAATATCGTGGACGGAGTACCCAATATCATCGGATAAATCCATGATTTGTGCTTCCAGACAGCGACGTCCTGCGCGATCTTCAGCTCGCATCCAATTGAATATCTCAATATCTTCGGCATAAACGGAGTATTTGACCTGCGATTTTTCCCTATCCGGTCCTTTCCCGCGCGTCCACGGGTACTTACACACCGCATCGAGACTGGCGCGCGTCAAGTTCACGCCGCGCGCTTCACCATGCTTGCCGGATACCTTCGGCTCGAGGTCAACGAGGAGTCGAAAGGTCTGCGCATTGCCTTCGAAGCCCCCACATTCTGTAGCCAGGGCATCGAGAGCGCGCTCTCCATTATGGCCAAATGGAGGATGCCCTAAATCATGTGCGAGACAGGCCGTATCCACCACGTCGGGGTCGGCTCCCAGCAGTTTTCCGATTTCACGACCAACCTGCGCCACTTCCAGCGAATGCGTGAGTCTGGTGCGAATAAAGTCATCTGAACTGGGCCCCATTACCTGTGTTTTGGCACCCAGGCGACGAAAAGCCGCCGAATGCAGGATGCGTGCTCGATCTCGTTCAAAATCGGTGCGGTTACCCGACTTCTTATGTTCGGGAACAAACCTTTGACGATCGGCGTCGCTGTATCGAAACGGCGGGGGAATCGGTAATGCACTCACACTGTGATCTTACCGCCCCGTCCACTCATCGTTTAAGGCCGCATAAAACTTGTGGATGAGAGACAATATACATGTGAATACCCGTGATTCAGTTTCGGCTCCGTCGCAGTACGTACGCACTGCTTTGGTCCATCGGCGTAGCCAGGGGCCTTTTCCGTGGTGGCATACTGCGGCGGTGGCGGAAATCCCCGGTGTCATCGACGACATCGGCGCACACATGTTAAGCGAGTGTATGTTTCCCATCGCGCGCGCCGGCTTTAATTCGGTGGCTTTCAGGCCCGCCCTCATTAATCTGGACCGCGATGCCCAACTACTTACCAATCTCATCGACGAAGCGCACCGCGTGGGGCTACGTGTCCTAGTTCGGCTGTCTGGGGCTGATCACCGGCCGTGGGATCCGCATAAACCGTGGACCGCGTTTTTTGCCCAGGAGGGCGATACCGCACGGATGGTTGTCCGTGCACGAGCAGCCCTCAAATGCGGTGCTGATGGTATCGACATGGGGCTGATTGAAGATGCTCCTGCCGATCCCAGGGCCGCCGCGAAGCAGTCGAAGTTCACTTCCCTGACGCGACTATTACAAGCTGAGCTACTGGACTTTTCCCCCGACCACGTTCTCACTGCCGAAGCCGTGGTAGAAAATACCGACAGCTATCGGCGCCATCTGGAAGAAGAATGGTTCCACCACCTGCGAGATGACCGCCTCCAACGAGTACCGTTTTGTGCCGAGGATATCGAATCCGAGATCCACGCTTCTCTCCAGGAGCGTGACCGAATTGGGTCGGTTAACGCGTGGAAGGCAAATCGAGCTCGACTCGTTGGCACACCGGGGACTCCAAATAATTCTGCCGGTTCATGGGAGGACGGCGCTTCCATCGGTCGACGCGCCGCCATGCGTCTGGTCGTTGCCGCCTTGCCGGGGAGTATTTACCTTCCATTCGGCTTCTCGGGTGGGCATGTCGAGTTTGACGGTTCGGCGGTACGGCCGCAGCCTGCTCAAACGGAGCCTGAGCGCCAGCGGGTGCGCCACACAACGTTGGCGTTGCGCATTCGCGCAGAAAACCAATTAGCCACCGGATCATTTGCCTTCGTGCGTGGCCTGGCCTGGCAGCAACCGGGGGTCAGTGTGGCCATGACCGGCGGCATTATGGCTGTGCTTAACACGACCAATAACTCAATCGAGGTTCCTCCCGACAATCAGTTACTGGTGCGATCGGATTCCACTGCGGCCGAAGATCTTCCCGCCACCCGTGCTCTTTTCAAGGGTCGTGCTCTGAGTTATACGCTGACAGACCGCCAGCGCCAAAACCGGGTGGCTCCGCACTCAACGGCGTGGTTTAAACCCCAGCTTGTCACCAGCAGGGACTTCCGGCTCTCATAATTCGCACCCCGTTCCTATCGCTGACTGGCGGCCCGCTCTACATAAACGGGCCTGATAATCGCACCCGACATCGCGAGACGATGATGACAATTCATAACGTTGCTAATCGGCATCTGCGAGCAACCGCTTATATCCTTGCAACCAGCGTGGTCCGCGGATATTAAAGCGGGGGGACACCCGACGTTTGTCGGAGTCCCCCCCGCGGAGGTAGCACAAGCTTGTGTTTGACGCGGATTGTAACCGCTAGTCAAGCATCTGTACTTCGATTACCACGAGGTGCCTTCGACCTCGACAATCGGGTTAGCTGGGTCTGCGAAGTTGATTATTCCTCTCACGCTGAATGTATCCTTTTCAGTTTCGACTTCGAGGTCGTAATCAGGATCAGCATCCGCCTTGGGTGTCGCGGTACCAACAGCTTCGTATGGAGAGTCAGAAGTAAAGGTCCACTCTGCCTCATAGCCTTCTGAGAAGCTCAGCGGAGCAACCTCAGTCGGAACCGACCAGGAGAACTCATATTGGTCTGAGGGGAATACCCACATGGAGAGTCCACAGGGATTGACACCATCACCATCGGTTGCGTTATTGCATTCGTTGAGAAGTTCTTCAACCGCGTCGTAGGCAAGCTGTTGAGCTTTTTCGGTGAGTTCCGTCTTCGCCTCAATGTGAACGTCCTCGCCGACCGGAACTGTGCCCGGCTCACTGGTTAATGTGAGGTAGGGATTATCTTCAGAGTCGGAAATCGTGTAAGTGCCCGGGTAGACGAGATACCCTTCGGGCTGCACTTGAACGCTTCCGTTGACGGTAACCGGTTGTACCGAGGAGACTCTGAGGGTTCCAGCTTGGCTACCAACAATGAACCACTGGTCAAAGAAGCCGTACTTTTTACCGGCATGTTGCACCACCGTATCGGTACTGTAGGTAACACCACCGAGGTCGTACTTGACGGTGAAAACACGTTGATCAACTTGCTCACCGGCATCGGTATATCCAGGTTCATCATTGACTTGAACCGAGGTGATATTGGTCGGACGATTCTCCGCCGCACCATAGACTTCATCCGACATCAATGGGCTGGTTTCGGAACGCTTTTCCATGCTTTGGGCAGTGCCTGCGCGCCCATTTTCAAGAGCAGACCAGTACTCATCAACCGTCGATTGCGGGCCAAACATCATCGAATTGACGATTTTAATCACCACCAGTGCGATGACGAATGCTCCGACAACTGCCGCGGCGATTGCGGCGATCTTCCGATTGCGTGCCTTAGCCTTGGCTTCTTCTTCGGGCGATCGTTGCGTCACCGGTGCAGCCGGCGGTGCCATACCTGCATACTGCTGAGGCGAGTACCCCGGTTGCATGCCAGGTTGCGTTCCCGGCTGCATTTGCGCGGGCGGCAACTGATTTGTTTGCGTAGCCGGGGGCGTCGCGGCGGGAACAGCTGCGGAAGCCGCTGAGGCGGTATCTGCGCTCATCGAGCTTTCGCCGGTCGCCATGGCGCCATCATGCTGGGAGTCGGAGTCTCCTGCGGGCGTTGGCTCCGACTGTGCAGCGGATTCGTGTGGCCCAACTGGAACACCGGGTGCGGATGCGGCGGAAGGTGCCGTTCCAGCCGGCGGGTAGGCCGTTCCCGGCGGTGGGACTTGGCCGGTACCGGCAGGTTGCGAAAACTGCCCGGGGGTCCCTGCTATCCCTTGGGGAGCGAAACCTTGACCGTAGGCCATTTGTGGCGTAGCGCCATAGTGCACGAAAGGAGTTAGCAACCGTGGCAATGGTCGCTGCGTGTAGTTCTGCATAGCGCGAGCAAGTGCGGGAGCGCTGCCGCGAATTAGTGGGAAGAGATAGACATGGATAGCTGATATAACAGCTCCCACTACTGCGTTAATGAGAATAGCTGAGTAGGCCAGTCCCAGGTGGATATTTTCGCTGTTTCCTAGGCTTACCGCGGCCACTGCGAAAATTCCGAGTACCGCAAATACTCCCGCATCGCTGGCAATGTACACGGGGTTGGTATCGTAGCCGCGCAAACGCTGGCGGAATACCGATCCCGCTATCAGTGTGATGATGACTCCAATGATGAGGAAGAGAATCGTCAAGCCTTCGGATTCAGCCCACATGGAAGACGATTGAAGAGCTCCTAACTCCACCTTGGTGCCAAATAGGAGCGGTATCGCGGCCAGTAGTGCATTCACGATGAATAGGAAGATCCCTATTACTGCTTTGATATCGGGTAGACCAAAAGCAATCAAACCTCCGATCAGTAAGAAAACTAGTGCCACTACCGAGCTGAGTACCGCGGTCAGCAATCCCGGAGCCCAGAACCTGCGGAATGACGCTATTTTCTGCACCATCGTAATGTGTTGGCCGTTCATACTGGCAATGATTAAGCCTACTGCGACGGAAAAAATGGCCAGCCAGAAAAATGGGAGTCCATACGATCCACTCACCTGTCCGGCCTCCGGCAAGGTTGTCGCCGACAAAAGAGTGAAAACCGTGGTCAGAATATACGAGACCCCGAAAATTGTGGCTATCGAAATCCACACTTCTTGTGCTTTTTCCAGCGGACTGGTTTTCCATATCTTATTTCCGACAATAACGGCGACTGCCGCAGCAATCAGAGCGAAGGTGATAAGGAATAGGCCACCGGAACCTGATGGGAGGAACTTAAGCGCGCTACTGAAGGAGATGTGGCCGCCAAAAGTCAGGTTGGTAATGAGGCCAATAACAGTGAAAATCCCTGGATCATTCACTCCTTTGGGACTGTCTGCTACCACTACGGTGACCAGCGTGAGCACGATGGCGATTGCGAGGACAGTTCCAAAGAGTGTGGCACCAACGATAGCTCCCAGTTTGAAAGCGTTTGCGGTGCCGGGGCTGACTTCTTTAGCCGGTGGCATTGGCGCCACTGGCCCACTGGCATATTGTTGCGGGTAGCCGGGCGCCGGCTGTGCGCTCGGAGGTTGCCCCATTGGAGGTTGCCCACCCGAGGGAGGTCCCATTGGAGGTTGCCCAGCAGGCGGCATAAATTGGCCGCCCGTCGGTGCTGGTGCTGACGGGACAGAAGCCGCAGACGGCACGCCGGGCCCAGCAAATTCTGCCGAGGGCGCCGATGGGCCGTTGCCTTCCGCCGAAGGAGCGGATGCCTGAGGTATCTGCGGATTTTCCGGCATCTGATTGGCTGGCTCACCCCCGTCAGTGTGCTCAGGTTCAGGAGGAGGTGGCGGCAAGTCGTCTCGCTTCTCTTCACCGGGTTGAGGTTGATCGGTCATGGGATGCCCTTTCAATGGGATATGCGTGATTTTGGCGTGAATCCTAGTCAGGATAATCACGACAAAAATTATGTTTAGTTTTAGGGTAGTCGTGTTTTATCGAAAAGGTAACTCTTCACACTATTGTGCGAGGTGACAACGTCTATGATGCGAGCTACCAGCCGTCTCACGGATTAAGACTGGGTTAAGGCAGATGCTTCCCCTTCCACCACACGCACCTAAAAAGGCGCTTGGAGACAGTGCGTGGATTCATCAAAACGGGCGAGAGCATCGATACTGATTTGTCCTGGTGCACTCGACTCTCCCGGTACGGATGCAAAAGTTGCACTACTGCCCAGTGTCTGCGGATACGCGCGTGATACTTGTCCCAGACGCCCCATGGCAATGGCGATAATCGGAAGCGTCGCCACCGTGTCGACAAAGCGACGTGCGGCAACCATGAGTTTAAATACATCCATCGAATTTTGCGGGGTGGTGGCAATCTTGACGATGCCCCATCCGCGTGATTCCCATTCCGCGATTGTTTCCGCCGATTTCGTCTGTGTAGCCCTGGTAATGCGCTCACGTAAGGTGTGTTGCATCCGCGTGAACTGATCTAAAAGCTGTTCGATTCCAGCAGTTCCAACAAAGTCGTGGGAGGAGAGAATCACCGGCGTATGCCGCGCCAGTGCGTAATCGATCAGATCCACTGCCGCCGGCGCACTCATTTCAATATCGACGGCGTCCACGCCCGCGTCAATCAACGCGCGAACGATAGTTGAGTAGTTTTCCGGCGCGGTTCCCCCGCCTTCGCTGTGGCTACGCGCGGTCGCCACAAGCGGGACTGTGAGCTCGCGCCGCAGGACTTGGAGGGCGCCACGAAGGACGTTCTCCTGGGTAGAAGCAAATGTATCTACGCGCCACTCCACGATGTCGCATGGGGATGCTGCGATGGTGCGTGCACTTGAGACAAGTGTGGAGTTATCGGGGCCTTGGAGCGGACAAATGATGGCTGCTCGGCTCGCCCCCACTGTAACTGTGCGGGTCGGGGCCGTTCCCAGAGTTACTGTCTGAAATTCCATCTTCTACCCTCCGTCGGCGTACGATTCTGCGGCGGCGACGTCTTGGCGTCCCGTGGGATCTAGGGTACGCGACTGAAGCCATCCTTCGGGTAAGTGTGGCTTGCGCGCGGTGCCAGCGCGTCCGCGTTTACCTTGCGCAGATGGTGGATACGGTTCATCGGGATCAAGTCGAGATAACAGATCATCAAGTTCTGCCAGGCTCGATACGCGGCCGAGGTCGTGTCGCAGTTCGCCTCCGACGCGGAAACCTCGCAAATACCAGCCAACGTGTTTGCGCATATTCCGCATTCCGTCGAACTCGTCACGGGCGTGCTCGACCATCAATACAGCGTGTTCGCGGATGACCGCGCAGACCTGCCCCAATATCGGCTTCGATACTGTCACTGTGTCTGTCAGTAGTGAGGCCACCAAGTCAGTAAATAACCACGGACGCCCCTGTGCTCCGCGTCCAATGACGACCGCATCGCATCCGGTATATTCCATCATTGCGCGCGCATCTGCGGCATTAAAGATATCTCCATTGCCCATGACCGGTACGTCCAAGATTTCTTTCAGTTGGGCAATCGTATCCCAATCGGCACGACCCGAATAGTATTGCGCTTGCGTGCGTCCGTGCAGAGCCACCGCCGCTACCCCGGCATCCTGCGCAATACGGCCGGCATCACGGTAGGTCTGATGCGCATCGTCAATGCCGGTGCGCATTTTAATCGTCACCGGGATGTCGCGATCCCCCTCGCGGGACGCGCGTACCACGGCCTCGATAATGTCGCGGAAAAGATCGAGCTTCCACGGAAGCGCCGCTCCCCCGCCTTTGCGTGTCACTTTCGGCACCGGGCAGCCAAAGTTCAAGTCGATGTGGTCAGCCAGATTTTCCGACACAATAATCCGCGTGGCCTGTTCCATCGCCTCCGGCGCCACCCCGTAAAGCTGAACGGAACGTACCCGGTCTTGCGGATCGGGCGCAATCATGTGGCGAGTGCGTTCATTGTTTTCGATGAGGGCGCGCGCGGTAATCATTTCACAGACGTAAAGTCCCGCGGGGGCATCAACTCCGCGCTGAGCTTGCGGTAGATGCTGTGCATACTCAGCGGGGAGCCCGCGTTCACCGAACTGTCGTGAAAGGCGCCGAAAAGGCACATCGGTCACCCCCGCCATGGGCGCTAAAACAACCGGGGCCCACAGATTGATTGGTCCGATCTGCAGGGCCCCGGTGCTTGGCTGTACGGCTACCATCAGGCGATGTCTGACTTTAGTAGTTTGGCAGACGTTCGGTGAGGTATCCGAGAACTTCATCGATGGGCAGGCGCACCTGTTCCATCGTGTCGCGGTCGCGGATGGTTACGGCATTGTCCTCGAGCGAGTCAAAGTCGTAGGTGATGCAGAACGGGGTTCCGATCTCATCTTGACGGCGATAGCGACGGCCAACCGCTCCCGCGTCGTCGTATTCAACGTTCCAGCGCTTGCGTAGACTCATCGCCAGTTCCTTCGCCGGTCCCGTCAATTCTTCCTTCCGAGACAGCGGCAGAACTGCTGCCTTAACAGGGGCCAACCGCGGGTCAAGCTTAAGGACCGTGCGTTTGTCGACGCCTCCCTTAGCATTGGGAGCTTCGTCCTCGCAGTAAGCCTCGACAAGGAATGCCATGAGTGAGCGAGTCAGCCCCGCAGATGGTTCAACCACATACGGTGTCCATCGTTCGTTCTTCTGCTGGTCAAAGTAGTCCAGTTTGGCTCCCGATTTTTCCGCATGCGTCGAAAGGTCGAAATCGGTGCGATTGGCGATACCTTCGAGCTCGCCCCATTTCGAGCCTTGGAAACCGAAGGTGTACTCGATGTCTACAGTGCGCTTGGCGTAGTGCGAGAGCTTCTCTTGCGGATGCTCATAAAGGCGCAGATTTTCACGTTTAATACCTAGGTCGACATACCAGTCGATACGCTCATCGATCCAGTACTGATGCCAGTCCTCATCAGTGCCGGGTTCAACGAAAAACTCGAGCTCCATCTGCTCAAACTCGCGGGTACGGAAAATAAAGTTGCCCGGAGTGATTTCATTACGGAACGACTTTCCAATCTGAGCAATACCAAACGGCGGTTTCATGCGCGCCGACGTCTGCACATTCATGTAGTTAATGAAAATGCCCTGGGCGGTTTCCGGCCTCAGATAGTGTAAGCCGGCTTCATCATCGACAGCCCCCAAATACGTCTTGAGTAGACCGGAAAAGGCGCGTGGCTCTGTCCATTTACCGCGGTTACCGCAGTTCGGGCAGGCAACCTCGCTCATATCAACGTCGTCTTCCGATATATCTTTCTTTTCGGCGTACGCTTCCTTCAACTGGTCTTCGCGCAGACGCTTGTGGCATTCGAGACATTCAACAAGCGGGTCGGTAAACGCAGTCACGTGACCGGATGCTTCCCATACCTGACGGGGAAGAATCACAGATGAATCAAGACCCACAACATCGTCGCGTTCGCGCACCATACGGCCCCACCAGGCCTTCTTGATATTCTCCTTTAGTTCAACACCGAGTGGACCGTAGTCCCACGCAGACCTGGTACCGCCATAAATCTCGCCGCACGGATAAACAAATCCGCGACGCTTTGCAAGGTTAATAACGGAATCTAGGCGTGAAGGGCTTTTAGCCACGGAAATCTCCTTTGTGTGTGCGCACCTGGCGGGTGCGCCTCGCCGGTCACGGCCTGGCTGGCCGGACATCCCAATCAGTCTAATAGCGAGATAAATAAAAGCGAAAAATAAAGCCCTCCGGTTCCGGTGCCCGCCTTGGACTGAGACATCTCAGTAGTTGACAAAAACTCGATTAGTTTACGTGTCAGCGCACGATCACCTCGTATCAAAGGGTTTCTTTCCTGGCACCACCATGCGGGTGCAGTTTTACCGTCTGAGGGAGACAATGGATTTATGTCGACTTCCACGCAACCTGATTCGAAGAGCGCCGTCAGTTCCGATTCCGCACAGGAGGATTCTGCGCCCACGATTTTCACTATCGGTCATTCAACTCGCAGTCTTGCAGAGTTTGTGTCGCTGCTAAAAGAATTCGGCGTCACTCTCGTCATCGATATTCGCACCGCGGCTGGCTCTCGTCGGAACCCCCAGTACGGCAAAGGCGCTTTGGACGAATCGTTGCCCGCCTATGAAATCGCCTATGAACGATTGAAAGAGCTTGGAGGCTTCCGCAAAACCTCCGATGACTCTCCCAATAAGGGGTGGCGCAATGCCTCATTTCGCGGCTTCGCTGACTATATGCAAACCGATGGTTTTGCGCACGGATTAGCCGCGCTCATTGAACGTGCACGTACTGACACCGTAGCAATTATGTGTGCGGAGGCTGTCCCGTGGCGCTGCCATCGCTCCCTGATCGCAGATGCCCTTGTCATTCGAGGGATCCGCGTACTTGACATTATGGGGGCGCGAAAAGCAACCGCCCATAAACTCACTCGTTTCGCGGTTATTGACGGTATGCACATCACCTATCCGCCCTACGAATAGGGCGCCGCCATACGCTCTTCGGCTACCGGATATGCCCGGGTTTACACGTAGTCGCCAGGCATATCGGTTTCGGAGTTAACCGGTTGCATCGGCCCCTCGAATTGTGCGGAGTACAGTCTCCAGTAAGCGCCTTTAGCCTCCAGTAATTCACAGTGCGTTCCCTGTTCGACTATCGCCCCATCTTCCATGACGAGAATCATGTCAGCATCACGGATGGTAGATAGTCGGTGAGCGATGACGAATGATGTTCGCCCTTCGCGCAAACGAGTCATAGCCTGTTGGATGAGCAGTTCCGTGCGAGTATCTACCGATGAGGTGGCTTCATCGAGGATGAGCAGTTGCGGGTCGGATAAGAACGCGCGCGCGATGGTAATGAGCTGTTGTTCACCCACGGACATATTCGTCGACTCATCCTTGAACTGCGTGTCATAGCCGTCAGGCAGGGAGCGCACGAAACGATCGACATAGGCAGCGCGCGCGGCGGCAAGCATTTGTTCCTCGGTTGCGTCGGGATTGCCGTACATGATGTTTTCGCGAATGCTACCGCCAAATAACCAGGTATCTTGTAAAACCATTCCGGTGCGCGAGCGCAAGTCTGCGCGACTCATATGACGGGTGTCTACCGCTTGCGAACCATCTGCTCCGGCCGCGAGCGTAATAGTTCCTGTATCTATTTCGTAAAAACGCATAATGAGATTAACCAGGGTAGTTTTTCCCGCTCCGGTCGGTCCCACGATGGCCACAGTAGTACCTGGTTGCACCGTGAGGTTGAGGTTTTCGATCAGTGGTTTCTCTGGTTCGTAGCGGAAAGAGACGTCGGTGAATTCTAGTCTATTGGCATTGTCCGGAACCGTTTGGGGCATTTGATCATCAGGAGTCTCTTCGGCTTCATCAAGTAGTTCGAAGACACGTTCGGCACTGGCTACGCCCGATTGCAGCAGGTTAGCCATCGATCCGAGTTGGCCTAGCGGTTGAGTGAATTGGCGAGAGTATTGGATGAATGCCTGTACGTCACCGATAGACATTTGACCTGAAGCTACGCGCAGTCCTCCGACGATCGCAATGGCGACATATACGAGGTTGCCGACGAAGGTCATACTCGGCATGATGATGCCGGATGTGAATTGGGCACCGAAACTTGCGCGATAGACGCGTTCGTTTTCTTCTTTAAACTCCTCTTTCACCACGTCTTGGTGGCCAAATACTTTAACGAGGGCGTGGCCCGAATAGGTTTCTTCTACCCGGGAGTTCAAAATACCTGTTTGTTTCCACTGCTCGACGAATAGTTTTTGTGACTGGCGAGCAACGAGGAATGTTATGAGCATCGTTAACGGAATAGTGACCAGTGCGATCAGCGCGAGCACCGCGGAGATGGAGAACATCATAATGAGTACTCCAACTACCGTCAGCAAAGCTGAAATAGCTTGCGATAACGTTTGTTGAAGTGTTTGTCCAACGTTATCGACATCATTGGTAACGCGGCTAAGTAGTTCACCGCGCTGAATTTGGTCGAAGTAGCGTAGCGGGAGTCGATGAATCTTGTTTTCTACCCGCAGGCGCAGTCGATGCATCGCCTGCTGTACGACGACGTTGAGCAGTCGTGCTTGAATATAGCCAAAAATACTGCCAAATAAGTACACGCACAATGCCAGCGTGAGGATCGTCGTCAAAGCTGCGAAGTCAATGCCCGCACCCGGCACAAAATCCATGGCGTCAAGCATCTGGGCCTGATCGGAATGTCCACTGGCGGCGAGGTGGTCAATAATTGCCTCGCGGTCTGTTCCGGCCGGGAACTTCTTTGAGACGAATCCGGAGAACACGATATTGGTGCCTTCTCCGAGTAACTTCGGGCCGATTACTGTCAGTCCGACACTGAGTATTCCCAGAAATATCACGAGGGTGAGTTTGACCGCGTCAGTTTTGAGTTCGAGCACTAACCGCTTGGCAGATTCTTTAAAGTTCTTCGGTTTTGCGCCCGGCATACCGCGCATGCCGCGCATCCCTCCTCCGCGTCCTCGGCCTCCGCGGGTGGTCATGGCGTGGCTTTCGCGTCGCTTTTCACTCATCAGGCGACCTCCACAGTTTCTTGTGATTCAACAATTTCACGGTAGGTGGGATTCGTTTTGACCAGCTCGTGGTGGGTGCCGATTCCACTTATGGTGCCGTGGTCCAGGACGATGATTTGGTCGGCGTCGCGAATGGTGCTGACACGTTGGGCGACAATGATTCGCGTAACCTCCGGTAGGTGCACTGTCAGGGCTCGGCGCAAGGCGGTGTCGGTGGCGACATCGAGGGCGGAAAAGCAGTCGTCAAAAATATAAACGTCTGGTTTTTTCACCAGGGCTCGAGCAATGGCGAGTCGTTGACGCTGCCCGCCGGATACGTTGGTTCCACCTTGGGAGATTTCAGTGTCCAGGCCGTCGGGCATCTGTTCAACGAAGTCTTTGGCTTGTGCGATCTCGAGTGCTCGCCATAAATCGTCATCGGTAGCCTGTTCATTTCCGTAGCGCAGGTTGGAGGCGATGGTTCCGCTGAAAAGGAATGCGCGTTGTGGAACCAGTCCGATGCGCTCCCACAGTTTGTCTGGGTGTTGTTCTCGCACGTCAACACCGTCGAGGAGGACACGCCCTTCGGTGACATCGAATAGGCGAGGCAGCAGTCCAACGAGGGTGGATTTTCCTGATCCGGTTGAGCCAATGATGGCAGTGGTGGTTCCCGGTGCCACATCGAAGTCGATGTCGCGCAGAACTGGAGCTTCTGCTCCGGGATAGGTAAATGACACCGATTTATATTCAACATGACCGCTACTATTGCGGGGAACCACTGCTCGTTGCGGGGCGGTTACGGACGGTGGGGTTTCAAGTACCTCACCTATTCTCTTCGCACATACGGCCGCCCTGGGAATCATCACGAACATGAAGGCGGCAAGCATAACTCCCATGAGGATTTGGATAATGTATTGCAAAAACGCGAAAAGCGTGCCGATTTGCGCATTGCCTTCTTGAATTTGAAAAGCTCCAAACCAGATAATCGCTACGGAGGAGACGTTCATAATCAGCATGATTGCTGGAAACATGAGCGCCATGAGGTTACCGGCTCGGATGCCAACTTCCATTACCGCGCCGGAGGTGTTTTGGAATCGCTCGCGTTCACTTTCTTCGCGCACGAATGCGCGGATAACGCGGATGCCGGTCAGTTGTTCGCGCAGCGTTTGGTTGAGCGCATCGATGCGTTTTTGCATCAGCTTAAAGGCGGGTACCATGCGCACGATAATGAGTCCCACAACAACCAAAAGCGCCGGAATAGAGACCACCATAATCCATGACAGACCAACGTCTTGACGCAGGGCCATAACAATGCCGCCGATGGCGAGCATGGGGGCGGAAACCATCAGTGCTGAGCCGCTTTGTACTAGCATTTGCACCTGTTGTACATCGTTGGTGTTGCGGGTGATGAGGGAGGGCGCTCCGAATTCGCCTACCTCGCGTTGGGAAAAGTCGACCACGTGGTTGAACAATGCTCCACGTAGGTCGCGCCCTAGGCCCATAGCCAGTCGGGAAGCAAAGTAGACCGCAATAATGGCGCAGGTGACTTGGAAGAGCGTAACCAACAGCATC
Organism: Actinomycetaceae bacterium; assembly: GCA_030537795.1. Lineage (GTDB taxonomy): Bacteria > Actinomycetota > Actinomycetes > Actinomycetales > Actinomycetaceae > Gleimia. The sequence goes on from JAUNVE010000001.1 coordinate 103,912, forward strand.
CGACCTCCGGTGGCCCAGATATACGCAATATCGCCGGTGACCACACCGTTATTAATGATGTCGGCATTCATGGTGGGTAACAGCAAGGATGCAAATGATTGGCACATTTGGAAAATGACTACCGCCAGAAGAAGTGGCCAGGCGGGTGTGAGATAGCGTTTGAGGATTGTCCACAGCATTTACGCTTCCCTCCCAATATTGGAGTTATTGTCGGTAGTTGAGTTTTCGTGTTTATCGGATGCGGTTGTCAGCGAGTTGTGCTCAGCTTGCTGGCGCGGTTGTCCGATAATTCCATAGAGGATGAACTCGAGAATTTCTTCGTCATCGAGTGGCGCGGTGTCACTCAATCGCGGTGCGGAGGCGGCGATGACGACGAGTTTAATGAGTGCGCCAAGTCGTTCGGAAGGCAAATTCAGTTGTTGCGAATACGGTAGTAGCGCTCGCTTAACGGTGTCTTCAAAGCAGCGGTTATCCTGGTGTTTGATGACGTCATGCGCCTCATCGTGATCAAGCAACGAGAGCATACGAAATACACCGCGTGAAACATCTCGGGTTGTGTGGATTATGGTTAGGAGAGTCTCACGTAGGTCTCGTCTATTATGGAGCAAATCGGCCGTAACACTGTCGTGAGTCTGGGCGAAAAAGGCTTCGACGACGGCCTTTATTAGCGTCTCTTTATCGGGAAAGGCACGGAATATGGTACCTTCCGCGATTCCCAAATACTCGGCGAGTTGTTTGGTGGTTACTGATGAACCGGATTCGACAAAAAGAGGTATCGCTTCTACCGCTATCCAGTCACGCCTGTCTTGGGCGGACATAGGAGCTGCGCGCGTCGTTTTTGATTGGCTGTGAGATTCCTGCTCTGTTTTTTCCACACACCAAGATTAGTGAGTGAGCACTCACTCCGCAAACAGAATCAACACGCATGCGGGTGTCTTTCACCACGTTTTCCCACTTGCCAAGCAGGCGCCGAGAGAGTGATAATGGTTCTCATGAACATTAGCAAAAAAGTAATTGCCGTAGCGATCGCAAGCGCATTTGCGCTTGCCGGATGCTCTCAATCGGGCTCGAATAGCCAGTCAAGCAGCCAGGACGGATCAAAACTGTCTGTCAAAGCGTCGTTTTACCCTCTTCAGTATCTGGTTGAAGAAATCGGCGGAGATCACGTAAGCGTTGATTCGCTCACTCCCCCAGGCACCGATGCCCATTCCCTTGAATTGTCACCCAAAACAGTCGCCGAACTTTCCCAAGCCGATGCTGTCGTTTATCTCAAAGGCTTTCAGTCCGCGGTTGACGAGGCAGTCAAAGAGGCCGGCCCCGCAAACGTTCTTGACGTAACCGAAGCCGCCCAAATCGTGGAAACGTCAGAAGACGGACACGATGATCACGAAGCGGACGAGCATGCACATGAAGACCATGAGTCCCACGATCACGAGGGCGAGGACGATAACCACGAGCACCTGGACGACGAACACGACCACGGAGATGAAGAACATCACCATCACCACGATATTGATGGAGATCCGCATTTCTGGCTCGATGCCAATCGTATGGCTACCGTAGCTACCCAAGTGGGTGATCTATTAGCGCAAGCTGATAGCGATAATGCCGATGACTATCGCAAGCGCGCCGAGACAGTATCGCAACAGATGACGGATCTGGCGAATGACATGGAATCGGGCCTTGAACAGTGTGAGAAAAACACCTTCATCGTCTCCCATCAGGCCTTTGGATACTTGGCGCATAATACCGGCTTGCACCAGGTGGGAGTATCGGGTCTCGACCCTGAGGTTACGCCGTCTCCCGAGCGTTTAAAGGCCATTGGCGAAGTGGTTAAAGACACCGGAACACAAGTCATTTTCACCGAAGTCAACGTCTCCCCCAAGGTAATGGAGGTTCTCGCTGAGGATTTGGGTATCGAAACCTCGGTGCTCGACCCGATCGAAACTCTCAATGACCCGGAGGAAAATTACGTTAGTCTAATGAAGACCAACTTGGAAAACTTGCGGAAAGGCCTGAACTGTCAGTGAGTTCACCCTCTACTTCGCGTGGGTCGCATCCGGTGGGTGCGACCCACGCTATTAAAACGACTAATCTGCACGTCGCTTATGATTCTAACGTCGTGTTACACGGCGTTGATCTGGCAGTGCCACAGGGCCAATGTGTGGCAGTCACCGGCTCAAACGGTTCGGGAAAATCCACTTTGGTCAAAGCTCTGTTGGGTGCCGCCCCGGTGACGCATGGAACTATTGAACTATTTGGAAAAACTCGTCGTTCACATGAAATCCCGTGGCAGAAAATCGGCTATGTTCCGCAACGCGCCTCGGCCTCCTCGGGAGTTCCTTCATCAGCTCTGGAAGTGGTCCGCTCAGGTACTTTGGGCCCGCGGCAGTGGTGGCACTATCACGGATCGAAAAAAGCCTCATTGCGTGCCCTTCATACGGTTGGTCTGGTGCACCGCCGCAAGCAGCCATTCCAGACGCTCTCCGGCGGACAGCAGCAACGCGTCCTGATCGCGCGAGCCCTCGTGCGTAACCCGCTCCTTCTTTTAATGGATGAGCCACTGGCCGGTATCGACCGTCACTCGCAGTCAAAACTGGCGGATATTGTGGGAGTTTTGAAAGCCGAAGGACGCACGATTGTGCTGGTTCTTCACGAGCTAGGCCCACTGGAGCCGTATTTGGACCGCATCGTTAACCTGTCCGCGGGCCATATTGATTTTGATGGAAAGCCATCCGAGGCTCCCGTGTTTCATTCCGAGCCACACTGCCATCCGAGTCAACCGCATGATCCAACACGGATTAGTCAGAGTTTTTCCGGAGGTTTTGATGATTAGTGCGATCACACTACCGAGCTCATTGTTGGGCGATATTGGATTGATGCTGACTTCGCCCATCATGCAGCGCTCTCTCATTGCCGCGGTGCTCGTTGGGCTTTCGGCGCCGGTGGTAGGCACCTACCTCGTTCACCGTCGTCTGGCGATGATGGGCGACGGAATTGGCCATATCGCCCTCACGGGTGTTGCTCTTGGTTGGCTGGTGGGCACGTGGCTCAATCTCTCCACACCGGAAACACTCGCCATACCCGGGGCTCTGGTGGTATCAATTCTCGGCGCTTTAATACTTGAGGGCATTCGTCTCACCGGTCGCACATCATCCGATGTCGCCCTGGCCATCCTGTTTTACGGAGGCATTGCTGGAGGCGTACTTTTGATCGGGTTAGCCGGAGGCACCTCATCGCAACTGAACGCCTACCTATTCGGTTCAATCGCTACCGTCACGCAAACGGATGTGTGGGCGACTCTTGGCTTGGCAACGTTTATCCTCATTGTCGGTGTCGGTTTAGCCCCCGCCCTCCACTCTGTTTGCGACGATGAAGATTTTGCGCGCTCAACCGGATTGCCGGTGAATTTTCTATCCATCCTGATAGCCCTACTTGCGGCCTTTACGGTGGCTACTGCCATGCGCGTGGTAGGTTCCTTGCTTGTATCGGCACTGATGATCGTTCCCGTAGCGACCGCGCAGATTCTTACCCGCTCCTTCCGCGCCACCATGGGCGTCTCGATGCTATTCGGAGTCTCTACCTGCGTGGCTGGCTTAACGCTGACGTATTTTTACAACCTCTCCCCCGGAGCCGCCATTGTCGTCCTTGCCATCATCATTTATGCTCTTCTGTTTGCCATCCGTCCACTAATTGAACGGGCGAGAACCCGCAGAATCGTAGCCAAAACGAACTATGAGACAATGCATCCGGAACGCATTAATGACCTGGAAGCCCATCCAAGTTAGGATAGGGTAAGTTGCACCTGAGGGTGCACCGATTTTGGAGTGATCAGTGGCTACACATTCGAGGCGGAACACAAAACAGCGGCAAGCGGTGATCGATGCGCTCGCCGGCCGCGATGAGTTTCGTTCTGCCCAAAAGATCCACGAGGACATGGCCCAAGCCGGGGTGCGCGTTGGCCTGGCCACCGTGTACCGCAATTTGAGGGCGCTCGCCGAGCTCAATGAGATTGACCAGTTGCTCGCGCCCGATGGCGAAGCGCTGTACCGTCAATGCGACTCCGGAACGCACCATCACCATCTCGTGTGTCGCAAATGCCTGCGATCTGAAGAAATCGGTGCCAAAGCAGTTGAGCGTTGGATGCATTCGCTGGCAGAAGAATACGGATTTACCGATCTGGAACACTCGCTGGAAGTTTTTGGCATCTGCTCCGACTGCCGGAAGAAACCTGAGGACTAAAGGGGTTGCTACATGCCGGGAGTGCCTGATTTTATTGCGCAAAGTTCCTTTATCTGGATTGCGCTATTCCTATCCGTTGTCGTGTTCTTCCGCTCCCAAGGCACGTATTGGATTGCTCGTTTAGCGACCACCGGATTCTTGTCATCTGCCAAACATTCCCAACGCCCGTGGGTTATTCGCCTGCGTCGATGGGTGGAGGGCGCCTCCGTGCAGCGCGGCATGGATGCGGTTGACCGCTGGGGGCTCATTATCATTCCGCTGTCATTTCTCACCATCGGTTTTCAAACGGTCATTCACGCGGGCGCAGGAGTCCTCCGTTTACGCTGGCCGGTTTACACCGCTGTCGCTATTCCCGGTTATGTGGCATGGGGCACGCTCTACGCGGCAATTGGCGTCGGCCTATTCAAAACCGGACACGCGTTAGCGGCTGGGAAAACATGGGCTCTGACGGCCTCGACGGTTTTTGTCATCATGCTGAGCATATTCGTTATTATGCACCGCACGCGCGTGGCTCGTGAGCGCGCGAAAGCCACCGAGCCAACTATCTAAATCCGCCCCTATTGCACCTTTCTCACAACGCACCCAAACTGTATATACCGTCTATGTACAGAAGGTTGGGGCAATGGGCATCGGAATCGTTATATCGAATACATCCGGTGTGCCCATCTATGAGCAGATCAAAC
>JAUNVE010000026.1 GCA_030537795.1 Actinomycetaceae bacterium
ATGAACCAGAATCACTCGTGCTGCCAATTACACCATACCCCATGGTGAAAGCACCATGATGAGCGGAAATACCGCGCAAAAACGCGGCGATCCGCCCTTTGGCGCCGATGAAAAACTCTACCGGAGATCGGTGAGAAGTTTCAAATCATTGCGCCGTGGTGCTTCTCACGCATCCTCGGTAAGAAGGTCGCGAAGCCGCTCAAATCGGGCGATAGTCTGTTCTTTTCCGAGAATTTCAAGCGATTCGAAAAGCGGAGGGGAAACCTGCCGTCCGGATACGGCGACACGGAGCGGCCCGAAGGCAAGGCGGGGTTTGATACCCATTTCGTCGACAATGGTTCCGCGCAGTGCCTGCTGAAGATTATCGGTGGTGAACTCCTCGAGGTCACGTACGATGCGAATGCCTGCCTCCAGTACCTGCGGCGCATTGTCCTTCAGTTTGCGCACGGCCTTATCCTCGTAGGCGATCTCAGACGTGTCCTGGTAGAGGAATCCAAGCATGCCACCGGCCTCACCAAGTGTTTGAATGCGGGTTTGGATCAGCGGCGCGGCTGCGGTGAGTATCTGCTGCTCACGCTGATTGAGGGCCTCCCACTCTCCGCCGGAGACGAACTGTTCGCGGTGAAGGAATGGCACAAGACGACGCTTGAAATCATCGGCATCGAGTCGGCGAATATGCTCGGCATTGATGGCCGTACACTTCTTAATGTCAAACCGTGCCGGGTTGGGGTTTACGTCGTGAATGTCGAAGGCTTCCACCATCTCTCGCTGGGTGAAAATATCGTTGTCGGGACTGATCGCCCACCCCAGCAGTGCGAGGTAGTTGAGCAACCCTTCGGGGATCATGCCGTTCTCTCGGTGAAGAAGCAGATTTGATTCCGGGTCCCGTTTAGATAGTTTCTTATTCCCCTCCCCCATGACGTAGGGCAGGTGACCGAACTCCGGCATCTGCTGAGCAATACCGAGCTCAAGTAACGCACGGTAGAGAACGATTTGGCGAGGCGTTGACGACAGGAGATCTTCGCCGCGCAAAACATGCGTGATGTCCATCAGCGCATCGTCGACGGGGTTGACGAGGGTGTACAGCGGGTCCCCATTCGCGCGCACAATGACATAGTCAGGAATGGACCCGGGCTGGAAGGTGATTTCTCCGCGCACCATATCCGTGAAGGTAATCGGCTCATCCGGCATGCGCATGCGCAGCACCGGCTCGCGCCCCTGGGCACGAAACGCCGCCTTTTGCTCCTCCGTCAGATCACGGTCATAACCGTCATAACCGAGCTTGGGGTCGCGCCCGGCTGCGCGGTGACGCTCTTCCACTTCCGCCGGGGTGGAGAAAGATTCGTACGCGTAGCCGCCGTCAAGGAGTTTTTGCGCAACGTCACGGTAAATCTCCATGCGCTCCGACTGACGATAGGGGCCGTGCGGGCCGCCCTTGAGCACGCCCTCATCCCAATCGAGTCCGAGCCACGTGAGGGAGTCAATGATCTGATTGAACGACTCTTCGGAGTCGCGTGCCGCATCCGTGTCCTCGATGCGGAATACGAAGGTTCCCCCGACATGTCGCGCCCATGCCCAGTTGAATAGGCAGGTACGCACCATCCCTACGTGGGGGGTGCCGGTGGGAGATGGACAAAAACGAACGCGGACGTCGCCGCCAGAAACAGTACTCATGATGAGTCGATTCTATCCCGACAAAGGCTCTTTCATTCAATATGACTCCCTTCTCTCAGGTGACTAACCTGTTATCCAGACGCTACGAAAGGAGCCGCCGTGGATTGGAATTTTGACGCATTGGACGAGGCCGCCATGCGCGGGCGTCGGTCTTTGAAGTGGAGCATGGTCCCCGAGGGGCGATCACTTCCTGGGGAGGGCGCCCCCTTCGCGGGTCACGGTGTCGCGGAAATGGATTTCGGTACGGCTCCCGTCGTGCGAGACGCGGTGGTGAGCGCGATCGATGATGGCCTGCTCGGATATATGCCGCCGTGGCTTCGACACGAAACTATCGAGGCGACGGCTCACTTTTATTCCCGGCGGTTTGCGTGGGATGTCGATCCGGCCACGATTTCGCTGGCATCGTCGGTGCTTGACGGTCTGCGCGCCATGTTGCGCGGCATGATACCGCCGCATTCCGCGGTTATTGTGCCCACTCCGGCGTACAAAATGTTTCTCACCATCCCTCCGCAACTTGGCCACCGCGTAATCGAAGTTCCGTCGATGATGGATGAGAGCGGACAGTGGCAGCTCGACTTTAATGCGATTGACGAAGCCGCCGAAAACGCTGAGCTGCTGATTGTGTGTAATCCGTGGAATCCGGTGGGGCGCATTTTGACGGAGGAGGAACTGCGTCGTATCGGTGAAATCGCGCAGGCTCACGACCTGCTGGTTTTTTCTGATGAAATTCACTCTCCGCTGGTGGCAGAGCCCAGGCAGTTTATCCCTTACGTCACGGTGGACCCGTCGTTCGCGACGCATACGGTGACGGCGGTGGCGGCCTCCAAAGGTTTCAATGTTGCCGGGTTAGCCTGTGCGCAGATGATCGCATCCCCCGAATGTCGCATGTGGGCGGAGGGCGCGAAGTATCTCGGGTATCCGACGCCGCTGGGCGCCCTCGCCGCGTCAACGGCTTACCGCGAGGGTGAGCCGTGGCTGGATGCGGTTAATGCGTATATTCGCCAGAACATTGATGCTGTCGACGACCTCCTCGAAGGCTCTCCCTTGCATTGGACGCGTCCGGACTCGACGTATTTGGGGTGGATTGATGCGTCCGCACTGGGAGTTGATAATCCGGCTACGGAGTTCTTTGACAGTGCGGGTGTCATGCTCGATGCGGGGAAGGTGACCGGGCGCGGATGGGATCAGTGGGTGCGCATGAACCTGGCGTCTTCTCGCGCAATTGTCGAAGGCTCACTCATGCGAATGCTTGAGGTCGCGAACGCTCACTGACGGCGTTTTGTGCGCGCGGTAGGCTGAGCTGACCACGGATCTTCGGGCCACGGGTGCTTGGGATAGCGGCCGCGCATATCCGCGCGCACATCCTTGTACACGTTGTTGAAAAAGTGCTCGAGGTCGGATGTGATTGCGAGTGGCCGACCCGCCGGTGATAGGAGTTCGAATGTGATGGGGCGCCCCAACACGGTGGGGATGGCTGACCAGCCGAAGCATTCTTGTAGCTTCACTCGCACGGTGGGGCCACGGTCGGGGTCAAGGGTGAGCCGTGCGCGGCGACCCGTGGGAAGCTCGATTGATTCGGGAATCTCGTCACGAATGCGGGCAGCTTTTTCCCACCCAATCAGTGTCTTGAGGCCGGTGGTGAGGTCCACGCTCGCCAAAGGCTCTCCCATGCACATACGCTGCATATCCGCCCCCAGCAGCGTGGCCACGTTATCGGCCAGAAAGTCATGAGTGAGCCGTGGCCAATCTTCGCGTTGCTGCCCGATGTACTCGATCGTGCGAGCGAGTTGTTGCGCATTTTTACTCGGTTTAAACAGAGCCAAGCCCCGGCGGCGAACTGCTTCCGCTACCGCGGCAAGCGCGTCATCGGCCTCGACATCCGAAGGCTCACTCATTAAATCGATGGCCCCGACGCTGCGGGTGGTTGAGCCTCGCAGTCGCCCTCCGCTGATCCTCACTTCCGACGACTCTCTCATGAGGGCGCGCGCGATAAACGGCACCCACGCGGGATTCAGCGGCGCTGCCTGCCGCACGTATGTTACGCCGTTAATGGTTTGGATCTGGCTTACCGCAATCCATTCGTCGCCCGCGAGCGGGGAGCGTTGATCGACTTCGTACCCCGCTCCCCCGGCGCTGATAAAGGACACGGTGTTGCGTGCCGAAGGCTCACTGTTGCGTCTGCGGGCGATACGACCGGGGTATGCCAAGCCCACGGTGACACCCGGCAGGTCGTCCCGGCTAATTGTTTCGGCGGGGCGCTCAAACTGCGCCGCGTAGGCTCTCTCATGCTGGGCAGCTAGATGCGCAAAGCGTTTAACGTCGCGTTGTGGCACCGTCTGGAGACTGCGGGTGATGTCGGGTTGCGTCGTTTTTTCGGAGGCCGCCAGATGGGCGACGATACGTGAGGCGAGCGTGCTATCGGACCACGCGGAAGCGAGCAAAAGGGCATGAGAGAGCCGTGGGTCGGCGGGGATACGCGCGAGGATACTGCCCGAATCGGAGGCGGTGACGCTCCCCCACCGCGAAGGCTCACCCATGAATTCTGAAGGCTCTCTCATAGCATTCGCCACCACATCGCGCGGCCGCCCAGAAGGCTCACCCATAGATTTTTCCCCGCCATTCCGCTGATTTGGCGAAGGCTCACCCATGGATCTTTCCCCTGTGCGATGCCCTCCCGGCGTAGGCTCTCTCTCGCCCTGCCGCTCCCGCCATCCATTCAAAGCGGCGATGGAGTCGAGGACGGAAACAGCATGGGAGAGCCGTGGAGGTGGGAACGGTGTCGGCATACGAAGTTCCGCCGGCGAACTCCACGCGGCAGCAAGCAAACCGGCTTCCGTCAGGTCGGCTGCTTCTATCTCTGGTACTGGATAGCGGCGCATACGCGCGAAGTCAGTTTCGCTGAAGCACCGATAAACAATTCCTGGGCCAGTGCGGTTGGCGCGCCCTCCGCGCTGGGTGACGGATGATTGCGAGGCCATAACGGTTACAAGTTCTTGCGCATCTCGCGCGGCGTCGAATCGGGGAATGCGCGCCAGTCCTGAATCGACGACGCAGTTCACGCCGGGCACTGTCAGCGATGTTTCTGCGATATCTGTTGCAACGACGATGCGGGGTCCGTTATCGGCAAGTGCCGCGTCTTGTTCGGCACTCGTCAGAGAGCCGTGGAGGGCGTAGACGGGCACGCCTTTTGATGAGAGAGCCGTGGTGATGGCGGTGACATCGCGGATGGAAGGAACAAATACGAGGGTCGATCCGTATTCGGCGAAGGCCCGCATCGCGGTAGTAACCATGTGCGATAGGAAAGTGTCGGTGGCACCGCGAGGCCCCACGGAGGCATCCCGGGCGGGCACCCACTCGACGGCTAGCGGGTAGGCGGTGGACTCAATTTCAATGAGTGAGCCTTCCAGGAGGGCGCGGAACGTGTCTGTTTGAGCGGTCGCGGACATGACGCCGAGGTGGAGGTCTTCTCGTAAGTCGGCAATATCCAAAGCGAATGCGAGTGCTAGGTCAGCGTCAATTTGGCGTTCATGTACTTCGTCGATAACGAGGGCCGCCACTTCCGGAAGGTCGGGGTCGGCCAGCAGTCGTCGCAACAGGGTGCCGGTCGTCGTGAATTCGATGCGCGTACGTGCACTCATTACTCGATCGCCGCGCATTGTCCACCCGACCGTTTCCCCGGGGTTTTCATCGAGCAACGAGGCCACAAAGCGAGCTGCAGATCGCACTGCTACGCGCCGTGGCTGGGCAATCAGGACGCGCCGATCATCGTTCTGTTCTGCCAGCCACTGGCGCATAATGAGTGGAACCAGCGTAGTTTTCCCAGATCCGGGAGTAGCCGCCAGTACAAAACGTTCCCGCCGATCGAGGGCGGCACGCACCTGCGATTCGGCGTCGAGAACGGGAAGGTTCGAGTCCGCGAGCACGCGGGCGATGGCGTCCACGGCTACCGGCGTACCACGTGGTTTCCGAGTGTTCCGATTTTTTCAATCGTGCATTCAACGCGGTCCCCGTCGACAATTTCACCGACACCGGCGGGAGTTCCAGTCAAAATAACGTCCCCGGGAAGTAATGTGAAGGCGGCTGATATGTATTCGATGAGCTCGGGGACGCCGCGCACCATGTCGCGGGTGTTTCCGGATTGGACTACTTCCCCGTTGACCGTAGTTGTCACCTCCAGGTGATGCGGGTCGAGCGCTGGATCAACGGTAATCCACGGTCCCAGCGGACAGGAGGTGTCGAAGCCTTTAGCCCTCGCCCACTGCCCGTCGTTGCGCTGAGCATCACGGGCACTGACATCGTTGGCCACGGTGTAACCGAAAATGACGGAGGCCGCGTCGGCGGCTTTCACGTCCTTGCACAGGGTTTTAATGACGACGGCAAGTTCGGCTTCGTAGTGCACCTCGTTGGTCCACGGCGGTAAGACGATGGGATCGTCAGGGCCAATGACGGACGTATTCGGTTTGAAGAAAATATTGGGGGTGGCGGGCACCTCGCCACCCATTTCCGCGGCGTGGTCGTGGTAGTTTTTTGCTACCGCAACCACTTTGGACCGAGGAATAACCGGTGAGAGTAGTCGTACTTCATCGAGTTCGAAGATTTCTCCGGAAGGTTCGGCTGCTTGGAAAAGCGGATCCCCCTTTAGTGCCACCAGCCGGGTTGAATCATCATCGAGGGCGGCATAGGCGGGTGCGTCGCCAGTGCTGAATCGGACTACTCTCACGGGATACTCCTTAGGGATTCACGGCTTATCCCCTCATTTTGTCGTTTTTACGCGCTAATGCAATTGATGCCTCTCTCGTGTCGGCTTCCCACACGTTTGACGGAAGGCCCTGAGGGAAGAATTCGTTGTCGGTGACGACGAAGAAAGGAATTTCGTCTGGATTCTTCGCTCGCTGGGCGTTCCAATCTCGTAGCGCCCCTAGGCAGTACTTCGACAGCAGGAAAAGGGCAAAGATATTGAGGATTGCCATAAGCGCTGAAGCAATGTCGGCGAGATTCCATACGGATCGAATAGACATGATGGAACCGAGGCCAACCGCAATGAGGATAAGCACTTTAAGAACGGTTTGGTTGGCGTTCATGCCGCGCAGGTAGTTGAGGTTGATTTCGGCATAGGTGTAGTTCCCCAAAATCGAAGAGTAGGCGAAGATGAAGATCATAATCGTCATGGGAACCTGAACCCATGAGCCGAGGGAGGCGGATACGGATTCGACGGTGAGTGCCGCGCCGTCATTGGTGGACATGCCGGGCTTGTAGAGCCCGGAGAAGAGGATCATGCATGCGGTTGCAGTACAGATGAGGATGGTGTCGACAAATACGCCGAGGCTCTGGATAAGTCCTTGCTGGACGGGGTGGCGGATAGTTGCGGTAGCAGCGGCGTTAGGTACGGATCCCATCCCGGCTTCATTGGAGAACAGGCCGCGTTTGGCACCGTTGGTCATGGCCGCTATGAAGCCGCCGACTGCGCCGCCAGCGGCCTGGTCGAAGCCGAAGGCTGAGCGGATAATATCCCAAATCACGGCCGGTACTTCCGTGATGTTGAGGCCGATAACGGCGAGGGCTATCAGGATGTAAAAGACAGCCATCGCGGGTGCCACATATTCAGCGATGCGAGCCACCGTGCGCAGACCGCCGAAAATAATAGGGGCAGAAATAATGACGAGGGCGAGTCCAACAATCCACGGTTCCAGGTTGAAGTGAGCGGATGCAACATCGGCAATGGTATTGGCTTGTACCATGTTGAATGCGAGGCCGAAGGCGAAGATAAGGAAAATGGCGAATAGAGCCCCAAATCCTTTTGATCCCAGCCCGTCGCGAATATAGTAGGCGGGTCCGCCGCGGAAGGATCCATCGGGGCCTTCCAGTTTGAATAATTGAGCGAGCACGGATTCCATAAATGCGGTTGCCATCCCCAGTAATGCGATGACCCACATCCAGAAGATGGCGCCGGGGCCGCCCAGGACGATGGCGATGGCGACGCCCGCGATATTTCCGGTGCCGACCCGGGAGGCAAGCCCGATGGTGAAGGCTTGGAATGATGAAATACCGTCTTCGGCGTCTCGTCGTGATCCGAAAACTGCCCGGAACATGGTGGGGAGCATGCGGAACTGGAGCGCCTTGGTTTTATACGTGTAAAAAATACCTACCGCTAATAAAAGGTAGATTACGTTCATTTCTAGCGGGTTGGAATACACCGCGGAGAAGAAGTCGGCTAAGGCTCCGTCAACTTTTTCGAAGCTTTCGAGAAATCCGGTGGGGTGGATCATGTTTTCCTCGTGTGTCGATCGTTAGGACGTGAGAAAAAATACGCTCCTTTTAGCCTCTGGTCAAGAGAATTTTAAGATTTAGATACTTGATTTTGATTAATACCGCGTTGTGCCTGCGGTGATTAGGACATTGTGGCTACGCGAAAGGGGAGCCACCTCCGCTGCCGGCGACTCCCCTGTTACCGCGTATTCTGCGGTGGTATGTCATGTTATTGGGCGGTAGGCGAACCGTCCCAAATGGTTGCATCAGCCCGGTCTCGCAGGCTGTCATAGGGCGCGACGTCGAACGTGAGATTGCCGCTCTTCTTGGCCTTATCCCAATCGTTGAGAACCAGTCGCACCCATTTCGCCATGGCGATAATCGCGATGAGGTTGACAACTGCGCCGAGGCCCAAGAGGAAGTCGGACAGCGCCCAGGCGACGGGCAGTTCCACCATCGCGCCGTATCCCGCCAGGAGGGTGGCGAGCAGACGGAATCCGTACGACACGTATTTATTGGCGGTCAGGTGGTCGAGCGCAACCTGACCGTAGGAGTAGGCGCCGTAGGCGGAGGTGTAGCCGAAGATAAAGATGATGACGGACATGGGGAATGCCATCCAGTCACCGAGCACGCTGGTCACTGAGCTGGCGGTTAATGAGCCGGCCACATCCGCCTCCATCCCCGGCTCGTATACTCCGGCAATAAGAATGAGGAGCGCGGTTGCGGTACACACCACGATGGTGTCGACAAAAACGCCAAGTGCTTGGAGGAATCCCTGCTGGGCTGGGTGAGCCACAACAGCGGCTCCGGCTGCGTGAGGCGTGGTCCCCAGACCGGCCTCATTCGAAAACAGGCCGCGTCGCGCGCCGTTAACTAGGGCTACGAATACGCCGCCGAGGACGCCGCCGGCGACGGAGCCAAATCCGAATGCCGATTGAACAATCCATACGAGGGCGTTCCAGGCGGCAACCGGATTGAGGAATATGACGACGAAGGTAATGATGATGTAGGCCGCCGCCATGAACGGTGCGAGGTATTCGGAAGCGCGGGCAACGGATCGGATGCCGCCGAGAATCACCGGGGCGAGTAGGACGATGATGACGATCGCGGTTGAGGACAGCGGCACGCCGTGGCTGGCGTTTAGCGTAGATGCGACGGTGTTGATCTGCACCATCGGCACGGCGAGTCCAGAAGAAATGACGGCGATGATAGCAAAGATTGAGGCCATGGTTTTCCAACCGAGGCCGCGCGCGATGTAGTAAGCGGGGCCACCGCGGAAGGTGCCGTCAACGTGGCGGACTTTAAAGAGTTGCGCAAGCACGGTTTCTGCGAATGAGGTCGCCATGCCAAGTAGCGCGATGATCCACATCCAGAAGATTGCTCCGGGCCCACCAACGATGAGGGCGAGGGCGACACCACCGATGTTGCCGATACCGATTCGGGTACCAACACCGACCGCGAATGCTTGGAATGAGGTAATGCCTTGGAGGGCGGATGTGCGCGAACCGGACAGTGAAGTGAAAATGTCTTTCGCGTGGCGGATTTGGGGGGCTTTGAGAATAACCGTGAAGGCGATGCCGATTCCGGTGAGCAGGAAGACGAGTACCCACGAATACAGCATGCCGACGGACCAGAAAAGTGCGTCTGTGAGGGCTTGGGTTAGAGAGGTCAGATCCATTTCATTGTCCTTGCGTGAGATGGGACAGGAACATGTTCGGATTGTAGTCAGATTATGTTCAACTCTTGGATAGTGTCCGAATAGCTGGACGGGTGGAAAGTTTGAGACAATCGATTCATGGTTGCTTCGCTCAATGTTCTCCTTGACAATCTCGAAGATTCCGGTTCGCTGGAGGACGTTGACGCTCTCTACGACATGTTCACTACGTGGGCACAGGAATCGGGCCGGCCGCTATATCCGCATCAGGACGAGGCGCTCATTGAGTTGCTGTCGGGTAACCACGTCATTGCGGCCACCCCCACCGGATCCGGCAAATCGATGATCGCACTCGCCGCGCATACCCTGTCATTGGCGCGGGGAGGGCGTTCCTACTACACGGCACCTTTAAAGGCGCTCGTATCAGAGAAATTCTTTGACCTGGTCGCCCTCTTTGGTTCGGACAACGTGGGGATGGTGACCGGAGACGCGTCTGTGAACGCAGATGCCCCCATTATTTGTTGCACCGCGGAGATCCTTGCTAATCAGGCCCTGCGCGAAGGCTCAGCCTTGGACTCAGACATGGTCATCATGGACGAGTTTCACTTCTACGGAGATGACGAGCGCGGGTGGGCGTGGCAGGTTCCGCTTCTCGAGTTGACGAAATGCCAGTTCGTCCTCATGTCGGCAACTTTGGGAGACGTATCGTTTTTTGTCGATGATCTGAAACAACGTACCGGCGTTGACGTGTCGGTGGTGGAGGGCGCCGTGCGGCCGGTTCCTTTGGAAATGGCGTATACCCTTCTGCCTTTGGCTGACGCGGTGGCCGACCTGATTGAAACAGGTAAGTATCCGATTTATATCGTCCACTTTGGCCAAAAAGCTGCGATGGAGACCGCGCACTCACTGGCAACTCCCACCCTGGTTTCCAAGCGCCACCAGGAAAGAATCAAGGAAGCAACAGCCGGTTTTCGATTCGGAAAGGGATTCGGTCAAATTCTCCGCCGCCTTGTCCACCAGGGGGTCGGAGTCCACCATGCGGGGATGCTTCCTCGCTATCGGCGACTTGTCGAGCGACTCACCCAGCGCGGCCTCCTGGCGGCCATATGCGGAACGGATACGCTCGGGGTCGGCATTAACGTGCCGATTACGACGGTTCTGCTCACCTCGCTGGTGAAGTTTGATGGCCGCCGCGAGCGCGTGCTGTCGGCCCGCGAGTTTCACCAGATTGCCGGGCGGGCCGGACGCGCCGGATTCGACGAGGTCGGGTGGGTGGTTGTGCAGGCTCCTGAGCATGTCATTGAGAATCGCCTGGCGGAGATCCGCGCTGGCGACGACCCCAAAAAGCGCAAGAAAATTGTAAAAAAGCGCTTGGCTGACGGAAAGATTGGCTGGTCGGAAGGCACTTTTGATCGTCTCGTCGCAGCCGATCCGGAACCGCTGACGTCTCAGTTCCAGTTTTCCCATTCGATGGTGCTTAACGCGTTGGCTAACCCTGTCGCTCCGTCGGAGCACCTGTGGCGGCTGGCCACGGAGAACCATGATCCGCAACGCGTGGCCAATCCACACGTGCGCCGACTCGGCCAGATTTACACATCGCTGAGGCAGGCGGAAGTGGTGGAAAAACTTCCGTCCTCTGTGGCCGTAGAAAAGGGGTGCGACCGGTTGCAGCTGGTACGCGACCTGCCCGATGACTTCGCCCTCAACCAGCCGCTGTCCCCCTTTGCGCTGGCTGCTCTCGACCTCCTCGATCCGGATGCTGCGACATTCGCTTTGGATGTTATTTCCGTTATTGAGGCCGTGCTTGAGGATCCGCGCCCCTTGCTTTTCGCTCAGCTCGACGAGGCGAAGGGTGAGGCTGTTGAGGCAATGAAGGCGGCTGGCATCGAATATGCCGAGCGTATGGAAGCGTTGGAATCTGTAACCTGGCCGCAACCGCTCGCCGAGTTGTTGGAACCGGCATTCTCCATGTTTGCCAGCTCGAATCCGTGGGTTGATGAGCATGAGCTGTCACCGAAGTCGGTTGTTCGTCTCATGGTTGAAAATGCGATGACGTTTTCCGACCTCATCTCCCGCTACGATGTGGCACGCAGCGAGGGCGTGATCTTGCGTTACCTATCCGACGCGTATCGGGCTTTGCGTCAGATTGTCCCCGACCGGTTCCGCGAGGGCGAGGTGGACGAAATCATCGACTGGTTGGGGGAACTTATCCGCGCGGTTGACTCCTCTCTGCTGGATGAATGGGCATCCCTGTCTTCCCCGGATGCGCCCGCAGAAGAAGAGACGGCGGCGGAGGTCGCTTTCGGTGCGGATGAGGACGGTATCGTGCGTTTTACTGCGAATACTCACGCGTTCTACCAGGCGATTCGTCAAGCTATTTTTGTCCGGGTGGATAGGTTCGCCCTCGATGATCTCGATGGGTTGGTGGCCTTCGATGATTCCGATGGCTTGGAGCCGTGGGATGCCGCCCGTTGGGATGCGGTGCTCGCTCGGTTTTGGGCGGAATATGACTGGTGCGGCGCGGGGCCGGAGGCGAAGTCAAAAGCGCGGTTTTCCTTTGTGCCCAACGCCACCGTTGAGGACTTGGTAGGCGCAGGTGTGAGTGAGGCGGTGATAGGCGCCAATGAGGGCGTTGCTGATCCGCTCCTGGTGACCTACGTATTTGAGGATCCCGATGCCGACGGCGACTGGCGCCTTGTCGCCCTGGTCGATGTTGATGAATCGAATCGGGATAATGCCGTGGTGTTGCGGGTGCTGAAAGTTGGCCCGATGTGATCGTCGAGCATTTGCCAGTGATTCGCCATTGGAGTGCACATTCGCAACGGACAACGATTGAGGGAGTTCGTTTTCTCCTTGTCGGCGGCATGAATTACGTTGTCGATGTCGGCGTTTTCAACCTCCTTCGTGCGACGCTGTTGGCGGCTCAACCGGTGACGGCCAAAGTAATTTCCGCTGTGGTAGCGACACTGTTTTCATGGGTGGCGAATCGATCCTGGACTTTTTCGACGCGGGCGCGGGGGCGGATGCTTCACGAGTTCGCGGGTTTTATTGCGGTGAATCTGCTGGGGTTGTTGCCTCCGGTGGTGTGCCTGTGGTTGAGTCACTACGTCTTGGGTTTTGACTCCCAGTTGGCCGACAATATTTCAGCCAATATCGTTGGTGTCGCCCTCGGCACTGTGGTGCGCTACGTGGGTTACACGCTGTACGTGTTTAACGGCGGCTCACGGTCAGATGCGAACGGGAAGAAGTGACGCTTCCGGCGTAGTTAGCCGCGCCGGCACCGTTGGGTTGATGCGGTGCCGGTGATTGTGCGATGTGGCTGGGGATTACTCTGCGATGAACTAAAAGAGGCCGCTGTCGCTCGGCACAATCTGTTTGCCGAATGGAAATGCGGTCACCGGTATGAGTTTGAGGTTAGCAATCGCGACGGGAAGGCCAATGATAGTGACCGCCTGCGCGGCAGCGGTGGTGATATGCCCGATGACGAGCCACAGTCCCGCCACAATAAACCACATGGCATTCATAATTGCCGAGCCAACCCCCGCATTCGCTTTGGGAATGACCGTGCGACCAAAGGGCCAGATCACGTAGTTCGCCATTCGGAAAGACGCGATTCCTGCCGGAATGGTGACAATGAAGATGCAGGCAATGGCGCCGAAGAAGATATAGGCAATAAACAGTGGTAGTCCGCCCAAGAAGAACCAAATGAGGTTGAGGATTGTACGCATATTGAACCCCTTTCACTTCCATTATGTATCACGGCTCACTGACGACTGCGATACGGGACGTCTGTTTTCTTCTCATACGCCAGTATCACTATAGTGTCGGTGTGAGTATCGATATTGCTTCCCGTATTAATTCGGCTTTGGCGAGTATTACCGAGGTATGCGAACGCGTTGGCCGCCGCGACGATATTGAGCTTGAGTTGGCGATTAAAACCCGGTCGATCGCTGAATGTGAGGCTGCCGCACACGCCCTCCGCAACGCCCAGCGGCCTATTATTTTTGGGCAGAATCGGGTGCAGGAGGCCGAGGTGACGACTCCGGCATTGCGGGAGCTTGGGTTTTCCGATTTTCGAGCGACGATGATCGGCCCGCTTCAGCGCAATAAGATCAACAAGGTACTACGTGTGGTTGATGAGATCGAGACGGTGGATTCTATTCGGCTGGCTGAGGCTATTAACCAGCGCGTCGCGCCGAATCGGATACTCGACGTTCTCATTCAGGTCAATACCTCGGGGGAAGAAACGAAAAGTGGAATCTCCCCGGCCGAAGCGCTGGAGTTTGCTCAGCAGGTAGCGCGGATGGAGCGTATGCGAGTGACGGGATTCATGACGATCGGCGCCCACACTCCAGACGAAGCTGTGGTTCGGGATTCCTTTGCCCGTTTGCGAGATATTCGTGATGCCGCTGTATCACTGCCGGGGCTAGAGGATGCCTCAACACTATCGATGGGTATGAGCGGTGACTATCCGCTGGCCATTGCGGAAGGAGCTACGCGCATTCGCCTCGGCTCCACGATATTCGGTCCTCGCGCCTCAAGTGCTTGAGGTCGCGCACCTAACGTGCCGGGCGTCGCAGGGAGCGTGTTTCGAACCTTTCTTAGGCTTTCTACTGTGCGTGGGCTTGTAGTGTGCGTGGGCTCACTGTCACTTGCGTAGGCTCTGTTACCACCCCAAGTTGCGTCCTTCCTTCCGTATTTTTCAACCCCGCAAGGTACACGGTTACCGAGTTTTGGAGGGCGTCAACCGCCGCATATACACCAACCCTGTACCTACGTCTCAAACACAACCCTGTACCTACGTGGGGCACCACATCCGCAGACCCCACCGAAAAAACTACCCCACCGAAAGCACTACGGAATCCGATGGGTCCATTCTGGGGTGGAGAATTTTTCGGCCGCGCGTTGGCGTGCCGCCTCTAAATCACTTTCGCTAATAACTCCATCGCTCGCCCCGTACGTGTCGCGGAAATGCTCCAAAAAAATGTCGATAATGGCTTCGCGTGACAGCCCGGTTTGAGACCGCATCGGGTCGACACGTTTAACTGCCGAACGGGTCCCTTTATCCTTCAATTTTTCTCGCCCAATGCGAAGACACTCCATCATCTTATTGGCGTCAATATCGTAGGCCATGGTGACGTGATGAACCATATAGCCATTGGCGAATCGTTTCTGGGCGGCACCGCCGATTTTCCCCTGCTCAGATGCGATGTCATTAAGCGGCACATAGCGTGCTTTGACGCCGCATTTTTCGAGTGCTTCCATACACCATCGATCAAGGAAGGCGTATGATTCCGCAAATGATAGTCCGTCGACGAGCGCGGTAGGAATCACCAGGGAGTAGGTCACGCAGTTGCCTGGCTCCATAAACATAGCGCCACCGCCAGTAATGCGTCGCGTGACAGTAATGTCGTATTTGTCGACCCCGGCTTGGTTGATTTCATTGGTATAGGACTGGAAAGACCCAATTACCACTTGCGGCGCATTCCATTCCCATATGCGCATAAAGGGTTTGCGTTTGCCGGCAGCGACGTCCTCGACGAGAGTTTCGTCCATCGTGCAGTTCAGTTGCGGGTCAACTGACGGCCCGTGAATGACTTCGAAATCAATATCATTCCAGTCGAGGGCGTGCCCGGCAGCGCGCCGCACAGCCATACCGACGCCGTGAGGGGTAAGGCCGAATAATACGTCGTTCAAGGCCAGATTTTTTTCGATGGCACCGGCAATTTCAGAGGCCGTTGCGGTATGCGGCATCCCCTCAATAGCGCCAGTAATGCGTTCTAAAGCCGAGTCTGGTTCGAGGAAGAAATCTCCGGATACACGTACATTGACCAACCGGCCATCATCGACATCTAGGTCGACGACAACGAGTTTACCTCCGGGGACTTTGTATTCACCATGCATAAGTTTATCTTAGCGCGGGGATTTCGCGATGCGGTCATGAAGTCGCCACCGCGGTCATCTTCATAGACTAGGTGGCATATCGTTGAAGGGATCAATCATGTCTATTCCATTGAGGTCACGCACCTCGACATCGGGCCGCAACATGGCTGGTGCTCGCGCGCTGTGGCGGGCAACCGGTATGGGCGATGAGGATTTCGGTAAGCCAATTATTGCGATTGCTAATTCGTTTACGCAGTTCGTCCCCGGCCATGTGCATCTGCGGAATGTAGGAGAAATCGTTGCCGAGTCGATAGCTGAGGCCGGCGGCGTCTCCAAAGAGTTCAATACCATTGCAGTCGATGACGGTATCGCCATGGGGCACGGTGGCATGCTCTACTCTCTACCGTCGCGTGAAGTTATTGCCGACGCGGTGGAGTATATGGTGAACGCCCATTGCGCTGACGCCCTCGTGTGTATTTCAAACTGCGACAAGATTACGCCGGGTATGCTCCTCGCTGCGCTGCGGCTGAACATTCCCGCGGTGTTTGTGTCGGGTGGCCCCATGGAGGCGGGCAAAAACATTGACCCGGCAACGATTATTGGAGATTCACGCGATGGCCACGGCAATCTCATTACGGTCATGAATGCGACGGCTGACGACAGTATTTCGGACGATAAACTCACGGAAATCGAACGTCTTGCCTGCCCCACCTGCGGGTCATGTTCGGGCATGTTCACAGCGAATTCGATGAACTGTTTGACCGAGGCTCTCGGCCTGTCACTACCGGGTAATGGCTCAACCCTGGCCACCCACGTGGTTCGCCGCACTCTATTCGAAAACGCCGGTACGCGCATTGTGGAGCTGTGTCGCCGCTATTACGGCGAGGGCGATGAGTCGGTTCTTCCACGGTCAATTGCCACCAAGGACGCGTTTGAAAATGCCATGACACTTGATATGGCGATGGGTGGGTCATCGAATACAGTTCTTCACCTGTTAGCTGCGGCGGTGGAAGCCGGGGTTGATTTTGATCTCGCGGATATTGGACGCATCGGCGATTCGGTGCCGTGCCTGTCAAAGGTGGCGCCAAATCACAATGATTACCATATGGAGGACGTCCACCGTGCTGGTGGTATTCCCGCCTTGCTCGGTGAGCTTGACCGCGCGGGTCTACTCAAACATTCGGTGCATTCTGTGCATTCGGACTCTCTCCAACAATGGTTAGCGGATTGGGATATTCGCGGAGGGCGCGCTACCGAGCACGCCACCGCACTGTTCTCGGCGGCACCGGGTAATGTGCGCACAACGGAGCCGTTTTCGACCAATAACCGGTGGAAAAACCTCGATACGGATGCGGCGGGTGGCTGCATCCGCGATGTCGATCACGCGTATTTGCGCAGTGGCGGCTTAACGGTCTTGCGCGGTAATCTCGCTCCCGACGGAGCCATTATTAAAGCCGCTGGCATCGATCCGTCGCTGTTCCGTTTTACAGGCCGCGCCATCGTCTTTGAGTCGCAAGAAGAAGCCATTGAGAAGATCCTCGATAAAACGGTGGGGGCCGGTCACGTCGTCGTTATTCGGTACGAGGGCCCGTCGGGTGGCCCGGGTATGCAGGAAATGCTGTACCCCACGTCATTTATTAAAGGACGTGGCCTCGGTAAAGACGTCGCCCTAATCACCGACGGTCGATTTTCGGGGGGCACCTCCGGCATTTCGGTCGGTCATATTTCACCGGAGGCCGCCGCTGGTGGCGTCATTGGTTTGATTGAAGACGGTGACCGCATCGTGATCGATGTGAATGAGCGTTTACTGCATCTCGATGTGTCCGATCAGGAGCTTGAGCGTCGTCGCCGGTGTCAAAATGAGCGAAGTGCACCGTGGACCCCGCGTACTCGTGACCGGGTGGTCTCACCTGCACTTCAGCTTTACGCTATGACAGCCACCTCCGCCTCAACCGGCGCAGCCCGAGATATTTCGTTAATCTCGCGGCACCGAGATGAGTAGCTTCCCTATGCCATGATGGAATTTTCCAGGTAGTATTGCGGTGGTAAGCACCATCACGGTGAGATAGTCTCAACGTGAAGAAAATTCCCGGCCGATCGGTCGGGTCATGAGAAAGGTCAAGGTATGTCGGCTGACGACAAGATCGAAAACAAGGCAGAAGAACTCGGTGGCAAGGCGAAAGAAGGTTTCGGCAAGCTCACTGATGACAAAGAACTTCAGGCTGAAGGTAAAGCCGATCAGGGCTCTGCCAAGGTCCAGGAAGCTGCCGAGGCTGTTAAAGAAAAGGCCGAGCAGGTCGGCGAAGACATCAAGGCTGGTGTTGAAAAGCTAAAGGATAAGTTCTCGAACTAACATCCTCAAGATGCACAGAGGGCGGGTAACCGACACGGTTATCCGCCCTCTCGCTGTATGCCCTAGTGATATGACTGACGAGGCTCGCTTCTGTTTCGGTCGAGAGTCTACTCAGTGGATGCGGTATGTCCACCCATACGGGTCGGGGGCCAGACCATTTTGGATAGATACCAACTGGTTATAAACGGATTCACTGAAATTCGTCTGCGGAAGTTTAACGTCGAAGTCGTCGGAGGCGAGATGCCCGATGGGCGTGACGACCGCAGCTGTGCCGCAAGCGAACATTTCGACGACTTCTCCCGATGAAATATCGGAAATCAGTGCGTCAATCGCAATTGTTTCTTCACTGACCGGCGTTCCGTTATCGCGCAGCATCCGGATAATGGCCGAGCGGGTACCGCCCTCGAGAATAGTTCCGGTCAGACGCGGCGTTTGCACGCTCCCATCGGCGCGGACGACGAATACGTTCATGCCGCCGAGTTCTTCCAAATTGGAATTCGTAGCGGCATCGAGGAAACATACTTGGTCAAATC
The DNA here is from genome assembly GCA_030537795.1 of Actinomycetaceae bacterium. Lineage (GTDB taxonomy): Bacteria > Actinomycetota > Actinomycetes > Actinomycetales > Actinomycetaceae > Gleimia. The sequence goes on from JAUNVE010000026.1 coordinate 18,344, forward strand.
CTCGTTCGGCAGCGACTTCTTGCGGTAGCAGCGAGGAGGCGTAATTTCCCCCGGTTTTAGCTGCCCCGGTACCTCCGGGGCCTGCGCGATGGTAGTTGCGGGTCACCCAGATTGATACGGGTGCGAAGCCGTTGGCGAAGTAGGGGCCGACGGGGCTGGCAATCATCATATAGGTAACTTCCCGGGCGGGACGCACGCCGAGGAATGGTTCCGAAGCGAACATAAAGGGTCGCAAATACAGCGATGTGCCCGGTTCACGTGGTACAAAACGTTCGTCTTTGCGTACCACTGCCACGATGGATCCGACGAAGTCCTCCACCGTCATTTCCGGAAGTCCCATTCGCCGCGCCGAAGCATTGAATCGGGCGGCGTTAAATCCAGGTCGGAAAGTCCAAATGGATCCGTCTTCGTGACGGTATGCCTTGAGGCCTTCAAAAATCTCTTGCCCATAGTGAAGCACAGCGGCGGCTGGGGAAAGTTCGATGGGGCCGTAGGGGCGAATCTCGTGATCGTGCCAGCCGGCGCCTTCGGTCCAGGTCGCAACCGCCATGTGATCAGAAAACCGGGTGCCGAACTTCAGCTCGTTCATGGCGGTTTGCCAGTCGGCGTCGGAGGTCGGATTTGGATGCGGCTGAACGACGAACTGGCTACCGAGTTCTGCTACGGGAGGAAGCGGTGCACTACCGAGTTCCTCCAGTGTGGTCTGCGTGTGTTCTAATCCGTCCTGAGCCATCATTTCTCCTCGTCAGTATTTGCTGTCATTGTATTTCGCTTCCTGCTTATGCGAGCGTAAATGCGCGTTCCATGGCGGTTACGCCGGCCCCGTGAACTGTCCGATCGGGGCCCGTATGCTAGCGGGCAATGCTCCGTGGGCAGTTGCTACTCTGAAGCGGTAAGCTATCGCCCCCGCGTCTTGCCCGCTCTCACGGTTTATACGCATTTCACGAGGGCGTCTCGCACTCCGGGTGTTGTCACGGTGTAGGCCGGGTTATCTGCACGCATAGCCATATGTTGGTCCACTGCGGCTCTTACTCGAGTAGCCGCCTGGTCTAGACCGAGATGATCAAACATGAGTGCAACGGAGGCGACGGTAGCAATGGGGTCGGCTTTACCGGTGCCGGCGATGTCGGGGGCGGAGCCGTGCACTGGCTCAAACATGGAAGGAAATTCACCGGAGGGGTTGAGGTTAGCCGATGGCGCCAATCCGATTCCACCGGTGACGGCACCGATTTCGTCGGTGATGATGTCGCCGAATAGATTATCGGTGACGATGACGTCGAATCGGGCGGGGTCGGTGACCAGATAGATGGTGGCGGCGTCAATATGGTTGTAGTCGACGGCCACATCCGGGTACCTTTGCGCTACGTCCTCCACAATTCTGCGCCACATGCCACCGGCGTGAACGAGCACATTGTGTTTGTGGACCAACGTGAGTTTCTTCTTCGGCCGCGTATCGGCGAGGGCAAAGGCGTATTCGACAACGCGGCGAACGCCCATCGCGGTGTTGACAGAAACTTCGGTCGCTATTTCGTGATCGGTTCCAGTCCGTACCGCTCCCCCGTTACCGCAGTAGAGACCTTCGGTGCCTTCGCGTACGACTACGAGATCGATGTCGCCGGGGTGTGTCAGCGGGCTGGTCACGGCTGGGTAGTAGCGTCCTGGCCGCAGGTTGACGTAATGATCGAGGGCGAATCGTAGGCGCAGAAGTAGGCCGCGTTCAAGAACTCCGGAGGGAACTCTCGGGTCACCGATTGCGCCCAGCAGTATAGCGTCATGCTGTTTGAGTGCTGTTAGTTCCTCCTCGGGCAAAACGGTGCCGTCCTTAAGCCAGCGTTCTGCGCCGAGCGTATATCGAGTTTCGCTGATACGCGCTGTGGATCCGACGGCTGCGTGGGCGACAGCTAGAGCGGCATCCACCACTTCGGGACCGATGCCGTCACCGGGAATTACTGCGAGGTCAACTGTATGCGTCATGCTTCTATTCAACGCGCAAAAGACGCGTGCGGCGGATCAGTCCGCTATTCGACACGTGCGTTCAGTTGACGATGTGGGACAGCTTGGAGATGTCGGCGCCGTGGTCGGCGAGGTAGTTGTCGACATCATCCTTTTTCCAGGCTTCCATGAGGGAGCCGAGTTTGTCCTCGTTGAGAACAACGATGGATTGGCCGTCCTCGGACGTTCCTGTTCCGCTGTAGGGCGCGGTGATGAATTGGATATTGTTGGGGCGAATAGAGGCGCCTTTGCGCGCGAGATTCACCATGTCGGTGATACCGAGTTCATTGTCAACGGCCATGTATTCGGAGGCTGTTTGAACGAGACTGAGGGTATCTGAGGGGCTGTTGAGTGTTCCGGAGGAAAACACTTTCGCCATAATGGCTCTCATCCACGCCTGTTGACGTTTGACGCGGTCAAAGTCGCCGCCGGGGAGGCTGGTACGCTCACGCACGAATGTGAGTGCCTGCGCACCGTTCAATATCCGCTTGCCGTTGGAGGTTTCGATGCTGACGCCACCGAGTTCCTCGGTGAGGGTTGCAAAGGTTTTGAAATCGACGATGGCAAAGTGGTCGATACGCACACCCGTCAGTTGCTCGACGGTTTGGACTGCCAGTTGGGGGCCACCATAGCTGTATGCGGCGTTGATTTTGGCATGCCCGTAACCTTCGATGGGAACCCACGAGTCGCGGGGTATGGACATAACGGTGACGGTATTATTCTTTTGACTGAGCTGGGCGAGCATAATGGTGTCAGTGCGCTGGGCACCCGCAGTCCACTGCTGCGGGTTGCCACCGGAGATGCGCGAGTCTGACCCGAGAATAAGGAAGTTGACGGCGGCAGGGCTATCTTGTTCAGGTTCCTGCGCGGCGGGACGGTTATCGTCGGTGGGAAACGCGTCAACGGTTTCGAGTTGCCCGAGTATTCCCAGGCGAATGTACGCAAATAGCCCGGCAACGGTAAGTAGCAGAAGCAACGCAAGTAGGCTCAAAACGAGTAGGGCCTTTTGTGTTGAGGAGAGAGCAACTTTTTTATTTTTTCGGATGCGCTCAGGTGTGTGCGCCATGATGATCCTCTCCAGATCAGATGTGCTCACCGGAATTTTACCGCGTATATTCCCCGGTTATCATGCCACTTTCTTATTCTTGAGCAGTTTCTGCATTCTGCGGGGGTTTTGATTAGTATCAACACGAACGGTAAGTATTGCCGAAAGGACGTGTCTGGTGATGAGTTCGAAGGCTCCTATTGCTCCAACTGACGTGCTGATTCCACGGGGTGTGGACCTCAGTCGCTGGTGCGTACTCGCATCGGATCAGTACAGTTCGGTGCGTGATTATTGGCAGTCTGTGGAAGAGTACGTTGGTGGGCAGCCGTCGACATTGCAGATGATTGTTCCGGAAGTGTATTTGACTGTCGAATCGGCCGACGAGTTAGCTACCCGTGTTAGCCGCACCCGCGTGGCGATGGATCAAGCCCTCGAGAGTGTTTTTCAACGCTATGACAATTCGGTGATCTACGTTGAACGCGCAACAGAACGTGTTAAACGTCGCCGCTCGCTGCTGGTGGGGATAGATCTAGAGGATTATTCATTTACTCCCCATGAGCCAGCTGATATTCGGGCTTCGGAAGAAACAGTGTTGGAGCGCATTCCTGCCCGGGAGGCCGTACGCGCGCAAGCGTCGGTGGAGTTGCCTCATGTGCAAGTGCTTTTTGATGATCCGCTCAACAGAGTTTTCTCCTTCATCGACGTGGCGCAGGAAACACATGACGAACAGTTGCAACCGGTTTACGATACGCCTCTCATGATGGGAGGCGGCGTCGTTCGGGGTTGGCGTATTTCCGGTGATTCTGTTTTGTGGCGCAATCTCAATAACGCCCTCAACGATCTGGATACTCACGGACGTGGCTTCCGTTTCGTGGTGGGCGATGGAAACCATTCATTGGCGGCTGCTCGTTCCCACTGGTTGAAGCTCAAGAAGGCCGGCGCACGCGAAGATCATCCGGCACGTTTCGCCTTGGTTGAGCTGATCGAGGTTCACGATTCTGGGCTGACTATGGAGCCAATCCACCGCTGGGTGCGCGGGGTGAGTGAAGAAGATTTGCGTGACGCTTTCGATAGGTGGAATGCGTCGCATCCACAGGCGAAACTGCAATCGGTTAGTTTGGTGTGCGGCGATACAGTCAGCGAAATTTCGGTGGCTCAACCGCAGGCTCTCGTCATTGAATCTGTGCAGAATGTGATCGATGAGCTCATTGCTGTTCGCAACTTGGATCCGTCATACGCCTGCGAGTATATTCACGGGGACGAGGAGTTAAAGCGTTTAGTTGCGGAGCAAGGCGGTGTCGGGATTTTCCTCCCGTCAATCGATAGGTCTGCACTTTTCGATTACGTGGCTAACCGCGGTGTGATGCCACGGAAGAGTTTTTCTCTCGGTGAAGCAGAAGAAAAACGTTATTACTTGGAAGGCCGTCGGATTATTGAGTGACCGCGCGGTTTGCGCGTCAGCGCTATCGGGAAGCCCCCTAGGAGCGCAGGCGCATAATGCTAGCGGCCCGGTGGTATTTCTGACCTAACCAATGATGAAGGGGGAGGGCGGACCTGCCCTCCCCCCTTTCCGTTGGTTGACAGCCTTAGCGTGCCGCTGAACCGTCCGTGTAGTCGGAGTCGCGGTCGGTCCATCCGAAGCTCTTGCGAAGCTCGTGGCCGGTCTTTTCAATCGGGTGGGATTCGCCCTGCTTGCGCAGTTTGAGGAACTCGGGGGCTCCGGCTTCCTGATCGTCGATGAAACGCTTGGCGAAGGAGCCGTCTTGAATGTCGGCGAGAACCGCCTTCATATTTTCCTTCACCTCGGGGGTGATGACGCGCGGCCCGGATACGTAGTCCCCGTATTCGGCGGTGTCAGAGCAGGACCAGCGTTGCTTGGTTAAGCCGCCCTCGTTGATGAGGTCAACAATGAGTTTGAGTTCGTGGCATACCTCAAAGTAGGCGATTTCAGGCTGGTATCCAGCTTCGATGAGGGTTTCGAAACCGTATTGAATGAGCTGCGATACCCCACCGCACAACACGGTTTGTTCACCGAAGAGGTCGGTTTCGGTTTCCTCGGTGAAGGTTGTCTTAACCACACCGGCGCGGGTCGCACCCATCGCTTTGGCATAGGACAACGCAAGATCCCAGGCTTGGCCAGATGCGTCATTTTCGACGGCGACGATCGCGGGAACACCGCGACCTTCTTCGTACTGGCGGCGCACGGTGTGACCGGGGCCTTTGGGCGCAACCATGCAGATGTCGTGGCTGTCGGTGGGCTCAATGTAGCCGAAGCGAATATTGAAGCCGTGGGCGAAGAACAGGGCGGCCTCGTCTTTCAAATTGGGCGCGATTTCTTCGGCGTAGACGGTGCGTTGCACCTGGTCGGGGGTGAGGATCATGACGACGTCGGCTTCGGAGACGGCCTGCGCAATCGACTTGACTGCGAGACCTTGTTCCGCCGCCTTTTCAGCGGAGGACGAACCTTCTCTCAGGCCCACCACGACGTCAACGCCGGAGTCGCGCAGGTTCAGTGCGTGTGCGTGTCCCTGCGACCCGTAGCCGATAATAGCTACCTTTTTTCCTTGAATGATTGATAGGTCGGCATCGTCATCGTAATAGATTTCAGCCACGATCTTTCTCCTTTAGTTGATCGGTAATGGAACGGGGGCCGCGGCCGATTGCCACAGACCCAGATTGCACGATTTCGCGGATCCCGTACGGTTCAAGAGCCGCCAATAACGCGTTAAGTTTATCGATATTGCCAACGGATTCGATAACAACGGAGTCGCTGGTGACGTCGACAACATGCGCGCGGAACAGCTCCACGATTTGCAGTACGGCTGTTCGGCGGGAGTCATCGGCTTTCACTTTGATGAGCATGAGCTGTCGTTGCACGGATGCTTTTTCCGACAAGTCGACGATCTTAATGACGTTAATAAGCTTGTTAAGCTGCTTGGTGACCTGTTCGAGCGGGTGATTTTCGGCTTCGACCACTACGGTCATCCGGGATATTTCAGGGTGCTCGGTTTCTCCCACCGCTAGTGAGCGAATGTTGAATGCGCGCCGGGCGAAGAGCGCGGCGACACGGGTAAGCACGCCGGGCTTATTTTCCACCAGCACTGACAGTGTATGCACGGTACCCATCTCACACATCCTGTTCCCACTCTGGCGCCAGGCCGCGAGCGTAGTTGATTTCGTTATTGGACACGCCTGCGGCCACCATCGGCCACACCATCGCATCCTTGGATACGCGGAAGTCGATGAGCACGGGGCGGTCGTTGATGGACATGGCCCACTGAATGGCGTCGTCAACTTCTTCTTCGGTAAATACTCTGCGAGCTTCCATTCCGTAGGCTTCCGCGAGCTTGATGAAGTCGGGCACCGGGGCGTCCTCCACCGACAGGTCGGTGTTGGAATACCGCTCGTTGTAGAACAGGGTTTGCCATTGGCGCACCATGCCGAGCACGGAGTTGTTGATCAGTGCCACCTTGATAGGGATGTTATTAATCACGCAAGTGGCGAGTTCTTGGTTGGTCATCTGGAAGCTACCGTCGCCATCAATGGCCCACACCGTGGTGTCGGGGTTGCCGACTTGGGCTCCCATCGCTGCCGGGATGCAGAACCCCATGGTGCCCAGGCCACAGGAGGAGAGGAAGTGGCGGGGTTTTTCGTATTGGATGAATTGCGCGGCCCACATTTGGTGCTGTCCCACGCCGGTGGTGTAGATAGCGTCGGGGCCGGCGATTGCGGAGAGTCTCTCGAGAACGTATTGGGGCGCCAGTTTTCCATCATCGGTGGGGGTCCATCCGAGCGGATATGTTTCTTGGAGGCGGTTAAGGTAGGTCCACCATCCAGAGATATTGGGGGTGCCGTATTCGGCGAAGGCATCGCGAACAGCTCGCACAAGTGCTTTGGTGGTGGGATACAGGTCCCCAACGATAGGAATGTCTGCCGTACGGTTTTTCGAGATTTCTGCCGCATCGATGTCGACGTGGATGACTCGCGCGCGTTGGGCGAAAGAGTCGAGGTTGCCGGTTACCCGGTCGTCGAAACGCGCTCCCAGTGAGATCACGAGATCAGCTCTTTGGAGGGCGCCCACGGCGGCGACGGTTCCATGCATTCCTGGCATACCGAGGTTGTGGCGATCCGAGTCGGGGAAGGCTCCGCGTGCGGGCAGTGTAGTGACAACGGGAATGTCGGTGAGCTCAACGAGTTCGGCAAGGTACGGCGATGCGCCGGAGCGGATCATTCCCCCGCCGACGTAGAATACCGGCGCTTGTGCCTGCGCTATAGCTTTAGCGGCTTCATTCACCTGTTTGGGGTGTGGTTTGCCCGCGGGGCGGTAGCCCGGAAGGTCGTAGACGGGCGGCCACGAGAAGTCCATCTCAGCGTTTTGCGCGGATTTCGTAATATCGACGAGGACGGGGCCGGGGCGGCCGGTCGAGGCTATATGGAAGGCTTCGGCTATACGCGCGGGAATGTCTTGCGCGTCGGTGACCAGGAAAGAGTGCTTCGTAATCGGCATGGAGGCGCCAACAATGTCGGCTTCTTGGAATGCGTCAGTGCCAATAAAGGATGCGCCGACCTGTCCTGTGATCACAACAATGGGGACGGAGTCTAGATTCGCGTCCGCCAAGGCTGTCATGGTGTTGGTGGCAGCAGGGCCGGAGGTGACAATGGCGCAGCCGACTTTACCTGTGGTCACTGCGTATCCTTCTGCGGCGTGACCGGCGCCCTGCTCGTGACGCACCAGAATATGGTTAATGGACGAATCCATCAACGGGTCGTAGGTGGGGAGGATAGCTCCTCCCGGCATTCCGAATATGTCGGTTACGCCGATTTTTTCTAGGCTCTTGACGATGGCTTCAGCGCCCGTCATGCGCGTGACTTCCGGTGTTTCATGTTGCGTGCCGCGTTTTCGCGGCGGTTGTTTCGTTGGGCCCTGTGGACTCATCACTCCGTCTCCCGTTTCACTCGTGTTCTTCAGGTCTAGGGTATGAAAAAACCCTTCTCACCTCTGTGGCGGAAGGGAAGGCGTACGACTCACCCGTTTTCACACGGCAGAATTCGCACGCCCCGGTACAAGGACCAGGACGACGGAAATAATCTGCGTGTTCGTCAACATGTTTCTGACTGTAGGTGGAAGATGCGAATAGCTTCTAATTCCTTTGCTGTAATCTCAAATGCTGGATCCTTAAAGCCAACATCATAGAACGTCTATTTGGTCACAAACCCTCGCGGTTTGGGACTCTTGCACCGGCCCCTTGCGCTGGGTAGCTGACATACTAGACGTTGTCAGATGATGCTCATCAGTAGGCATCGTCCAACTGAGTTAATCCCTCTAACGTAGCAGGAGTTAAACCTTCCGTGACTTCGCTGTTTACCTACTTAGCTGATCAACCTATTCTGTTAGTTTTCTTTCTCGTTGGCTTAGGCATGGTGTTCGGCCACCTGAAAGTGAAAAGTGTTGGCCTTGGAGCGGCCGCGGTATTATTTGTCGCCATTGCTTTATCCGCCTGGGCGAAGACATACGGAATTGAAGTGCAGCTGGATTCCGAATTGGGTCATTTCGGTCTCGCACTATTTGCTTTTGCGATCGGAGTGAACTCCGGCGCGAGCTTCTTCCACAATATTAAGACGGCGCTTGGGCCAATCGTCGCCACTGTGGTGCTGTATATCGTGGCCGCGGGGGCTGCATACCTGGTGGGCACCTATGTCTTTGACATGGATATTGCTCTCATTGCGGGAACGTATGCGGGCGCACTGACAAACACTCCGGCGTTGGCGGCGGCGGGCACGTCCTCCGGCAATCCGGGGCTTGCGACGGTGGGGTATTCAATCTCGTATCTCTTTGGTGTCCTCGGCATGATGATCGCAGCTCTCGCTGCGCTTCACTACGGCAAATCAGACACTGATGCGCCCTCCCCATTGGCTAACCGCACCATTCGCGTTGAGCGTTCCGACCGTCCTCTAATCGAAGACATTTCGGAGATGATGGGCGAAAAGGTCACGTTCTCACGTATTCGTCGCGGAGAAACTGGCCCGATCTCAAAGCCCGCCATGGGCGATACCTTGAATAAGGATGATTTGGTGACGGTTGTCGGCCCGCGTGAACTCGTATCTCGAGTAGCGACGGAGCTGGGCCACGGTTCCTCCCATTCGCTCATGCACGATCGCTCGTACTTGGATTTTCGTCGCATCACCGTGTCTGATCCGAAGCTGGCGGGCCACACTGTAGCTGACCTTGATATGTCAAAGAAGTTCTCGGCGACCATTTCTCGCGTGCGCCGCGGCGATATTGACATGGTGGGTGAACCCAGCCTAGTGCTCCAGTTGGGTGACCGGGTGCGTGTTGTGGCGCCGACTTCCAAGATGAAGGAAATCACGAAGTTCTTCGGTGACTCTGCGCGTGGACTGTCGGATATTAACCCGATTGCGCTGGGCCTGGGTATGGCTCTGGGTATCTTCTTGGGCTCAATCCCCATTCCTGCCGGAGGCGATACGTTCAAGATCGGTGCCGCCGCTGGCACTCTCATTGTGGGGCTGATCTTCGGAAAGATTGGCCGGATCGGCAATGTTGTAACCGCCATCCCCTACACTGCCGCAATGGTGCTATCTGAGTTCGGTTTGCTCGTATTCCTCGCGCAGGCGGGTACGGTGGCCGGTGGGCAAATCGGCGAGGCGTTCACGTCTGGCTCGTGGATCGACATTCTGCTATTGGGCATCATCATTACGTCGATTATGGCGGTTGGCCTGTATGCAGTCATGCGCTGGATGTTCCGCATGGGTGGCACTCAGTTGGCTGGTTTCCTCGGCGGAACGCAAACGCAGCCCGCGGTGCTGGCGTTTGCGAACTCTCGCACGAATATGGATCCGCGCGTCGCCCTCGGCTATGCGTTGATCTACCCGGTAGCGATGATCGGGAAGATCCTGGTTGCGCAGATTCTCGGTGGGCTGTAGTTCGCGGGGCCTCTAGGCAGCAAGGCAGAGCCAGCGCACGTGGCGGCGTGACTTGGGTGTGGAAACGGCGGCGATGGCCACATGCACATAAGGAACGTCAGCGAATGCAGTGACGGTGGGCAGGTGGCCATCGCGGCCAGGGAACGCAGTGTGGGTGGCAACATTATTTGGTTGCCACCCACCCTGCGTATTCAGTTATGAACGTGTATTCGGTTATGAAACGGGTTTCCCCGCGGTCGGGTTAGGCTTTACGGCGCTTAAGGGCAACCAAACCAAGACCCAAAGCCGCCAAGATAATGGCACTACCGCCAACAATCATCAGCAACTGGCCAGAGGCACCAGTCAAAGGAAGCTCAGGAAC
>JAUNVE010000027.1 GCA_030537795.1 Actinomycetaceae bacterium
TAGATGGCGTTGAGAGGATCGAAGTCGCGTATCGCGTCGGGTGCAGGACCGAAGAGGGCGCGCTCAATGACGGGACCCGGTTGCGGATCCGCCACCGATTCGGCCTCGTCACTACTGGATGCGGGACGTAGCCGGTAGAAACGGTAGTCGATATCCTTGACGAAATCGACGACCGCTTGTGCATCCACGGGTGAATATTCCTTATCGGCCAGGTATGTTCGTACATCCTGCGGAATGCTGACGCCTTCAACGACGACGAGCCCTTCACTATCAACGGAAACGAAACCAGGTTTTTCCAGCGAATAGGACCATTGTTCTTCGCCGGTTTCACGATCGAAAGCGGTGATATTATCGAGCGGCGCACTCCCGAGCGCAGACGTTCCTCGGTTTGGCGCATTGGTAGAACCAAAAACAGTCTGACCGACGACACCTAAAATGACATCGGCCGAATAGCTGGTGTTGTCATGAGTCCACTGTCCGGCGTCCTCATTCCAGGCAAATGAACCGAAATCCTGGAACTCGATAGTGGGGGACGCTTCCTGCTGTGAGCAATCGGCTGCGAAAGCATATTGACACAGAACTGTCAATGGATCGCTTAGCACCCGCATTTCATCCGGCGGAATTACTGCGACTTCTTCGGGCTCGTCACCCGGTTGGGTGCGTAGGACCGTCGCTGAATAATCCTCGTCATCCGAGTTCTTTTGCAGTGCCAGAGAATACACACTGTGAGACTCGGTTCCGCTGCGCGAAGCAATTACCACGGTATGAGCAGGCAGGGTCTGGTCGTCAATTTTGACGACTCCGTAAGCGTAGCTTGGTTCGGAACGCAAGAGTGTGAAAGTGGCCATTCCAGTAAGTACGAGGACGAGCACGAGGATGATGGCGATGAGAATACCGACGATGATTTTTGGTGTTCGGGAGGAAGTGGCCGTCGATGGATCGGTTGATGGCGTGGAGGGGGGACGGTGTGCAGACTCGGTGAGTTGGGGGTTGCCTAGTGCGGTATCCATATTCGGTGACTGTCCCTGCGCAACACGCTGGGCACTTATCCACTGAGATAACTGTGTATAACACGCTGGGTGGCGGAGAATTTCATCCCATAAATCTGGCCGAGAACTCGCCAGCTCCGAAAGCTGTTGAGCATTGAGATGGGGATTGAGTGCCACGTGATCCTCCGGCGGCGTTAATGGCTGTTGATATGACCTATTGTGCCATCTGTTTGATGTGATTGCGGGTAGGGCTACCGGTTCTGGGACCGATTGGGTTACTGCGGTGAAATAGACACTATGGTGAAGCAAAAAGTGTCTCAAAAGGTGGACATTCCGAATTTTTTCCGAGAATTACATCTTTGTGGCCCATTCGTAACTATTGACTAAATCCGCGGAAAGACGGGGAAAACTGAGGATAAATTGACTTTAACGCGTAAATTTCGTGCAAAAAGGAGTTTTCGTGTCTAGGCTTTGTTTTCTGCGATGTTAAAGTGCTTACGACATGGAAGCGGCAATTCTGCCTGCTCCATGAGTAAACGTGCCCATCCACCATGGAGGACCAGATGAAACGCACATTTTTGCGCCTTGTAGCACCTGTAGCGGTTGCTACCCTTGCGCTGACCGCGTGTTCAGGTGACTCGGGTGGTTCAGGTTCGGATTCGACCGGTGATAGTGGCGACGCCAGCGCTGCCGTTATCACTGTTAACGGATCAGAACCCCAGAACCCTCTGATTCCGACGAACACGAATGAGACCGGCGGCGGTAAGATCATCGATCTTATCTACTCCGGTCTCGTCTACTACGATGCTGACGGCAAAGTTAATCTCGAAATGGCTGAGTCTATTGAGACCGAAGACAATCAGCTATATACCGTCAAGCTTAAAGAAGGTCAGACTTTTACTGACGGATCTGCGGTCACGGCAAAGAACTTTGTTGATGCGTGGAATCAAGGTGTAAAAGAAGACCACCTCTCCAGCTACTTCTTCGAACCGATTAAGGGATTCCCGGAGGATGAAGAATCAGTTGAAGCTATGGAAGGTCTCCAAATTGTCGATGACAACACCTTCACCATTGAATTGAAGCAGCCTGAGTCGGACTTCGAACTTCGTCTCGGATACTCTGCTTTCTATCCGCTTCCTGAAGCCGGAATCGGCGATCCGGATGCAGTCGCAGAGTTCGGAAAGAACCCGGTAGGTAACGGCCCGTACATGCTTGACGGCGACGATGCATGGGAAAATAACGTCGCAATTCGTCTCGTTCCGAACCCCGATTATGACGGGCCTCGCGCGGCACAAAATGGTGGCGTTGAGATTAAGTTCTACGCCGAGCAAGACGCAGCCTACAACGATCTGCTCTCCGGGAACCTTGATGTTCTTGACGCCGTACCGGATTCCGCTTTCGGTACCTTTGAAGACGAGCTTTCCGGTCGTGCTATCAACCAGCCGTCCGCGATTTTCCAGTCCTTCACCATCCCTGATCGCCTCGAGCACTTCAGCGGTGAAGAAGGAACTTTGCGTAAGCAGGCACTGTCCATGGCAATCAACCGTGAGGAAATCTGTGAAACCATCTTCCAGAACACTCGTACGCCTGCCAAGGACTTCACCTCGCCGGTTATTGACGGCTGGGATGAAGACGCTGAGGGCAATGAAGTGCTGAATTACGACGAAGCCAAGGCGAAAGAACTGTGGGCTCAAGCCGATGCAATCTCCCCGTGGGGCGACGCCAAGTTCGAGCTCGCATACAACGCTGATGGTGGTCACCAAGCGTGGGTTGACGCAACGGTTAACTCCATTAAGAACACCCTCGGTATTGAAGCGGCAGGAAAGCCTTACCCGGACTTCAAGTCACTGCGCGACGAGGTCACCAATGAAGAAATTCAGACCGCGTTCCGCACCGGCTGGCAGGCCGACTACCCGGCATTGTCGAACTTCCTCGGTCCGCTCTACGGCACTGGAGCAGGTTCAAATGACGGCAACTATTCGAATGCCGAATTCGATAACCTGCTCACCGAAGCGGCCTCGGCCTCCTCGGTAGAAGAAGGCAATGAGCTCCTCATGCAGGCACAGGCCGTGCTGTTCAAGGATCTTCCTGCCATTCCGCTGTGGTACTCCAACGTCACCGGCGGATACGCTGACGGAGTCGACAACGTGGTCTTTGGCTGGAACTCGGTTCCGATCTACCACCAGATCACCAAGTAACCACGCCATATAGCAGTCTTCGGGGAAGACCATCTGGTGATGGTCTTCCCCGTTGCATGGTTAATCAGTGGTAATATAGCGCCCAATTGATTCCCAACACTGCATTTCTCCCTCGTGCAGAAACCAAGGAGAACTGAATGCTCCGATATATAGGACGTAGACTCCTCCAAATGATCCCCGTATTTATCGGGGCAACCCTGTTGATCTACGCGCTCGTATTCGCAATGCCGGGTGATCCCATCCAAGCGCTCGGTGGGGACCGCGGTCTACCCGAACACGTGGCTCAAGCAATGCGCGAAAGATATAACCTCGATAAGCCATTTATCGTCCAATACATCCTCTACCTCAAAGGTATCTTCACGCTGGATTTTGGTACCACTTTCTCTGGTCGTGAAGTCACCGAAGTGATGGCTCAGGCCTTCCCGGTTACTATTAAACTCGCTCTGATGGCCCTCGCCTTTGAAGCGATCTTTGGAATCGGATTCGGACTCATCGCCGGTATGCGCCGCGGAGGTATCTTTGATGCCACTGTTCTGCTTGTATCCCTGTTTGTCATCGCGGTCCCGATTTTCGTCACCGGCTTCGTCTTTCAGTTCATCATCGGCGTGAAGCTAGGTTGGCTTCCCACCACAGTTGGCGGAAATACCACATTTAAGGGACTGCTGATGCCAGCCATTGTGCTCGGCTCGGTATCCTTTGCCTACGTTCTGCGACTGACGCGCCAATCGGTATCGGAAACACTGTCTTCTGACCATGTGCGTACCGCCTACGCGAAAGGCCTTGCCCGTCCCGTTGTTATCCGCAACCACGTGTTACGCAACTCGCTTATTCCGGTCGCTACATTCCTCGGCGCCGACCTCGGCGCCCTGATTGGCGGAGCCATTGTCACCGAAGGTATTTTCGCCATTAACGGAGTCGGTGGCAATATGTATCAGGCGATTATCAAGGGTGAGCCGGCCACGGTCGTTTCATTCACCACCGTACTCGTCCTCGTATACATCGTTGCCAACCTTCTTGTCGACCTGTTGTATGCTGCACTAGACCCGAGGATTCGCTATGAGTGAGAGTATTGATTACCTGCCCGGACAGGTCCATTACGTATCAAAAACTGATGAAACTGGTCTTGGCGCAGTAGATGCAGTTGCCGACGATTCCGCTCCCTCGTCGATGTGGGGAGAGGCGTGGAAGGTGTTGCGCAAACGCCCACTATTCTGGATTGCTGCGGTTATTATTTTCTGCGCAATTGTTCTCGCCGCGGTGCCGAGTCTCTTCACCTCCGTCGATCCGAAATTCTGTGAATTATCGCGATCAATGGAATTGCCTTCGAGCAATCACCCATTCGGATTCGACCGCCAGGGATGCGATATCTACGCACGCACTATTTACGGTGCCCGAGCCTCTGTAGCTGTCGGTATTTTTACTACCGCCGCCGTCGTCATTATCGGCGGGCTTTTTGGCGCCCTCGCCGGTTACTTCGGGGGCATACTTGATGCGTTCCTCTCACGTATTACCGACATCGTTTTCGCCATTCCATTCTTGCTTGCAGCCATTGTTGTGATGCAGCTTTTCCGCGAACAACGGGCCACGTGGACGGTGGTGCTAGTGCTCGCCATATTCGGATGGCCCTCGATTGCTCGCATTACTCGCGGCTCGGTTATGAGCATTAAGAACGAAGAATTCGTGGCGGCCGCGCAGGCACTGGGTGAATCTAGGTGGAAGATTCTCATCCGGCATATTCTGCCCAATGCCGCCGCTCCGATCATCGTGTATGCCACCGTTGCACTCGGCACCTTCATTGTCGCCGAAGCTACGCTGTCGTTCCTTGGCGTGGGACTTCCACCGGATGTTGTATCGTGGGGCGGCGACATTAACAAAGCACAGGTAGCTTTGCGTAGCCAACCATCCGTCCTGTTCTATCCCGCTGGCGCACTCGCTATCACAGTACTGTCTTTCATCATGATGGGTGATGCTGTACGCGACGCCCTCGACCCCAAATCAAGAGAGCGGTGACACGTTGACTGATACGACGCAGACACCCCAGACACCGGAACCACTTCTGGAGATCACCGATTTGGAAGTTGCTTTCCAATCGTCCACCGGTATGGTCCCAGCGGTTCGCAAAGCGAATCTAACCATCTACCCAGGACAATCGGTTGCCATTGTTGGAGAATCGGGCTCCGGCAAATCAACCACCGCGCATGCGATTATCAATCTTCTTCCCGGCACCGGAAAAATCGTTGGCGGGTCGATTAAGTTGCGCGGCGAAGAACTCGTCGGGAAGTCGCGCAAAGCGATGGAACACATCCGCGGTGACCAAATAGGACTCGTTCCGCAAGATCCGATGTCGAATCTTAACCCCGTATGGAAAATCGGATTCCAAGTGCGCGAAGCACTTAAAGCGAATAATGTGGTGCGTGGATCAGAGATTGAAAAGCGGGTCAACCAACTTCTCGACGAAGCTGGGCTTCCCGATACTGAGCGAGTAGCGAAACAGTATCCACATGAGTTTTCCGGAGGTATGCGCCAACGCGCCCTCATCGCCATTGGTTTAGCGGCCCGCCCCGACCTACTCATCGCAGATGAACCCACCTCAGCTCTCGACGTCACCGTGCAACGCCGAATCCTCGATCACCTCGAGAATTTGACGCATGAACTTGGTACCGCGGTACTGTTTATTACCCATGACCTCGGCCTGGCTGCCGAACGAGCATCTCATCTCGTCGTCATGCACCGCGGACGCGTCGTTGAGTCGGGTCCCGCGGCTGAAATCCTGCAAAATCCGCAGCATCCGTACACTAAGAGGCTGGTTGCGGCAGCACCCTCCATTGCCTCAGCTCGCATCCAGTCAGCCCACGAACAGGGTATTGATATTACCGAGGAAGAACTCTTGGGTGCCGGTATGGGCGCGGTGTCGAAAGATACTGCTGTGGAGGTACAAAACCTCACCAAGACATTCCCCATTCGAGGCAAGCGTGGTGAAAGCTTCAAAGCACTCGACGACGTCTCGTTCCAAGTGCGCAAAGGAACCACACTCGCAGTTGTGGGAGAGTCGGGTTCGGGCAAGTCGACAGCCGCGAATATTATTCTCGGTCTACTCAAACAGGACTCGGGGAAGGTCATTTTCGAGGACGTTGACGTTGAAACACTATCGAAGAAGGAACGCTTCGCGATGCGACGCAACCTTCAGGTTGTGTTCCAAAACCCTTATGGTTCCCTCGACCCCATGTACTCCATCTACCGAGCGATTGAAGAACCGTTGCGTGTCCACAAAGTCGGTACCCGCAAAGAACGAGAGGAGCGAGTCGCCCACCTTCTCGACATGGTCGCCCTCCCGCGTTCGGCGATGCGTCGGTATCCCAATGAGCTCTCGGGCGGACAACGCCAACGCGTTGCCATTGCCCGGGCACTAGCCTTGCGCCCGCATGTACTCGTGCTGGACGAAGCCGTATCCGCACTCGACGTGCTGGTACAAGACCAGATTCTTCACCTGCTTAACGACATTCAAGCCGAAATGAAGTTAAGTTACCTGTTCATCACGCACGACCTCGCTGTTGTGCGACAAATCGCCGACGACGTTGTCGTCATGCAGGACGGCAAAGTTGTGGAATCCGGCGAATCTGATGACATCTTCCATCGTCCGCAAACTGACTACACGAAGAACCTCATCAATTCGATTCCCGGTCGAGATATTCCACTCGGTCTTTAAGCGGGTAGGTGGCCGCCCTCTTCAGAGGTTTCTCCGCGGATGAGGGCGGCAATATCTGCTGGACAGTCGCGCATCAGCATATGACTGGCAGATACCACTTCAAAGGCACCGGCAGTGTGCGGATTTTCGGCACGCAAACCGTCAGCTAGACGCTCGAGCTTGCGCACCCACCGGTCACCAACAAACTTCGGGTTTCCCTGCGCGGCAACGACAATCCACGGTACCGGCATGCGCGTCGCCTCACGTAGTTCATCAAGTTCACGGATCCACGCATCGTAGGAAGCATATTCGCGGACCATACCTTCCAGAATATGTTTGCGCGTAAAGACGGCACGAGATACACGCAATTCGTCGGCACGCTTCGCGGTCTCCAGCGGTGTTCCCTTCGTATGTGTGCGGATCGCCGCCACCAGTCGCGCTACCACGGGTGATGAAGTGAGGATCGCCCGGGCCTGGCGAGTCATGAGCTCCGTAAGTGCCGGTAGAGGCACATTGACGTGGGCCAGCCGCTCCCGTAGCGACGACATGGTTTCAGCGGACTCCTCCGGAGCCGCATCGTTATCCTTCGTGGTTGGCAGTTGCGTCCACCGGGCATCTGCGGTCTGCTCAAAAGAGGTATCCAAAAGAACGATGCGGTCGCACCGAGTGGGATGTGTGCGCGCGAAGGCTTCCGCTAGCAGGCCGCCCATCGAGTGTCCCACAACAGTTGCCGAATCGATTTCAAAAATATCGAGGATTTGGCGTACCACATCTACTTCGTTGGCTACGGTTGATCCCTGAGCGAAGGGAGCAGGACCAGACAGTCCTGATCCCGCGCGATCGATGACGAGGACGCGATGGGTTGAGGACAGATAATGGACGACATCTTGCCAGTCAAACCAGGTGACCGCTAGACCGCTGAGCAAAATAACTGTTGGCAGTGACTTTTCACCTTCAGCTAATACGTGAACTGATGCGGTTACTTTGTCCGCTTGGCTCGTCAGGTAGCTTACAGAGTAGCGGTCTCCGGTGTGAATCGAGGATTTTGGGCCAATACTCATGAAGGTTGATCTTTTCGATTGAGGGTACCTATCGTTCCGACGTAGATGACAAACCACAGTGCGAATGCTGCTAAGCCGATGCGCTGAGCCAACCCCTTAAAAGGAAGCTGAATGAGTGCGGCACCGCCGGTGTACAGAGTTGACATGATAAAAATCACACCCAATGCAGAAAGCGGAAGCGTGCGGCTAAATCTTCGGGGGTAAACCAGCATGATGGCGAGAATACATACTGCAATGGCGGCAGCTGAAGCTATTACAGAGGAGATTTCATGCACGAGCGTACCGGTCGTTTGACATAGCGGAGAGTCGACAAAGCTGGTGGGTAGAAGGCTTTCTGGGCATGCCATGGGGAAAGCCGAATCAACAATCGTGGCCACTCCGAGTATGATGAAAACAACGTGAATAAGCGCATTGAGTCGCCATTCTTGGACGTTGAGCGGTAGTCGGGAAATCGCCGTTGTAATTATTGGGGATGGTGTGCTTTCGACCGGCCCAGTGGAAGATGTAAAGGTGTAGCCCACCAGGATGAACAGTGCGCCGGCCACCAGATCCGTAAGTTGGAAAACCTGTGCCAGGGGCATTGACGAGGCGGACAGTTCCGACACGTATGAAAACATCGGATCTAAGTCCGGTTGTAGCCAAGGGCCGATTAACCAAGCCGAATAGAAGATGGCGGTGAGGAGAGCCAGAGCTGTTGGCCGAGAACGATACGTCATGCCATTATCCTAAACTGCTTCACTTCGATGATCACGGCATGTTCATGCAATAATCCACGGTATGTACGGACTCTTCTCGGGGCTGACGACCCTCGACGTCGCACAACTGACGGCCGAAACTGTCGCAGAAAACACGAAGGTTACCTCGCTCGATCAGGTGATTGCTGCCGGAGGCCCGGCAACTAATGCGGCAGTGACTTTTTCCGCCCTCACCCACGCGCAGGCTCGACTGATCGCCCGAAAACAGCTAGCTACCGAGGTAGCCGTAGCCGGCCCTGGAAATCCTATGGCCACGGTACTTATGACTGCGGTAGGCGATGGTTTGGCTGCCCACCTCATTGCTGACGATATTGAATCCCACGATATCGCCCTCATTGACTGCACCGACTACACCTGCGAATCCTCCCCGCATAACGGTGATTATTCTCCGGCGGTATCGGCAATTTTTGTCAACTCTCATACGGGTGCGCGTACCCTCGCCTCCACCAATGCTCGGTTACCCATCCAAGCCGATATAGCTACCGCTTCCCTGGCGACAATGGGAAAACCCCAAGTTGTACTTATTGACGGGCATAATCCCCAACTTGGTATGGAAGCAGTTACTTTAGGGACCGACACTACCGATACCGATCCGTTCGCCGCCGTCGAAAATAAACCGCCCTACCTGCGCATCCTCGATGGAGGATCGTGGAAACCCTGGCTCACACCCATGTTAGGATTTGTCGACATCGCTGTTTTATCAGCTGATTTCGTTGCTCCGGGGGCAACCACAGTGGCTGAAACAGTCGATTTTCTTCGCGGCTTCGGCATCACCCGCATTATCCAAACCAACGGTGAAAAACCAACCCGATGGTGGTGGGATGATGCGGCGGGGTCGGTGACGCCACCGACGGTGAACGCCGTATGTACGCTCGCGGCCGGGGACGTATTCCACGGTGCTTTTGCCTGGGCGTGTGCCAACGACCTGCTTGATCGCGATAGTAGCGACCCAGTTTCAGTGATTGACTTCGCTAACCGTGTGGCCGCGCTGTCCACAACTCGTTTCGGCACCCGTACCTGGCTTAATGACGAGGACGCCCTCGACGACATTCTTCGCCACCTATACAGTTAAGCCGCAGCGAATCCGCGCCCAACAGAGGGCGGCAGTGACACTATCTGCGGGCCGGTACGCGTTTGCGCACCCAGTCCAGCGAAAGATTTCGTAAAGTATCTAAGCCCTGACCCGCACCGAAGGAGACAGCGCGCACGATTTCCAAATGCGAGCCGTCGGGGAGACGATCGAAGTTTTCCTGCGTCATTTCTAGTAGGCCGCGCAGATCATCGTCATCGTCGTGGATGACAAGCACCGGAGTTTTTAGGTTGCCAAGCAGATCATCTGTTTCGTTCATGGATAGATCAATGAGAGTCTGACGGGAAATAATGAAAAACTCGCGGTCTGATTGGTTGTCGTCGGGAATCTCGGCGTGACCGTGTTTTTCTAGGTCGTCGAGCTGGGAAGCAGAGAAAATACGATTCCAGTCAAAGGACAGCGGCCCTGACACGAGACCGGTCAGCACCATGGTTTCTACCGGTTCAGGGCGAGCTTTTAACGCGATTAGCGTACCGAAGGAGTGCGCGTGAATAACCTGTCGAGTAAAGCCCTGCTTCTCTAACCAGGAGGACGCCGAATGGAGGTCTTCGACACCATGAGCAGCGGTAATCACGTCGTCATCTGAATCCCCGCACCCGGAATAGTCGAACTCAAGTGTTGCGTAGCCGGCGCCGCGGTATGCTCGCGACAGTCGGTCGAAATGCTCTCCCGAATGCCTGTCGGCTAAAAATGAGTGCGAAAATAGTACCGCCGCATCTTGAGTATCAACCGGGTTGATGAAAGTTCCCGCTAGCGTGACGCCGCGGGGTGTAGGGATACGTACTTCACTCACGTTCAATACCCTAGGTTAAAAAACGGTCAAGCGCACCACCCAATTTACGATTGGGGATGAGAAAGATTAGTCGTAATATCAATTTCAGTAGGTGAGAGCGGCGTAACCTCGATAGGCTTAGTACGCACAGCGGCGCGTCATGCGCCCCCCAATCCCCAGGAGGAACAGTGGGAAACAAGTTTGGATTCATCGTTGGAGCTGGTCTCGGCTACGTCCTCGGTACGAAAGCAGGTCGGGAACGCTATGAACAGATTCGCCAATCCGCGGCAAAACTACGCCAATCCCCAGTGGTCGCAAAGCCGATGAATTCGGCGTCTGACAAAATCTCTGAGGCGGTGCGTCGCGGTGGTGAAGCAGCCACAGATAAGGTCGTTGGTATTGTCAAGGAACGAGTTTTCGGCCAGCGTCCCGATGACACCGAGTACGTTGACGTTGATGTCGTGGAAGTTTACGATACCGAAGCCGAAACCACTCCCGGCCAACCATCAGCGTGAATACACGCCCCGGACACTTTGCTGAGTTCGTAGGGGAAGGAGCGACCGAACCGTCCCCTGCCCAAATTCAACGCTGGCGTCGTTACCTGGCAGAAGAGCGGATGGAAGGTGAAACCTATCGGGAATTAGCTCAGCGACGCACCGGTGAAGAACGCGAAATTCTGCTTGCGCTCGCTGACGCTGAACGCCGCCACGAACAATACTGGATGCAACGGCTTGGCGCTTATGCCGAACCGGCTCCGAAGCCCGCATTACCATCGCGCATACTGGCTCGGTTGGCACGCATTTTTGGCTCTATTTTTGTACTTGCCCTGGCACAACGCTCGGAAGAACGCGCAGCGTATGATGATGACGATGACGCAACTGAAGAGATGGCCGCCGACGAACATATTCACGGAGAGGTCGTCCGCGGTTTGGCGGCCCGTTCACGTGAACGGATGTCGGGAACTTTCCGGGCAGCCGTATTCGGCGCCAATGACGGTTTAGTGTCTAACCTCGCTCTCATCCTCGGTATTGCGGCAACAGGAACGTCGCGGGTAATGGTTATCGCTGCCGGTTTCGCGGGACTGTTGGCGGGCGCCTTGTCAATGGCTGCCGGTGAATATATCTCCGTGACATCGCAGCGAGAACTTTTGGAGGCTTCCGACCCGGCCCCGGATGCTCATCGAGCAGTTGCCCGCCTCGACGTCGCCGCCAATGAACTTGAACTCGTATTTCGTGCGCGGGGAGATTCGGCGGAAGACGCTCGCACACACGCCAAACTCATTTTAGAAGCCATCAATAAGCCGGTAACTGAAATAACCACCGGCGCCGTCATCACACCGATGAGTCTGCTCGGTTCAAAAGCTCGTGAAGCAGCTATAGCTGGAGAGCAGCAGTACGCAGAAATCGGCACCGCGTGGAATGCAGCGTTCAGTTCATTTTTCTTCTTTTCCGCCGGCGCTTTTTTGCCTCTCATGCCATTTCTCATAGGTTTATCCGGCCCTGCTGGCGTCTTCAGTGCCCTGATGATCGTCGGCATTGCCCTATTCATTACCGGTGGCATTGTGGGTATCCTGTCGGGAAAACCCCCGCTACTGCGAGCCTTGCGTCAAATGGCCGTAGGATATGGAGCGGCAACCATTACTTACGCCCTTGGCTGGGCATTCGGAGCAAGCGGCATCGGATAGAAACGTTAGCCGCGCAAGGATCGTGCCCGTCGTGATGGGAGAGGAGAACAGGTGCTCGACAGTTTGAATCACAGCCTGCCCGACCTCTTTCGCTTCATTGATCTGACAGGAGTATTCCTCAACGGAATTATCGGAGGACGACTGGCGCGTAGCAAAGGCTTCGACGCCGTTGGATTCGCCGTGTTGGCCATTATGTCGGCACTTGGCGGAGGCATGGTGCGAGACACACTGCTTCAGGCTGGACCTCCCGTTGCTCTGACAGACCCGTACTATTTGGGTACCGCACTCGTTGGCGCCCTCATCGCATTTTTGTGGCGACTCGATTCGACATACGCGGCGCGTGCCATCGTGGTCGCCGATGGTATCGTGCTGGGAACGTGGGCAGCTACCGGTGCAGTCAAAACTCTGTCACTGGGATTCGGTATTATGCCAGCGATTATGCTCGGCATGATTACCGCCGTGGGAGGAGGCATGATCCGGGACGTGGCGGCTGGTAATGTGCCGATGGTATTCGGCGGCAATAATTTATACGCAACCCCCGCGGCTGTTGCCTCCATTGTGATGGTCGTGTTCTTCTTTTACGACCTCGAAATGCTCGGTATGCTCGCGGCCACCATCGTTGGATCAAGTTTTACAGTGGTAGCGCACTGGCGAAAGTGGCAACTCCCGGCCCACGATGATTGGACTTTGACATTGACGTCCTCACAGTTGCGTCAATTGCGGCGCAATCGCGGTACTTTTCCGCGTCTGACCCGCGAGGATGTGGCACGTTCAATGGAGACCGCGGAGGGGCGCGAAGCAATGTCTGAGCTGGCCGATGAAATCGAACGCCAGCAGGACAGCCAGTCGGGCGACAAGGAGTAAATAATGTGTGGCAGATACGGGATCTGGGCATCTCAGCGTGAGTTGGTGACCCTATTCGACATTGCGTTAACCATTGGAGACAATCATCCGACCTGGAATGCAGCGCCATCACAAGAGCTACCCGTGGTGCTGGAACGAGCAGATCAAGGACGACGCTTGCAACACTTGACCTGGGGTTTAGTGCCTCACTGGGCACATGACGCCAAACGCCCCATGATCAACGCGCGCTCAGAAACGCTGACTGAAAAGCCAAGTTTTAAAGAGGCAGCTCGCCGTCGTCGCTGCCTCATTCCTGCCAACGGATATTACGAATGGCAGGAGGAGGACGGTTCTAAACAACCGTGGTTTCTTTCCGCTGGCGACGATGATCCAGTCATGGGATTTGCCGGGATTTACGATGCCTGGCGAGATCCAGAGGCGACCGAAAACGACCAGTGGCGACGTTCATTCGCTATTATTACGCGTTCAGCTCCAGACGCCCTCGGACATATTCACGATCGCTCGCCCGTCGTAGTTCCGCCCGATATGTGGAGCGATTGGCTCGACCCTGTTGCGACCACCGATTCTCACGTTGCGCATTTGCTTGACATGATTCCGCCGCCGAGACTGAGCCCACGCAAGGTGGGGCGCGCGGTTGGCAATATACGCAATAACGACTCTTCACTCACTGAATCCGTCGAATAGTCGCTCGCCTACCGGCTGATTGCATATCTGTGGATAACGACAGAGTCGGTTTCTTTTCCAGATGTAATCAGGCACAGTACTCACATGCGTAACCGTATAGCTGACCTGGTGACAATAGCTGTCATTATTGTCGTAGGCGTATGGATAGTGGCGGCACTTATGCCCGGTGGTCTTCCGTCCCTATGGAGATCTCAAATTGACGATGTGCCGCCATCAACGGTGCGTGTAGAGCTGGAAAAACTATCGGTGAGGTCGAGTAACGACGCGCCCAGCTATCAACGTCACCGATTCGGACAGCCCTGGGCGGACGAGGATGCAAACGGTTGCGATACCCGCAACGATGTACTGGGGCGCGACCTGCAGGCGGTGAGGTACGGGAAGAAATACCCGCCGCAGTGCGTGGTGGAATCGGGGGTTCTAGTGGACCCGTATACGTCGCGGACCATTGATTTTGTGCGTGGCCCGGAGACTTCGCCTGTCGTTCAGATTGATCATGTTGTTGCCCTCTATGACGCGTGGCGCTCCGGGGCGTGGGAGTGGGATGACGAAAAGCGCCGCGCATTTGCCAATGACCAAAATAATCTACTGGCTGTTGATGGAAAGGTGAATAAAGATAAAGGTCACGCGGCGGCAGATCAGTGGCTACCTCCCAATGAGGACTATCACTGCGCTTATGTGGCTCGTCAGGTGCGAATAAAAGCAGCTTGGGGGTTGACCGTTACGCGATCAGAACGTCAGGCAATGATTGACGTGCTAGCCGAGTGCCCAGTCATGAACTAAATACGAAAATGGGGTCGCCAGCGTAGCCGGTGACCCCATTTCTGCACTCCTTTTACTTCTGGTTTCGTTCGCGCTCAATCTCGCGGCCATAAGCCGGCAGATCAAGCACTCCGTTACCTGATAATCCGATAACGATAACTTCGCCATCGCGAGCTTCACCGGATTTGACGTAGTTGAGGGCGCCGGCCACGGCGTGAGTGGATTCGGGGGCCGGGATAATACCCTCGGCGCGCGCAAACTCTAGGCCGGCACTGAAGGTGGTGTTCTCATCTACCGCAATTGAATCAAGAAGACCAAGATGCTTCGCATGTGACACCATCGGACTCATACCGTGGAAACGAAGGCCACCGGCGTGGATTGCCGGAGGAACAAATTCGTTGCCGAGGGTGTACATCTTGAGTAGCGGTGTCAGGTGAGCGACATCGCCGTAGTCATAGCGGAATTCACCCTGTGTCATGGACGGGCATGCGGCGGGCTCGCATGCAACGATACGTGTTGAGGCACCTTCGCGTAGGTTGAGCCCCATGAACGGGAAGGCTAACCCGCCGAGATTCGAACCGCCGCCAGCGCAACCGAAAACAATATCGGCCTGTTCTTCGCCGGCTTCCTTGAGTTGCTCAATGGCTTCGAGACCAATCACGCTCTGGTGTAATATCACGTGATTAAGCACGGATCCCAACGCGTAATGCGCATTATCCGATTTAACGGCGACTTCGATAGCTTCGGAAATCGCCATACCGAGTGACCCGGTCGTATCGGGATCCTCTTTCAGCATTGCGCGCCCGGCTTCAGTAATGTCGGAGGGCGACGGGTGACAGGTGGCACCGTAAGCTTCCATCTGCATACGACGGTAGGGCTTCTCATCGTAGGAGGAGCGAACTTGGAAGACCTCACATTCGAGACCGAACATGGCTGAGGCCATTGCCAGGGAGGCACCCCACTGGCCCGCGCCAGTTTCTGTCGTGAGCTTGGTAGTGCCTTCGACAGCATTGAAATAGGCCTGCGCTACCGCCGAGTTTGGTTTATGGGAGCCCGCCGGAGAAACGCCTTCATACTTGTAGTAGATTTTTGCCTTGGTACCCAGTTGCTTTTCGAGCCGGTGCGCCCGGAATAGCGGTGAGGGCCTCCAGGATGAATACACTTCCCTTACCGGAGTTGGAATTTCGATCCATCGTTCGGTGGAAAATTCTTGCTCCACCAACGCTTTGGCAAATAGCGGCTCAAGTTCTTCGGGTTTCGCCGGCTCATGCGTCTGCGGGTTGAGAGCAGGCGCGACGGGCTCGGGGAAATCGGCCGCGATATTGTACCAATGGGTGGGGACAGTCGAAGGAATTGCGTAATCAAGCGCTTCAGTGAGCACATTTCGGTTAGCCATATTCGTCCCCTTACAAGGAAATAATCGATTGTGTTATGTGCGACTCATTTTATCGCCCTACATACTGTACGTTGCGGTGACCCCAAACGCTCAATATGTCCTATTACGTGATACCGCAGGTTTCGTTCTTTTGACACGGTTGCCAGCTATCACAGGATTCCTAATCGCCGGGCTTGTCGTAACAGTGCGTCCCCGTCTTCTCCGATCAGAACCGGAACCGATGGCGGTGTTGCAGCCATTCGTTTTTCCAATGCCTCAGTGGCGTCTAAACCGTGACTGAGAACCTGTTGTGCGGGTGTGAGAGTGCGGATGCAGATAGCTGCCACGTGATCGGGATATTGGGAGGCAAATTCCGAATAAATCTCAGGATCATTTTGTCCATCGTCTCCAATGAGAAACCATTCAACCCACGGTAATTCGCGTGCCAAGCGCCGCAACTGGCTACGTTTATGCTGAAGCCCGGAACGGAACCACCCGGTTTGAGACGGACCCCAATCAGTCATGAGGGGAGTACCTGTCGGAAACCCACCGCGCGCCAAAAAATGCCGTAAGCCGGGCGCAACATTCCAGGCTCCGGTTGATAGGTAGACGGTAGCCGTGCGGGAGTGTTCCGTTGACGCCCCGCGAGCGCTACGGATTCCATATGCGCTTGATAGGTGTGTGAGGAATCTAGCCATGAGCGGCACTTCCTGCCGTGATGACACGTAGGTGAAAAACGCATTCTTTGCCGCAATAACTGGGCGAGGAAGCCACGAAATCATCACTGTGTCATCGACGTCGCATACGATGCCGTGCGTTTCGGCTTCTGCCACAATGCGTACCGGGGCAGAAACTGGTCGAGAAGCGCGGACGCGTCGATCGCCGCGGGCAACAGCTTGCGCGTCCAAGGCTTGTAATGTTGCCGCGTGCCAGCCTGGCGACAGTCCATGGTGGTGGATGACGATGTCGACGTAGCCTCCGCGATCGGCATAGACGAGTTTCTTTTGTCCGCCAACGCTTACCAGAACCGGTTGGAAGGGGATCTGCGCGTCGATGAACTGGCGCCACCCGCGCTCACCGCGAGCGGTGGTAGTCGTTTGTGTTTCGTCGGTGGTGCCGTCTTCTCCCACGGCTTCTTTCAACACCTCTATGGCGGGTGCGCCGGCTCTTTCGGCGGCGGTGGTTAAATCGCGCAATGTGGGTACACCGGTTTGCTTTGCCCACGCTTCAAATTTTTCTTCGAATGGAGTGGGGGACATGAGCGCACGGCCGATGACGCGAACCCGTTCCAGTGATCCAATGCCGCCGTAACCAAGCATTTCGGCACGCCAGCCCAAATCAGCGAGTACGCGTGCAACGGCGGTGTTGAAGACGTTGCCGAACTTCGTGACTGCGGTGAGAATCATTACAGCTAGTTTATGGTCCTTGGTGTCACGGCGCGCAATCGTTTTGAGGACCGGCCGGCGGTTTTGTTTCAGTTATATCCACCTCTTTGGCGTGAACCTCAGTGCGCGGTGGAAGATTGCGACGAAAACGCCACAGCTTATCCAGTCCGAGGCGACGACTGCCCACCTGCACTGGCAGACGATGTCGGCGGGGTTTGGAAGCTGCCCTCAACACAGGAACTGCCACAATAGTGACGACTACCATGGCCCAGGCTGAGACGATAACAACGCTGAAACCACCGAAGGATCCGGAATGGTCAACGGTACGCCCGGCTACGGCTGCGCCAAGTGAAACACCGATATTCATGGCAGTTGACATCCAGGTGAGTCCTTCCGTCAGGCGATGCGACGGTACTGCTCGTTGCACCATTGACGTGACGTTAATCATTGTTGGGGAAATCGAAAAGCCGGTGATGAACATGACCAACCCCATAAGCGGGATGGTGGAGACGAAACCAATGATTGTAGCGCCGACTGCGAGTGCGAGAACTCCGGCCACGAAGAGCTTCCACAGTGGGAAACGCCAGGTGCGTGCCCCGTATAACAGGCCCGCGCACATTGATCCGGCGGCGAAAATACCGAGTAGTACACCCGACAAAGACTTCTGATTGAATTCGTCGGTAAACGCGACGGTTGCCACGTCGATTGAACCAAACATGGCGCCTGCACCCACGTAGATAAGTGCCAGAGCGATCATGACTGGTTGGAGCATGACTGAACCGGACGTCGATGAGGTGCCTGTGGAACGTGTGGGAGCCGGTTCGGTATCGCGCTGGGATAGGAACCATAGGCCGCCGCCGACTAAGAGGGTAACTGCAAGCATGAGCCCAGCCGTGGGATGTACGCTGGTTGTGAGAACTGTGGCGAGCACCGGCCCCGTCATGAAAACCAGTTCATCGAGTGTTGATTCCATCGAAAAAGCGGTATGAAGTTGCGCCGCACTCTTTACCACGCCACTCCAGCGCGACCGCACCATGGAGCCCATTGCCCCCGAAGTTGCGGCGCCGATCATGGTGAAGACGTATAACCAGAGCGGATCTGCATGAATCATTGCGGCGCCGATGAGGCCAATGAGGGCCAGTCCGGAAATGACCAGTGAGGGGATCATCACCCGTGCCTGCCCAAAAGCGTCAACCAGTCGAGCGAGCACGGGTGCACCCATCGCAAAGGCAATGACACTGGCGGCTGCCACCTGGCCAGCGAGAGTATATGAACCGTAAAGGGTGGAGACCATCAAGATCTGCGCGATTCCCATGAGCGCCATGGGAAAGCGTGCGAGAAACCCGGCGGTAGAAAATTTGAATGCACCCGGGAGCGACAAGATTTCACGGTAAGTCTTGAGCACTCTCGGATTCTACGTCACCCTTGGCCGTGAAGCTAACCGCAAAAATCAGTGCATTCGATTTGTTTGATCGAAGAATTCCCGCTCCCAAATTGCGGCACCCAAGAAGGCGCGGGTCGCCCGTTCGCGATCCGTTGGGCTCGCTAACTCCATTTGCTTTTCGACGATCGATATGGCGTTTTTCGTTGAGTTAATGAAGCTTTCGTCCCCGTACATGGTGAGCCACTTCGTATAGACGTGATCCGGATGGTTGAACTCGATGAGTTTAAAGCCGATTTCCGCGTATAGCCAATAGCATGGCAAGACTGCGGCAGTCCCAACGACATAGTTTTCTGTGGCTATGCGTGCTAAGAGAAAGTCGGTGTAACCTGCCGTAATCGGGGTTTTTGCCATCTGGAGGGCGTCGGCGAATTCTTCTCCGCGGTGTCGGTTCAGCCAATCGCGGTGCAATGCCTGTTCTACCTCCAAGGTAGTAGCTGAATCGGATGCCCAATGTACCTTTTCTAGCGGGTCCTGCGCGCGAAACGCGAGGTGGGCAAGTGCGGCGGAGTAGAGGTCGAGATAAATCGCATCCTGGCGTTGGTAGGCGGTGAACTCCCATTCATCGAGGGTGCCGTCTCGCAGGCCAGTAATGAATGGAAGGTTCCAGATTTCTTCCAGTACGGGAGTTCCTGCGTTCCATAGCAGTTGCGTCCACGGTCCGGCTGCTCCAATAACAGATTCCGTATCCGTAGCGGTGATTGCGCGGCTAGCGTCGCTCGGCGTATGTAACTGGGGAATGCTGAGTGCTTGGTCGGCCCACGGTTGATTGGTGGCTACAGCTTCTAAGCGTCGTGCTCGGTGGCTGTGATCGATGGGCCCGTTGCCGGAACCGACGCGGAGGGCATCCGCGTGAATCAGTGACTCGTAAAGCCACCGGGTCACCCAGCTGAGAGCTTTATGCGGGCCTTCTCCAGTCGCCAATCGGGTAGCTAAAGCAGAGGACAGTGAGCAACCGGTGCCGTGTGTATTGGTTGTTTCAACTCGCGGAGCCTTCGCCTGGGTAATAACGCCTTCCGCGTTAACGAGTGCATTAATGAGTGGATTATCCGACAGATGCCCGCCTTTGACTACAACGACGGTGGACAGTTCACGGGCGACCGTTTTAGCTGCCTGACAAGCCTGCTCAAAGTTGGTGATAGATCCCGGTTTAACTCCCGCCAGTACCTCCAGCTCGGGGATATTTGGGGTAATCATTGTCGCCAAAACCAGCAGGTCACGCAGGGCATCCTCCGCCTGCGCATCAAGGAGCCGATCACCGGAGGTCGCCACCATAACCGGGTCGATAATAATGGTGGTGGGTTTGGTTTCTTCCAGCCACTGCTTAATCGTGGTGATGTAGTCGATGGATGACACCATGCCGACCTTGACTGCGTCAACGTCGACATCCGATGATACGGCATCTAACTGGTCGCGGATAGTACGTGCATCGGGCATCGTCACGGCGCTGACGCCGTGGGTGTTTTGGGACACGAGAGCAGTTGTGACCGCGAGGGCGAAACCTCCGGCGGCCGTAATTGACTTGATATCGGCTGCCAAGCCCGCCCCTCCGGTCGGGTCAGTACCGGCAATGGTGAGAATACGGGGAATGGATGGATGTGTCATGGGGTTTCCTTTGCTGAGTTCCACAGCTCGACCAGTTCGCGAGCTGCCGCCCCCGGATTGTCGGCTGCTACTATGGCTGAGACGACTGCTGCCGAGTGAATATGTGATGCCGCAATAGCGGGGATATCGGAGGCGGTGATACCGCCGATAGCGATAATGGGGAAGTGTTCAGCGGCTGCAATTTCGTCGATTCCACTAACGCCTAACGCATCGGGAGCATCTGTTTTCGTCGACGTATTACGCAGGACTCCAACCCCTAAACAGTCGATACTGTCGGCCATCTGGCGGGCCCGTTTGAGTTCGGTGGGTGTTGATGCCGACCAGCCAATCTGGGCAGCTGGGCCGGCCAGTGCGCGGGCGTGGGTCGGTGGTAGATCCGTCTGACCAATGTGGATACCGTCAACACGGAGTCCCTCCTCACGCGCCGCACAGAACACGTCTACTCGGTCATTGATAATGATCTGCATATTCTGCTGCCCAGTTGGGAGGGTGACTTGGTCGAGAGATTGTGCGGTGAGCGCCTCACTCACTTCGCGCGTGAGGAGAAGAAAATAACCGGCATCGACGTTCTTCCATCGCAACTGAATAGTGGCAACTCCCGCTTGCTGCGCAGCTACAGCGAGTTTAACGGTTTCATCTATTGCGCGATGATGCCAGGCGCGGTCGGTTGAGTCAGCGGAGCCGGGCTCACCGATGCGAACCATTGACATGCCTGGATCGGTCACCAGATAGATTCCCGGCAGTGGAGTGGGGCGCCCGGTCATGGTAGTTTGGCTTCTGCGCGAATGATATCGGCGTTTAAGTTAGCGATTTCATCGAGTAGATAGACGCCGAAAGTTCCCGGACCGCTGGCCTTTTGTGCGGCACGTTCACCAGCAATGCCAAAACACACATGGGCGGCAGCGGTGGCAATAACCGGATCCTCAATAGTTGCTACGAATGCCGTAATATAGGCACCCAACGAACATCCAGCGCCGGTAATCTGAGTCAGCATAGGGGAGCCATTTACACATCGGATTTCAGTGGAACCGTCAGTAATGAGATCGACTTCTCCCGACACAGCCACCACGCCACATGTTTTTTCGGCGACGGCGCGGGCCGCATCGGCGGCCTCTTCTACGGAAGCAGTTGAGTCAACGCCGCGTCCCCCAACGCCACCCGACAGCGCAATAATCTCAGACGCATTGCCGCGCACAACCGTAGGCTGAAATGCTGTCAATGTATGCGCCAAATTGGTGCGGACGGGCAGGGCGCCGATGGCAACCGGATCCAGGACCCACGGTGTCCCATTTTCATGCGCCGCCTGCGCCGCTACCGGCATGGCAGCCTGCTGGCCGGGTGCGACGGTACCCAGGTTGATTAAAACTCCGGACGCGATGGCGGCGAAAACCTCCGCTTCGCCGACCACATCAACCATGGCAGGTGCTGCTCCACCGGCGATGAGGACATTCGCTGTTAGTGGTTGTACCACCGTATTTGTTAAACACTGTACAAGTGGCGTGCTATCTTGCACGGCCTGCCATCCCGCCACAATTTGGTCAACAATAGCTGATGGCGATGCGGGTGACGCAGTGGACTTAGATGATTGATTGAAGACATGACTGCTCATGACTATTCCTCCGCTAGTACTATCTAGATCAGGTTCCCGGGTGTTATCTCAGCTCCCGGCGGGAGCACCCCGTGTCACTCACTAGGTATAGCACACTGTGATGCTTGCCACGAAAATCACGTGTGTATAAAGCTTCTGGCGGTGTTCGTCGACTCATCAGCTAGAGCCTGTGAACACCGCCAGATCAGCTACTTTCGCGCATCTGTAGTGCGCGCCGTCACCTATCCTTCGAGGGCGGCGGAAACGACCTTCTTTGCTTCGTTCTGTACCTGCTTGAGGTGATCCTCGCCGCGGAATGATTCAGCGTAGATCTTGTAGACGTCTTCGGTTCCCGATGGCCGCGCTGCAAACCACGCGTTTTCAGTTGTTACCTTCAGTCCGCCGATGGCGGCATTATTGCCGGGGGCGTTGACGAGTCTCGCGGTGATTTCTTCACCGGCGAGTTCCGTAGCGGTGACATCTTCAGGGGACAGCTTCGCCAGCTGAGCTTTTTCATCCTTTGAGGCAGCGTTGTCGATACGGGCGTAAGCGGAGTCTCCGAAACGTTCCACCTGTTCGCGATGTAACTGGGAAGGTGATTTACCCGTCACGGCAATAATTTCCGCAGCTAGTAGCGCAAGAATAATGCCGTCCTTATCTGTGGTCCATACGGTTCCGTCTTTGCGTAGGAAACTTGCCCCAGCCGATTCTTCGCCGCCGAATCCTACGTCGCCGGAGAGTAGCCCTGGCACAAAGTATTTGAAACCA
This sequence comes from Actinomycetaceae bacterium, assembly GCA_030537795.1. Classification (GTDB taxonomy): domain Bacteria; phylum Actinomycetota; class Actinomycetes; order Actinomycetales; family Actinomycetaceae; genus Gleimia. The sequence goes on from JAUNVE010000027.1 coordinate 22,704, forward strand.
ACAGGGACTTCGATCAGCTTGCGTCCGATGTCGGCAACTACCCGATCAATGAGGGCCGATGACACAAGGGTCTTCCCTACTGCGCAGTCTTTTGACCAGTCGGGTCGGTGGGTGAACAAGTATTCGATTGCAACCGCTAGATAATGGTTGGGGTTCATCAATCCGTCGGGCGTGACGATGCCGTGACGGTCAGAATCTGCGTCGTTACCGGTTGCGACATCGTAGGGCGTATGCCCGTATTCGTCGGGGGTCATCGCTTCACGTAATGACGCCATGGCGTTCGGGGAGGAACAATCCATGCGGATCTTTCCGTCCCAATCGAGCGTCATGAAACGCCAGGTCGGATCGACCTTCGGGTTGACAACTGTCAGTTCAAGACCGAAGCGTTCTGCGATGGCACCCCAGTAATCGACGGCTGCGCCGCCGAGCGGATCAGCGCCGATGCGGACGCCTGCTTCTCGGATGGCGTCCATATCAATGACGGAGGGGAGGTCATCGACATAAATACCCAGGAAGTCATAGTTCGTGACATTTGGTTCATCGAACATGTCTTTCCCGGTAATGCGTTTTATGGCTTTCCAGTCTTCGGCGAGAATTTCATTCGCACGGTTGGCGATCCAGGAGGTCGCATCGGAGTCGGCAGGACCGCCGTGAGGTGGATTGTATTTGAAGCCGCCATCGCGCGGTGGGTTATGGGAAGGGGTGACGACGATGCCGTCGGCTAAACCGTCACCGGTTGTCCTCACGCCGCTAGCAGACCCGGCACCATTAGCTCGCAAGATTGCGTGTGACACCGCGGGCGTGGGGGTGAATGAGCCGCGCGAATCGATGTGAACGTTGACGCCTGCGGCAATCAGCACTTCGAGGGCGGAACGCCAGGCTGGTTCGGATAATGCGTGGGTATCGCGGCCGATGAATAGGGGGCCGTTGATTCCCTGGGAGGCGCGGTATTCAACGATGGCTTGGGTCGTGGCGACGATATGCGCTTCATTAAACGCGCCATCGAGAGATGAACCGCGGTGGCCGGACGTCCCAAAGACGACTTTCTGATTAGGGTCGTTAACGTCTGGCTCAATGTCGTAATACGCCGACAGAACTTCGTCGACGTTAATGAGATCTTCTGGTTTGGCTACTGTGCCTGCTCTTTCATGCATACCCTAATTGTGTCATGTGTCACGCAAAATTTCATATGCGTCCTACTATGCGAATTTTCCTAAGCCTGCGGTACTCTTTTCAGACCTTGCATGTCGCTGATTCGGTCTTCTCGATAGGCGGTGAGATTATGCAACATGAGATCTTTGAAACCGTCGGGTCGCCCTCCGGCCGAATGCGGAGTGATAAGCAAGTTAGGGGTGTCCCACAGTGGAGAATCGGCGGGTAGTGGTTCATCTTTGACGACGTCAATGGCGGCTGCACTGATCTGCCGGTTACGCAAAGCTTTGATAAGAGCATTTTCATCGACGGTCGTGCCGCGGCCAACGTTAACAATCAGGGCGCGCGACGGAAGTGCCTCAAGCACGGAAGCATTTAAGGCATCGACGGTGGTATCTGTATTAGGCAGTACCATCACGAGAATGTCACAGTCGTGCACCACCTCAAGAATCTCCGATGATGATCTGACGGGAAATCCTGCTCGTTCACCTGAGCTTTGTGCAACGCCGATTACATCGGAGCCGCAGGCGGCAAATACGCGGCCAATCTGCTGACCGATTGCACCGAAACCCCATACGACTACTTTTGAGCCGACCACGGTTGTTACTCGAGTGTCTTCGTGTAGAGGATGGGGTTTTGCCAGTTCGCGAGACCATTCATGACGATGTTGCGCCTCGATGCACTCGGGAATCTGCCTCGCGAGCGCTAAAGCCAATCCCAGTGCATGTTCGGCTACCGGGCGATCGTGCAGGTGAATGCCGTTGGTGATAATCACGTCTTCACGCAGGTTCGCGCGTAACAGAGCGTCGGGACCAGCCGACAGGGTTTGGAACCAGCGGACGTTTGGGAGTTGTGTAACAAATGATTCGATTGCGCCACGCATCCCCCAGACAACGGCGACTTCGGCGTCGCGGTGTTCAGCGGGAACTTCTTCAGATTCCGAGATCGTAACGACCTCCACGTCGGAAGGGAATTCGAAATCGAGGGCGGGGGTTCGCGGAACAATAATTTTCACGATAACTTCTCCTCTTGACAAACACGTTACGGTTAAATCATGACATTTCCTTACGCACCTGGCCCAGTGAAGGCTGAAGACTTTGACGACGACGGTTTAACTCCCGAAGGTTACGCGATGATAGATGTGCGCGAGGACTTCGAGTTCGAGTCTGGACACGCTCCGGGCGCCATTCATATTCCCGCCGATAACATTCCTGAGTCTCTCGATGATTTACCCGATGAGGAACTCATTATTGTGTGCCGTGCAGGAGGACGCGCTAAGAAAGTTGCCGAATGGTTAAACCGCAATGGTTTTGATTCGATGCCTCTGGTTGACGGAATGTTGCACTGGCAGGCGATCGGCTTACCGCTGGCGTCGGAGGATGGATCTATTCCCGAGATCATCTGACGGATCTGCGTGGAGTGAATGAGTAGAATATCGCTGTGTTAGTAGCCCGCCGCATGCGATAGTGCGGATGTGGCGCGGAATTTGTGAAAGAGGAAACGATGGGGAAAAAGTCGCGTCGGAAGAAAGTGGCACGGAAGAATCGGAATTACCGTCCACCGATTATGCCCGTTGCCCGCCCATTTGAGGGGTTTGAGGGCGAAGCAACGCTGGTGGCTATGAGAGAACTGTTACCCGCCGCCACACTTTCGGCAACGACAACTGCCGAGCACGGAGCCCAGGATTTCTCTTTTGTGACGCTGTTGCCCGATGCGGTACCTGCCATGGTGCGCGCTGATGGCGCGGTGCTGATCGCGCTACAAACACGCTCACATTCGGGTGATGCGGCGCATGATCTTGGGGTGGCATTGCGCGCCGCTCTCGACTTAAAGGAACGAGTGGATGCCGGCGAAGCCGAACCGGCGGTGGTGCGTGTGGATGTGCGCGATCCGGGGCCGCGCATTGTTGACATGGTAGATACGGTGGGCGACCTCGTGATCGAGGAGGATCTTGGTTTCTGGATGGCCCCCGGCGCCGATGATGATGAGGATGTGCGGGCGGCTATCGCAGAAACAGCCAAGGAACTCATTCCCACAAAGCAAGTGCCCGGCGTTGCCAACACCTATTGGCATGACATGGATAAGATTTTTGTTCGGTGGGTGCGTGCGGAGGACGAGTCACAACTGTTTACCGCTTTGGCGCGCCTGCAGGTGAAAGATCAACTGACGTTGGGACACGATTCTCGATTCATCGGAGCCTTCCGTGCTCTGGGTCTGTCGATTCCAGTTTTTGAGTTCCCCGGACGTGTTGAAGCCGAGCAGCTGACAGAGGCCGTGCGCGAGCTGGAAGCCAATGTGCGTGACGCGCTTGCAGTGACCGATAGTTTGACCGAAGACGAAAGACGTGTACGCGCTGGCCTGGTTTCTCGCCAGGTATCGCTGAGATAACAACTGGTCATCGTTGTCCGCGCGCCGGCATCCGCGCGATACGATGACTGCAATACCGACTAAAGGAATCCCGGTGACACACGTAACGAGCGATACTTTCCAGCAAGGACCGGTTAAGCACCGTGTCGCAGTCATAATTCCGGCGCATAATGAAGCCCGCGATATTGCCGCCACGGTTCGGTCATGTCGGGCGCTTCCCGGGGTCGACCTCCTGGTGGTTGTCGATGATGGATCCGACGATAATACACAGGAGTATGCGCGTGCGGCCGGTGCGGTGGTAGTACGGCATTCGGTGGTGCGAGGGAAGGCGTCGGCCTTAGAAACCGGAGTGAAGGTAGCCGCGATGCGCGATGTCGCAGATGGTCTCCCTCGCCATCTGTTGTTTCTTGATGCTGATTTGGGAGAGTCCGCGGTTGAGGCCACCGCCCTTATCGAAGCGGTACAAATGGGAGATTGCGACTGTTCGATTGCGGTACTGCCCAAGCAGCGCGGTGCTGGCGGACAAGGATTCGTCATGAATCTGGCGCGCAAGGCGATTGTCAAAGCAACCGGGTTTAAAGCGCAGGCACCACTTTCTGGTCAGCGTTGTATTTCCCGCGAGGCCGTCAATGCGGCAATGCCTTTCGCCTACGGGTGGGGGGTGGAAGTCGCGATGACTATTGATCTGTTGGTAAAGGGATTTACTGTGCAGGAGGTGCCCTGTGATTTCACGCATCGGGCGACGGGTAATGACTTGTCGGGGTATCTCCATCGTGCGGATCAGTATAAGGACGTGTGGCGGGCTGTGATGATGCGTCGGATTCAGCGTCACAAGGTGCCGCTGCGGGCGCGTATAGCGGCGCATTCAGAGCAGACTCCGGGGTCGCCGTATCGCGCGTTCGCAGCTGATGGAGACGATGAGTAGCGGCTGCCAGTAGGGCGGGCAAACCAATACTCAGGCCATCGGCCAACATAATGGAGCCCGAATCATTGGTGAGGGCGCCAACCACGACACCCGCGCCGATACCGACAGCAAGGGCGGGTAGAGGTGTGTTGGCGATGGTTTCAACCACCAATCTACGGTGCAGTTCGCTTAACCGGTAGAGTTTTACGATCCCCACGACGGCGGCTATCAGGATAGCCATTGCCACTGTGAATCCCAAAAGTATCAGGGGGGATCCCGCAATCGTGCCGATCTGGTCGGATAGCTTTCGTCCCAGTAACGCGGCGCCTTCCGGCTTGCCGATCATTTTCCAAAACTCTCCGACGTGGGTTGGTTCTGGTGAGAGTGAATCAAAGATCGATATGCCTGCCATAACTGCTCCGGTGAGCCCAACCCACCAAAAGCCGTGATACCAGCGTGGTTTGCGACCTGAGACGAAGAGATAGGCGAGACCAAAAGCAGCGATGATTCCGGGCGGTCCGCCAAAATCGGCGCCCCATTGGGGAAGAGCATCGAGAGCAAG